>CAYQTK010000149.1:0-10974 GCA_964420375.1 uncultured bacterium
TGAAAACCGGTAAATCTATGCTGACATGGTCGGCGAACGGGCCGGGACATGGTCATGGACTTCACGTCTACGGAAATCCAGAGAATCCCTTTGCGTCCTTTGCGCGAACGCTACCGATCAGGCTGTTTCACGGCCGGGTTCTTCGTCGGTTGCGCACGCCGATCAAATGCGAATAAGAACGAGCGGAGAAAATTGGGGGAACTTCACTTGATAGCCTCTTGACTTTAGTGCTCATATTTGCTATTAGTGCTGGTTGTTTGAAGCAGGCCGAATAAATTATGGCGGTAGTATCCGATTTATTTAGACCTTGTATAGAAATTTTTATTGGCAAGGCGATTTCCAAAGACTCGACTGAATTCGAAAGAGCCGGCAAGGGCATACCGCATGAATCCGGCAGGGGTGTACACATCATTATTTGAACATTAGCAGTTCCCCCACATACAATTGATCTGAACCTGGAATAATAATCCCGCTTGCAGGGATTGCTTTTCCTGAAAAGTGCATGTAACCGGTTTAAGGCCTCGGAGTGTCGCGATGGTACCGATAATAGGACGTACAAAAAATGCGTCCTGGCTGTTACATATTAAAACGAGATTGCCGCAAGCCATCTCCTGCCTTTTTATACTGGCGGCTGCCGTGATTGGTTCCGGATGCCCGGATAAAAAAGTCAAACTGGAAAAATGGCCTTTCGAATCGCGGGCGGTTAAGCTGCATTACATAGCGGATGAAAAACTCAACTACTATGACGGGCAACCCCACACCCTGCTCATGTGCGTGTATCAGCTTAGCGACCCCAATGCCTTCAACGAACTTCGCATGGACAGGGGAGGCATACAAGAGCTTCTCGAGTGCAAGCGTTTCGACAAGAGCGTGGCAAGCTCGGACAAACTGGTAGTCCATCCCGGCGACGAGGAGACCATAGTATACGACCGGGCTGAAGACGCCCGGTTCGTAGGAGTTGTGGCAGGCTATTATGAACTATGGCCGAACCACGTTACCAGGCTGGTCCTGGTTCCGGTAAAGATCGAGGTCACCGGAAGGTTCATAAGAAAGAAAACGGCAATGCCTGCCAAGCTTAACCTTGGCCTGTATCTCGGTCAAGCGGAAATTCAACAGATTCTGGAGTAGTTGTCGTGAAAAACAATCGGCCTATTTTCTGGCAGCAGGGACTTTTTTTACAACCGCAGCATTTCCAGTTGTCGGACCTGTATTACCAGTCCCTTATATCTCCCCTGGTCCGCTTCAGCGCGCCTTACCTCTGGGGGATCAACAAGTTGAGGATAGACACTGCGGCCCTGGATGAGAACTACCTGTCCTTGGAGGAAGCCGAGATACTCTTTCCGGACGGCACACTGATCGAGTATCCCGGAAACACCATTATTCAATCGCGTTCTCTCGAAGGCGCCTTTACCGAGGGC
The DNA here is from genome assembly GCA_964420375.1 of uncultured bacterium. Lineage (GTDB taxonomy): Bacteria > RBG-13-61-14 > RBG-13-61-14 > RBG-13-61-14 > DATKZS01 > CAYQTK01. Next base: position 1,419 of record CAYQTK010000149.1, read on the forward strand.
CGACGCCGCTTGAAGGCATATCTGGGGCTAAGAAAGTGGGACGAGCTTTCCGAAAACGTCAGCGAGGTGCCCGGACGCGATGATGTCTCTTCAGTGACAACCAGGTTCGCGGTGACCACCAACCCCGAGGAGGTCCGGGACTTATATCAGAGCGGCCCGACCGGCCAGGTGAAGAGGCTGTTCTTTGTGCCCCGCATCTTCTGGGAGACCGAGAAAAACCAATTGGCCAATTACCACCTTATCCCCATAGCGGAGTTGTTGACCGAGGAGGAAGGATTATCCGTAAACACCGACTTTATCCCTCCCTCCCTGTCCCTCGAGTCGTCGGTGGGGCTTTTGAACCTCATCAAAGAAGTCCGCGAAAAGGTGGCCGCACGCTGCGTAAGGCTGGAGGAATATAAGAGCCCCCGCATGATGCAGTCCGCGGACATGGAGCCCGGCGTGTTTTTCCTTCTCATGGGTCTGCGGACCCTGGCCGGGTATGCTCCCTGGCTTAACCTGGCGGTGGAGACGGGAAGGTATCACCCCCTGCAGGTTTACGAGATGCTCGTACAGATGGCGGGCGAGTTGTCCCTTTTCTCGAGCGATCTTTCCGCCACCGGACAAAACAGGGCGGGAACACAGGCCATCCCTCCATACGATCACCAGGACCCCGGCAAATGCTTCCGGACATTGATAGCGCTTATATACCGCTTGCTCGACGAGATCACCTTCGGGCCCGAATCGGTGATTCCCCTCGAGCCGGACGAGGATTACTACACCGGGCAGACGCCTTCCCACGTCTTCAGCGACAGGTACGTTTATTACCTTTCCCTGCGGACGGAGCTGGACCAGGAACGGGTCACGAAGTCCTTGCAAAGCCTGGCCAAGCTCTCCGCCAGGGAAAACATGGAAGTCCTCATATCCCGGGCGCTGCCCGGACTGGGACTGGAGTATGTTCCCGTGCCTCCGCCCGGGCTGCCCCAGCTTTCGTCCACCGTTTACTTCAAGATCGACGTGTCGTCCAACCAGTGGGACGACGTGCAGAGGTTCGGAAACATATCCCTTCACTGGGACGAGGCCCCCGACGACATGACGGCCGAGATTATCGTTTTAAGGAGATCATAAAACTTGCGGCTTATGGACTGTTTTTCTCCCCTGTTCGCCTATACCGGTTACATGATTTCCGGCAGGAGGGAGGTATCTTTTGACTGCTTTCAAGAGGACATCCGTAAACTGCTGGAAACGAGCGAGGCCATGGGCAAACAAGGCGGGTTCTCGGAAAAGGAGTATGACCTTGCCAGGTTCGCGGTATGTGCATGGATAGACGAGACCGTGCTGACGAGCTCCTGGCCGGGAAAGGAACAATGGGAGAAGAACGAGCTTCAAAAGCAGTACTACAACACCAACAACGCGGGTGTCGAGTTTTTCGAGAAGCTGAAATTTTTAAAAAACGGCGACAGTCAGCCGCTTGAAGTTTATTGCGCCTGCCTGGTGATGGGCTTTCGAGGAAGGTATTACTCGGTCCGCGACGTGGTCTATCTGGAAGAGATTGACCGGGAGGTCCTCCAGAGGGTAATGGAAAAGGTCCCCGATCCTTTCGCTTCCGAGGACCGGCTGTTTTTTCCCGACTCTTATCTCGAAGAAAAGGAACTGCCGAGACGGAAGCTGAAATGGGGGATAATCCCTTTTCTTCTTATAGCCGGCATAATTGCCGCAGGGGTGGTGGCCACGGTTTTCTTTTTCATGTACGATTACCTGGACCAGTTGGTGGAGTTGTATTTTCAGACGGGAGCTTAAGCTCTTTATAAATCCGGAAAAGATTTTTGATGACCAAGATACTTACCACGCTTTTAAAGTTCCTCTTAATCCTGCTCATCCTAGGCGCAGTGGTTGTGGGAGCGTACTTTCTCTGCCAATACCTGGACTGGCCGGACTGGATGACCGCTATTATAGTAGTGGGCTTTCTGGCCCTGGTGGCCGCCGTGGTATTTATAAGGTCTTTTCTGAACCGCCGCCGCGAAGAGGGATTCATCCGCCAGGTCATCGAACAGGAAGACTCCGCTAAAGGCGGCGCGGCTTCAAGCCGCCGCCAGCTCCAGGACCTCGAGCAGCGTTTTCAGGAAGCGGTCTACTCCATCAAGCACTCTCACTTGCGTAGGATAGGCTCTCCCCTTTACGCCATGCCCTGGTACCTGGTCATAGGGGAGACCGGATCGGGCAAGTCCACTGCTTTGCGAAATTCCCGGCTTCCGTCCAGCTTTCCGGACGTCGGCCATCCTGTGGAAGCAGGACCGACCCGGAACTGCGACTGGTGGTTTTTCGAGAACAGCATCTTTCTCGACCTGGCGGGCCGCTACGCCATTCACGGCGGCCAGAAGTCCAACAAGGACGAGTGGAAAAGGTTTCTGACCCTGCTCGGCAATACCAGGAAACGAGAGCCCGTTAACGGGATCGTGGTCGTGCTCCCCGCTGACAAGCTGACCCGGGAACACGGTGACTTTCAGGAGCAGCAAGGTCAGATCGTAAACCAGGCCATTGACCAGGTAATGCGGGTGATGGGCGCCAGGGTGCCGGTGTATCTCCTGGTGAGCAAGACAGACCAGGCCATCGGCATGAACGCCTTCTGTCAACTTCTTCCCTGGAAAGCTTATAAGCAGGCAATGGGAAACATTAACCGGGACTTAAGCCCGGACTACATCGGCTTTCTGGACGACACCATTAACAGCGTGACCGAGCGGCTCAAGGACTTGCGGCTTCTTCTTCTGGACAGGGCTGGGGCCAAAGACCCGGAGGTGATGGTTTTTCCTGAAGAACTCCGGACACTTCGACCAGGCATTGCCGCTTTCATCAGGGGCGCTTTCCAGGACAACCCCTACCAGGAGACCCCTCTTTTGCGAGGCATCTATTTTGCGAGCGGCCGGCAGGAGGGCAATGTCAGTAGTGGATTTTTAAAGTCCACGGGAGTGGACACCCAAGTGGAAGAAGAGCTGCCGGGGACCAATCGGGGCTTATTTTTACAGGACTTCTTCTCGAAGATACTTCCGGCGGACCGCTACCTTTTCACTCCGGTCAAGGAGTTTATCCGCTGGAGAAGGTCCACCCGCGACATGGGTCTGGTTGCCATTATCGGACTGGCCGTCCTCATTACCGGCCTTCTGGCCTTTTCCTTTGTCAAAAACCTTTATGCCATCGAGTCTTTCAAGGAGAAGTTCGTCAAGCCGCCGGTATTAGAGGGCAACATCTCCGAGGAAATCATTCTCATGGAGCATTTTCGCAAGGAGATATCCGGCCTGGAGGAACTCAACCGCAACTGGTGGCTTCCGCGCATGGGTCTTAACCAAAGCAAATACCAGGAAGAGAGCCTCAAGAGGATCTATCTCCAGATGTTCGAGGACGGCCTTTTACACCCCATTGACGAGAAAATGCAGGAGCGGATAGCAGGTTTTGATCGGAACACCCCTGACCTGGTAGTGGGTCTGTACGCCGAGCACCTGGCCAAGCGCATCAACCTTAACAAGGCCCGGCTCGCCCATAATGACCTGGCCGCCATGCAGAAGATGCCCCAGCCGTCCACCGCGGTGGTCCTGCTTCTCGACAAGACCTTGCTCCCCGCAGTAGCAGGGGAGTTCAACAGCCTTTATATCTATTACCTGAAATGGCATACCAGTCCCGAGATACTGGAGATCAAGCAGCAGGAGCTCAGATCGAGACTGGTCCGTCTTCTCAAGATAAAAGGCGATAATATGAAGTGGCTGGCTGCCTGGGCCAATGCTAAAGAGGACTTAAAGCCGGTTCTTCCCAGCGAGTTCTGGACCGACAGGGTGGTGGACCCGGACCAGATAAAGATCAAGGTCCCGCCCGCTTATACGGTCGCCGGCAATCGAAAGGTTGATGAGTTTATCGAGCAGATAGAGGATGCGCTTTCCGGCAAACCCGAAGACGAGGCTGTTTTGAGCTCGAGGAGGGCGGTTTTCGAGGACTGGTATGCAAGGCAGTACTACCAGGCCTGGCACGAGTTTGCGCGCGGCTGCCTTAACAAGGAACAGAGACTCCAGAAGCCCAAAGAGGTCACCGAGCGCTCCCGCTCGACCTGGCACAGGCTGGCCGTGTCCATGACCACTTTTTCCAATCCCTACTTCGAGCTTATCGGCAAGATGGCCGAACAACTGGACCATCTCAAGAAGCGCTCCGATGCCCCGGCGTGGGTGGGGCTGGTCATGGATTTCCAGGCCATGAAGAGCCAGTTGGAAAGCAAGGGCTTCATGGAAGAAGGACTTTCTTTGGCCAAGTCGGTAAAAAAGGTTGCAGCCTCTGCGGGCAAGTCAGCCAAGGCCGGAAAGGCATCGTCCACCGCCCTCGAGTCTCACATGAAGGCGGTGGAGGAACTGCAAGCTTTCAAAAAAGCCCTCCAGGCAGTCAGCCCCGTGCTGGACAGCGACAACCATGCATACCAGGTGGCAGCACAGCTTTTCAAGGAAGGCCCCGGCGGCGCTGCAAGCAAGTCTCCTTTTACCGAAGCCTACCTGGCAAAAAAGAGGCTGGAAGCCAGGATGGGAGAGATGAAATCCGAGGAAAGGATATTCTGGGACCTTCTGGAGGCCCCGGTGAACTTCCTGCTTTATTACACCTGCAGGGAGACTGCCTGCTCGTTGCAGACTACGTGGGAAGAGCGGGTCCTGGCAGAGGTCCAGGGAGTCTCGCAAAGAAACATGCAAAAAGAGCTTTTCGACGAAGGGGGCGTAGTCTGGGAGTTCACCGGAGGCCCGGCAGACCCCTTCCTGGGAAGGAATGAAAAAGGGTTCTACTCCCGCAAAAGCTACAATCAGAAGCTTCCTTTCATCATCTCCTTTCTTGATTTCCTAAAAGAGGGGGCGCTGGGAAGACACAAACTACAGGAAGAATATGAGGTCCGCATCGAGGCTTTTCCCACCAACGTGAACCTGGACGCCGCGGAGACCCCCGAAGTGGTGGTGGTGGAGATGATCTGTTCCGACAACCTCTACAAGATCGAGAACTACAACTATCCCGTGTCCAGGACCTTCAAATGGTCGCCCCAGGACTGCGGCGGCCTGAAGATGGAAATAAAGTTCCGCACCTTTTCCATCGCCAAGACCTATCCTCATTACTCCGGGTTCCCGCGTTTCCTGGTCGACTTCAAAACCGGAGGACGGACGTTTATTCCCGAGGACTTCCCTTTATATAAGTCGGACCTCAACAAAAGAAGCATCAAATGGATTAAAGTAAGGTTTGCGTTCAGCGGGCACGAGCCGGTCATGGAGCTGGTGGAAAAAACACCATTGGTGGCGCCCCGCAATATCGTTTACTGCTGGAAATAAACCGTCCCTGAACGTCGGTTGTAATATAAATGACTCTTTTATAGTAAAACGAGGACAAAAAATGGACCTTTCAGAGCTTGGAAAACAGCCCATCAGCCCCGACGCCCCCGGCGGAGAAGACGCCAAGTACGAACCGGAGTACGAGGAGATCGAAAACGAGATGGCCAAGCTCACCTCGCCGTCCGCCTCCGGCGCGGTGAACTGGGAAAACGTCAAGACCCTCTCCCACAAGATTCTTGCGGAGAAGTCAAAAGACATGCTCTGCGCAAGCTACCTGGTGGTGGGCCTGTTGCGGACCGAGGGAATGAAAGGGTTTTCAGCCGGGCTGGATTTCTACAAGGACATGGTGGAAAACTTCTGGGACAACCTGAAGCCTCCCAAAAAGCGGATGAGGGGAAGAAAAAACGCTCTCGAGTGGATGTACGGCCAGGGAGAAGCATACCTCAGAAACAACGAGATTCCCCCCCAGCCGGAAGAAGAGATGAACCGCATCATGGAGAGCTTTGACGCACTGAACGGATTTTTGTCCGAGAACATGGAGGACCCGCCCTACCACCGAGATTTTATGGAAGCACTCAACATGGTGCCGGTGGAGGCCAAGGAGGCCCCAGAAGAGACGCCGCAGCCGGATAAAGCGTCTCCGGCAACAACAACTCCGCCTCCGCCGCCGCCTTCGGCTCCTGCCGCGGCGCCCGACGTTCCCGACCAGATGGCCTCCGACCAGGATGCAACCAAGACCATGAACGCAGGGTTGAAGCTCCTCAAGCAGGTGGCCACCTACTACCTGGAAAACGACGCCCAAAACCACAAGGCCTACATGTTCAACCGAATGGCCGCATGGATTCCGGTGAACGACCTTCCCCCCAACACCGAGCGCGTCACCAAGATACCGGCGCCCCCCGAACAGATAAGAAGCGTTCTCGAAAACCTCTACACGAGCGGAGACTGGGAAAACCTGCTCACTGCAGCGGAGAGCAAGATATCCCAGTTCCTGTTCTGGTTCGACCTCTCCAGGTGGGTATACGAGGCCCTGGAACATTTGGGAGGTCCTTATGAAAAAGCACGCGATACCGTGGGCAGGGAAACAGCCGCCTTTGTAAGCAGGCTTGCGGGGATCGAGAACCTGGCTTTCGCGGACGAGACGCCCTTTGCAGACCCGGAGACCAAGGCGTGGCTGGAAGACATGATCCGGGCCGGAGATGATGACAAGAAAAGCTCTGCTGAAGCCGAGGGCGCGGAGGAGGCCCAGGTGGAACAGGAGTTCGACAAAGCCCGCCAGACCGCCAAGGAAAAGGACCTGCCCGCGGCAGTAGAAATGCTCCAGGAAAGGCTCCGCGCCAGCGGTTCCTACAAGGCGCGTCTGCTCCGGCGCATGGCGCTGGCCAGGCTGCTTATACTGTCCAAGAAGAACGTGCCCGCAAAGCCGCATCTCGAGGAGATATTAAACGAGATTCAAAGGTTCCATCTCGAAGAGTGGGACCCGGAGCTGGCGCTGGAAGGATACAAGGTGGTCCTCTCCGGCATAAGATCGAACAAGGACCAGGAGTCAGTGCAAAAAACCAGGCAGGTCCTGGACAGTATCGCCAGGATAAGCCCGGGCGAGGCCCTGCGACTGGAAGGATGAAAAAGCGAAAAGGTGATGCAAACGCAACAGAAAAAAATCTCCGGCAGGTCCGGAGGACATTAACCACAGGAAAAACAAAAAGGAGGAAACAAGTCATGGCACAAGAAGGTTCGGTCGCCCCCAAAGAGCGGGTGAATATCGTGTATCGTCCCGCCACCGGGGACGCCCAGGAAGAGGTGGAACTCCCCCTGAAAGTAATGGTCATGGGAGACTTCACCATGAAAGAGGATGACCGGTCGGTTGAGGAAAGAAAACCGATCAACATCGACAAGGACAACTTTTCGGAAGTGATGAAGGCGCAGAACCTGTCCCTGGACATCAGTGTTCCCAACAAGCTCTCCGACGACCCGGAAGCACAGATGAGCGTGTCTCTGAAATTCAAGGACTTAAACGACTTCAACCCCGATTCAGTCGTCTCCCAGGTGCCCGAGCTCAAGCAGCTCATCGAGCTTCGCGACGCTCTGAAAGCGTTGAAGGGTCCTCTGGGCAATATCCCGGCCTTTCAGAAGAAGCTCAAGGAGCTGGTCTCCGATGAAGGCACCCGGGAGCGGCTCATGAAAGAGCTGGGGATCGGTGAGGGTGAAGGAACAACTGAAGGAGAAGGAGAAAAGTAATGGCTGAAGAAGAAAAAGAACAACAGTCTGCCGAAGCCGCGGAACAAGAGGGGTCATTGGTTGACGAGATACTCTCCATGACCAAGGTCAAGCCCACAGACGAGGCCTACTCCATGACCAAGGCCGGTCTCCAGGCGTTTGTCAAGGAGATCACCAGCCAGGACCAGGATAAACCGCGTATAACCCAGGCCGAGGTCGACAAGATGATATCGGAGATCGACCAGAACCTGAGCACGGTGGTCGACGAGATACTTCATCATCCCGACCTGCAGAACCTGGAATCGTCCTGGCGGTCATTAAAGTTTCTCATCGACCGCACCGACTTCCGGGAGAACATCAAGGTCGAGCTCATGAACGTAAGCAAACAGGACCTGCTCGACGACTTCGAGGACTCCCCTGAAATCACCAAGTCGGGCTTGTACAAGACAGCGTATACCTCGGAGTTCGGCCAGTTCGGAGGACAGCCTTACGGGCTCATGGTGGGAAACTACGAGTTCGGACCGGACGGACAGGACATAAAGCTGCTCCAGCACGTGGCCAGCGTGGCCGCCATGAATCACGCCCCCTTTATCTCCGCGGCTTCACCGCAAATGTTCGGGGTCGAGAGGTTCGCCGAGCTCCCCGGATTGAAGGACTTGAAGTCCATCTTCGAGATGCCCCAGTACACCAAGTGGAGGAGCTTCCGGGAGTCTGATGACTCGAGGAACGTGGCCCTGACCCTGCCCCACTTCATGCTCCGGGTCCCCTACGGCAAAGACAGCGAACCGGTCAAGTCTTTCGATTACGCGGAAAACGTCAGCAAAGGCGACGACGACTTTTTATGGGGCAACGCCGCCTTCGCTTTCGCCACCCGGGTCACGGACAGCTTTGCCAAGTATCGTTGGTGCGCCAATATCATCGGTCCCCAGGGCGGCGGCGCGGTCGAGGACCTGCCCGTCTACAACTACGAGTCCATGGGCGAGGTCCAGACCAAGATACCCACAGAGGTCTTGATCTCCGACCGGCGCGAGTTCGAACTCTCCGACGAGGGCTTTATCGCCTTGGCCATGCGGAAGGGCTCGGACAATGCAGCCTTCTTCTCCGCCAACTCCGTGCAGAAGCCCAAGAAGTTCGGCAGCAGCAAGGAAGGCAAGGAAGCGGAGCTCAACTACAAGCTGGGCACCCAGCTTCCCTACATGTTCGTGATCGCCAGGCTGGCCCATTACATCAAGGTGCTCCAGCGGGAGAACATCGGCACGTGGAAGGAAAAGGCCGACCTCGACCGCGAGCTCAACACCTGGATACGCCAGTACGTGGCTGACCAGGACAACCCCGCCCCGGGCGTACGCAGCAGAAGGCCCCTGCGGCAGGCCCAGATCGAGGTCGCCGACGTGGAAGGCGAACCCGGATGGTACCGGGTGGGTGTAAAGGTCAAACCTCACTTCAAGTACATGGGGGCTTCCTTTACCCTGTCCCTGGTTGGAAAGCTGGATAAGGAGTAACTTACTTAACTCGTCCGAAACAAGAAAAAGGAGGTAGCTTATAATGGCGATGCCGTGTCATTTATCGTTGGAGGGTAATACCCAGGGCAAGATCGAGGGGTCTTGCGACATATCCGGTCGGGAAGGGACCATCCTGGTTTATTCCATGGCCCACCTGATAAACATTCCCCGGGACACCCATACCGGTCTGCCCACCGGCAAAAGGATCCATGGCCCTTTGAAGGTCACCAAGGAGATAGACAAGAGCTCTCCCAAGCTCTTCCAGGCGCTCTCCAGCGGCGAGCAGTTCGCCGAGGTCCTGCTTGACTATTACCGCATAAGTCCGCAGGGAGCGGAGGAAAAGTACTATGCCATCAAGCTCGAAAACGCCATCATCGTGGACATCCGGGCATGGTTCCCCGAAACCCTGGTAAAAGACAACGAGCCTTTCAAGCACATGGAAGACGTGTCCTTCTCCTACGAGAAGATCATCTGGACATGGGTGCCCGACGGAATCGAGGCCGAAGATTCCTGGAGCGC
>CAYQTK010000150.1:0-10967 GCA_964420375.1 uncultured bacterium
CAAGTATTTTTTATGTTATGGGCTAAAAAAGTGCGCTTGTTATGGGACTAGTGCTTTGACCGCGTCTTTGTGTCGGGTCGCATGTCAAATCTGGCGGCTATAGTGATTGGTTGAAATTAATCAACCCGACATTAGCTGGCGGTCAGAGCACTAGTGTCTTGTCAAAAGCTTTTGGGGAATAGAAAAAAGCTTTTGGGGAACAGGAAATAATCGTGCGAGCGGCTTTAGCCGCGATCTTCATTTGGCCTGTTCCCCTTTTCCCGAGTGACAAAGCACTAGCTTTCAAACACGCCTTTTCCCCGTGCCGTTTTTTGGCCTACCATATAGACATGGACAAACAAGTCCCCCCTGTCCGCGGCCGGACCATTGTGCTATGCATTATCCTGTTCTTTGTTCTCGACCGCGCGCTTTCGCTGGGTCTTTTTCTGCCCGGCTTTTGCGTAGAGGACGAGAGATGGATTCGCAACAGCGCCGTCAAAATGGTCACCGATCTCGAGTACGACCCCGGCACGCACAAGTATCCCGGTCTCATGCCCGAGCTTACCGCCATGGTTTACCTGGGATCGTACCTGGCGTCGAACTACAAGACGCTTCTCCATTTCCAGGATTTTGAGTCCTTTGCATGGCACCTCTCGCATTACAGCTTCGACTTTGCATCAACCATCGCCCTGGGCAGGCTGCTGGCGGTCGTGCTGGGAGCTTTGGCGATTTATCTTTTCTTTGTTTACGCTCGTAAAGAATTCGGCGAGACCGAGGCATTATTGGGGTCTTTGTTCCTGTGCACTTCTCCGGCTTTTCTTTTTTCCACCCAGCTTTTGAAAAACGATGTGCTGGTGGTTATCGGTGTTTTCCTGGTCCTCTTTTGCGGACGGGCCATGGTGAAGAACTCGGGGTCAAGGTATCACGTACTTGGAGGGCTGGCCCTCGGGTTCTGCATGGCTGCCAAGTATCACCTGCCTGCCCTGGTGCCTCTCCTTTTTGCACATCGGCTGCAGGGACGCGACCGGCCTTTTCTGCAAAGTTTCTTTAATGGCCGGCTGCTGTTGCTCCTGTTCTTTTCCTTCATAAGCTTTGCACTTTTATCGCCGGGCACGGTGGCTGATCTTTCCGGGGCTGCACGGCAGGCGATACTGGAGCTTTCCATACAGAACAGGTTCGACCCGCTATTTAGAAGGTCCGCGGAGTTGTGGTGGCATGCGCCGGTTATATTTATCTTTGCCGCGGTTCTTCCCCTGGCTTTGGGAGTCCCTCTATATCTTCTGTCCCTGGCCGGGTTTATTACAAAATCGTCATTCCGGCAACCGGCCATGCTGGTAATGTGGTCATATCCCGCTGCCCTCCTGGTCTTCATGATCGGGCTTTCCGAGCTGGGAGTTCCGCATCTGTTTACGCCCGCGGTGCCGTTTTTCGCGCTGGCTGCCGCGCTTTTTATATCTCCGCTGGTTTCCGATAACACGCGCAAGAAGAAGATTGCAGGCATCCTTTTAGTGGGACTTGTGTCGGGCTCAAATCTTTTTTTCATGCACAGCTTGAACTACTACGAGGACTACGTTCTCGGGGAGTCGGTCGACCTTTTCGAGAGCAGGGCGGAAAAGGGGATGAGCGTGGCTTTTGTGCCTTATTACCCGAACCCGGAGATAAATTGGAAAACCAGGTTTGTTCCCCAGCCGTTCCTTTCCGAAGAAAAGCTCAAAGAAGCAGCCCCGGAGCGCATTCTCATTCACCACGCTTTTTATCATGCTTACTCCAACAACAAGGAGCTGTTGGAGTCCCCTGAGGTAAGTCGGATGTACCGGACGTATCTCTTGCTCCGGGCGGGAAAGCTCGGTTACCGGGAGAGCGTGCGGTTTACGGAACATGACGTCGACGGGGGAACGATTTTTATGGGCGGTCTTTACAAGTTTTTATGGCCGGACCTTGCGGGCCTCAAAGCCAGCATTTACGTCAAAGAAGAGCAGGAAGGCGGTTAGGGATCATTGCTTTTGTCGCTCGGAGTTTTTGATGTGCCAGGTTTGGTTGTTGATATTAACCGCGTATCCTTGTTGGTCCTCCACCAGGCAACTCATCAGTTGGTAGTAAGCCGGCCGGAGAAAGCGGGCGGGATACTCGCCGTTTTTGACGTAACAGTAAAGTACGTTCTCGTCATTTATACGGAGGGTTTTCAAATCCAGGTCTTCTTCGGAACCGTCGTTCAAGGTCGCATTTGCGCCGTCTTCTTTAACGTCTACCCTCCGCACCATGAAAGGGGTGTCTTCAACCTTGACGGGAGCCCACTCTCGGCCGACCTCCAACACGTACCTGCCGGTGTCGTCTCTCCTTATGCTCCGGCTGAACAGGTCCGCGGTCAGCTTATGGGTGATCTCCACACCATCGTGAAACCACCTTCCCTCCTTGTCCAGGAAAAGCTCTCCCCCCTTGTACTCGAACTTCTGTCCTTCGGTGTCCGACAACTCGTCCTCCTTTGCGCGTGCCGGTTTCTTGTAATGTTAACAAAAGGCTTGCAAAACTCCAAAAGCAGTCTGATATCTTATATGCCCCTACCCGTGGAGGGCTTAGATGTTCGATATTTTTAAAGGTTACTCTCCTCCCCCCCTGGAAGAGGTCCGGGTAGAGACCACCACCCGCTGCAAGGAGCAATGTGCTTACTGTCCGTCTGCAATGTTTTTCTCTAAATGGCAAGAGCAGGATATGGACACCGGGACCTTCCGGCGTCTTTCTCCCTTGCTTGAAAAGACGAAGCTGGTTTCCTTCGCCGGGTGGGGAGACCCGCTTTTAAACCGTTCTTTTTTTGATATGGCGGCGATGGCGCGGAGAATCGACTGCCGGGTGAGACTGTTCACCCCCGGCGCGCTGATTGACGACGAGGTGACAACCCGGCTTTCCCACATCGGCCTGGAGGCGATTACCTTTCCAATGTCGGGGCTCGATAAGAGTAATGACCCGCTTCGACAAGGCATCTCTCAAAAGGACGTGCTTCGCGCTATATATGCTGTAAACCGGAAGCGCGACGCATATCACAAGCCTGAGATTCATGTCTCTTATTTGCTTTTACGTTCCGAACTCGAAAAGATTCATGGTCTCCCCGAACTTCTCAAGTGGCAAGGCATTGACAAGGTCACAGTCCGGTGTCTGGACTATGTGCCTTCTCCCGAGCTTTGCGATGAGGTCATTTTGCCGCAAAGCATGGAAGAGTTCGACCATATCCTTTGGGTCCTTAGTGAGGTCAAGAGAAAAGGTGAAGAAAAAGGGCTGGATATTTGCTTTCAGCTACACCGGCCTGGCAAGAGAATGGAGAGTTGCACGGAAAGAGGTGACAGGCGCATTTTCGTGTCCGCTTCAGGCGAGGCTTCTCCCTGTACTTTCACCAACCTGCCGGTAAAGAATTCTGCAGGATTGGATATGGAAGACCCTCTTTATTGGGAGAAGCTGTCTTTTGGAAACATTAACCGTACTTCGCCGGACCTGATTTGGAAGAGTAGGCCCTACCGTAAGTTCCGCCGGTCCTTCCGCGAGCCGGACATCCATCATCGCTGTGAGATGTGTCCCCGGCTCTACACTGTGGTTCGATAATCGAATCTTAGCTGCTTGTTTTCAGATGAGTGATTGAAAACCGAACCGCAACTGCTACTTGCACATCCCGGTTCGGACTTTCTCTGCTTCCTGCATGATGTCTTTTACAATCTGCTTTACCGGCTTTATGTCGTGAACAAGTCCTACACCCTGTCCGGCTGAGATGAGACCTTGCTCGGTGTCTCCGGACTGGAACATTTCCCTGTCGAGCTGTCCGGAGGCCGCCTTGACCAGCTCTTCGAGGGAAGCGTTGTTTTTTTCCATTTCCGTGATAACGTCCGCTTTCTTGTTCTTCCAGATGCGATGGGTGTTTCCGATGGACCTCATAATGAGCACGGTGTCGGTTTCCTGAGCTTGCTGTAGTTCCTTTTTCAGGTTGTCGTGGATGGGGCATTCTTGGGAGAGCAGGAGCCTGGTTCCCATGATCACTGCTTGGGCGCCCAGGGCAAGTGCAGCCACCAGACCCCGGCCGTCGGATACTCCGCCGCCGCCGATGACGGGCACGTCCACCCCTTCGGCCACCCTGGGGATGAGCACAAAGGTCCCGATGTCAAGGACACCGGTGGCTCCGCCGTTTTCAAACCCCACCACCGTGACCATGTCCGCGCCAAAGGACACGGCCTTGCGGGCGTAGCGGAGTCCCACGCACTTGTGTATCCAGGTGACGCCGTTTTCCTTGAAGCGCTTGGCCAGGTCTTCGGGTGCTTTGTGCCCCGAGGTCTCGATAATGTTCACGCCTTCTTCGAGGAGAACGTCGAGGTAGACGTTGTTGTCAATGGGCCTCATCGCCGGAAAGAGGTTCAGGTTACAGGCCACCGGTTTATTGGTAAGCCGCTTGGTCTCCCGGACCGCTTGGCGGAACTCGTCCTCTGATTTGAACATGGCGGAGCAGAGTATTCCTAGGGCCCCGGCTTCGGATATAGCTGCCACGAACTGCGGTTCGGAAAGCCACATCATGGTCCCGCCTATGATGGGGTACTCGATTCCCAGTTTTTCGGTGACCCTGGTTTGAAACATTTGCGGCCTCCTCGGGTGAAAAATCAGGCCTGGGCAGGCGGTGCTGCAGTCTCTTTCTGGCTGAGCTCGAGGTATACATAAGTCAGAAACAGAAAGCTGAAAGGCGCTGTCAAAACCCATCCCAGGGCGACAAGAGTGCCGATAAAGAACAACAGCACGATAATAAGGGTAACAATCAAGTTAGTGCCGAAGCCGGTTTTCATCACCAGGTCTTTGCTGGCTGTGATACCCTCTATGGCCCCCATGTTCTTGTCCACCATGTAGAGGACGCAATAGAGGAAAAAGATATTGAGAAGGACCCCGGGGATAATACAGAGTGTGTAGCCGATGGAAAGGGCAACTCCCACAATAATGACGACCAGGGCCATTTGGCCGAAGTCCTTGAAGTCCCACAAGAGAGCGTAATCCGGCTGTTTGCCTTCCCGGGCATAATCGAGAAAACCCTTGGTAAGACCACGTGTTACAGTGGGTATAAGTACAATGGTTATGCAGAGCACAGCGCCCAGCAACGTAAAAAGAATCAGCGTCAATATTTGATTTACAAAGCCTCCCCACGTTTTTCTTAACAAACCTTCAAAATCCATTTTATCCTCCCTGTAAGTAGAAAGTTGAAATTCTCATGTAAGCACTATTTCGAGGAATTGTCAAACGCGAGAGGCGACGGCCTTCCCTGTCTTTTCGCTCTTTTATATATATCCCGGCAAATCTCGGGCCATGGTCTCCGGTCGTCTTTTGCTTGAAGGTATGCCTTTACGAGCCTTACCTGGTCGGTAGCAGTAAAGCAGGAGAGACGTAACACGTGTATGCTGAACCTCTCCAGCAGGGTTGTCTCGGGATAGGGCCCCCTGCTTGGGAACGCTTCGGAGAGGTCTATAAGCACGAAGCGCGGTTTTTCGCCCGGGGATTCCTGGAGGACGAGGTTATGAAGCTTCAAGTCGGGCAGCATGATAGAGGCTTCGCGGATACTGCGGACGGTGCGTCCCAGTATGGAAAGGAGCTCCCGCTTTTTTTGCAGAGTGTTTTTGTCGGAGGGCTCTGAGAAAAAGCGGACGAAGTGTTGGCGGGCGTCAGGCGCGCTTCGGGGAGTTACGCCTTTTACTGCCAGCACTTCCTCCCGGAAACCTCTCTTTCGCCTGTCCATGTAGAGAAGTGGTGAGGCTACGGGCACGCCTTTTTGTTGACAGAGCCGTGCCATTGTCCAGGATCTTCTCGCCAGGGAGGGCTGATAGAGCAGCTTGGCAAGCTTTATTGGGTAATGATGGGTTTTTTTATCCGCGGAGCCTGCGCGCATCCTTTGGACCATGATCTGCCAGGTCTCTTTCTGGCTGAAGGTCTTTATGAAGACCTCTTCTTTGCCTTCTCCCAAGTCCAGGAAGACGCGATAGACCTTGCTTCCCTTGTCGTGCTTGGCTTTTATGAACTCGGCATCCGGGTTTGCAGCCAGTGACTCGATCGGATTCTTTCCAATGCAATCGAGTATGGCAGCAGGGTCTATATTGGAGGAGGCCCTGCCATTAAAGCCTTTCCAGCGGAGTTTTCGGTTGTCACCGGTCTTTTCCGGCATGGTGTTGTCGAGTCCTTTTTTACTTCTTTTCTTCCATGATCCTGACCGAAGCTTCTTTTTTGCATTCCGGTACCCGGATGAGCCAGGTGTTGGTGTTCCGGTCATAGCTTGCTGCCGGGCAGGGGAATGTTTTCCCCTTTCTCACCAGACGTATCTCAGCGGTCTCTGACAAGCCGAGAACCCGGAACTCGACGCCTTCCCGGCCCGTGTCATAGCCGCCTTCCAGCCTCTTGATCCCTATCTCCACTCCTCCGGAAACGGGACGGTAGAGAAACTGGGTCCGCGTCGCTTCTCCATTTCTAAACCCCATGGTCTTGCCGTCGTCTTCGTAAAGCACAAAGGACGAGACCGTACTGCCGGGATACACCCGTACTGTAAGCGGCTTCCACCCGGCGGAGTCCTTTCTTTCTCCATTCGTCATCGGGATTATGCCGCCCGCCTTGACGAACATGGGCACCTTGGAGAGAAGGGCATTCAACGTGATCTCCGCGGGGCCCTTCAGCTTTTCGCCGGTGTGAAAGTCATACCACAGTCCTTTGGGAAGATAGACCTTGCGCTTTTTCTTGCCTTTTTCCAGCACCGGGGCCACGAGCAGCCACTCCCCCCACATGAACTGGTCATCCATGTCAAGCACGGCAGGATCGTCCGGGAACTCGAAGAGCATGGGCCGCATTACCGGATGATTGGTCCGGCTCGATGACTCGAACAGGGCATAGGTATAAGGCAGCAGCCGGTAGCGGAGCTTGATGGCTTGCCTGGCGATGGCGGTGACTTTGTCCCCGAACTCCCATGGTTCCTGGTCGGGCATGTTGTTGCCGGTATGGTTTCGAAAGAAGGGATAGAAGGTCCCCGCTTGTATCCAGCGGGCGAACATCTCCTTGGAAGGATAGCCGTGGAAGCCGCCCACGTCGCTTCCGTTAAACGCGATCCCGCTCAGCCCCATATTTAGCTGCATGGGGATGGAAAGGCCAAGGTGGTCCCACCTGGACGAGTTGTCTCCGGTCCACACCAGTGCGTGCCGCTGGATGCCGGCAAAACCGGCTCGCGAAATGAGGAAGGGGCGTAAAGAGGGCTCGAGTTCTCGAAGACCCTGCCGGGTGCCTTCAGCCTCGAGGAGGGCATAGATATTGTGGACACGGGTGTGTGGCACCAGGTCCGGGCCTTTGCCGTGCCGCATCCGAAGCCAATCGACTTCTCCCCAGTGGATGTTTATTTTATCGCCAAGACGGATGCCGTCCGCCCAGCCGGCCGGCTCGTTCATATCGTTCCAGATGCCGTCGATTCCCCGGCTTATGTAAAACTCGTGTAACCTTCCCCACCATTTCCGGACCTCGGGCTGATAGAAGTCCGGAAAATGGACCTTGCCCGGCCAGACATTAGCGGTAAAAAGACCGCCGTCCCGGTCGCTTACAAAGTAGCCCTCTTCCATGCCTTGCCGGTAAACCGGATATTCCCTGTCTATCTTGATGCCGGGGTCAACTATGGCCACGGTTTTAATGCCGTCTTTTTCAAGCTCCGCGGTAAGTCCGGCGGGATCGGGAAAGCGTTCGGGATCAAAAGTAAACACCCGGTAGCCTTCCATGTAATGGATGTCCAGATAGATGGCGTCCACCGGGATGTCGTGCTCGACAAAGCCGTCCCTTATCTCCCGGACAGTCCCAGCGTCTTCGTAGCTGTACCTGCACTGGTGATACCCGATTCCCCACAAAGGCGGCAGCGGCATGGTGCCCACCAGATTGCCGTAGTTGGACAGAACCTCTTTAGGGGAAGGACCGCCTATTACCCAGTAATCAAGCTCGCCGCCCGCTGCCCGGAAGCTGTAGAGGGCGCTCCTTTTTCTGCCCATGTCAAACACGCTTTTAAAGGTGTTGTCGAAAAAAAGTCCATAGGCCCTGCCGTCCCGGAGGGCCATGAAATAGGGGTGCGACTGGTAAATGGGATCGGTGGTCAGATCATAACCCACGTCGGTGTTCCACATCGTAAGCCGCTCGCCGCGCTTGTCAAAAGGGCCGGTTTTCTCACCGAAGCCGTAGTAGTGCTCGTTCTCCGGCATGTTCTTGACACAGCCCACGGTGTCGCCCTGGAAAAAAACGCCGCCGCCGGAAGGCTCGGACAAGATGGTTTCTTCTCCTTTTTCGATTACCAGCCGGCTGTTCTTTCGCTCGATCCTGATCTTGAGGTCTCCTTCTTCGAGGATGATGGTCTCGCCCTGCTCGGCGATTTGGGGAGCATGTTCCGTCGCTTCCGGGTTTTGGAGGGCAAAGCTTTGCAAGGGATCAAAGTTTTCATTGCGGGTGGCGCGGATGTGAAGCAGGTCTGGCGAGCGGGCGGAAATGCCGAGCTTACCGTTTTCGCATTGCAGGATGACCGCGTTTGCGGTTTTTTCAAGGCTTTTAACTTCGCCGAGATAGGTCTTAGGGTCTTTTTGCCTGGCTGATGTTGAGAGTGTGCAAGCGGCCAGGATAATTGCGGTTGCAAAAACCGCCTTTGCTCTTTTACCCATGTTTTGTTACTTCTCCTTTCCATAGGTCTCGAGTGCGGCAAGATAGAAGAGGGCATGGTGCCAGATATGGGGCTGTCCTTCGCCGGGAACAACCTTGCCGTCCCTCCTGATCCAGACCTCGCCGAAGTGGCCGGTATCACTGACGGGAATCCGGGAAGACCATTCCAGTCCTCGCTTTACAAGCTCGAGCTTTTCCGGCCGGTCATGCCAGTAACGGGCGAGGCATAGAAGCCCGTATACTTCGTAATAGCCGTAATCCCGTCTTCCATTAAAGCTCTTGGAGAGAGCTTGCCATAACTGCTGCGCCGCCTGTTCTGCGCGCGGGTCGTTTTCATCCACCATCCGGGCGGGCCAGAGGATCAAGCCCGCGGCCTTGGATAGCTTGACCCCTCTATCGCATTGGCCCTTGGTTTGCGGATCGCGCACGAACCGCTTACAGCGCGGGTCATAAAAGATGTCCAATACCGCTTCCTTTATCTCTTCCGCCCGCTTTTGCCAGCGCGCTTTCTGTTCCGGCCTGTCAAGCTCGCCTGCAGCACGGGCGGCCGCTCGCAGGCCGATGTATACCGGCACCGCGCCGTGAGGCGTCTGCGTCTTGCGGGGATTGTCGTCCTCGTGAGCTTTCTTCGGCATGTTGTTCTTATGATCCTTGAACTCGACCAGGAAGTCAGCGGCCCGCTCGATCGCCGGGTAGACCTCCTCGAGGTAGGCCCGGTCGCCCGTCTTTTCATAGTAGCGGACCAACTGGTAGATGCCCCAGCCGGTCTCGTCTATCTCCCACCAGATGATCGGAAAGCCGGGTACGCCGTCGGCTGTATAATTGGACGCCCAGTTGCCTTCCGGCACGTGGCGGATTTCGTGTCCCGGCCGGGACTGAACGCTTGCCAGGAAAAGGTTCCTTTTCCTGACCAGACCGGGAAAGCCGGCCTCCATGAGCGCCATGTTTATGAAAGCCCCGTCGCGCGGCCAGTCAAGCCCGTAAGGCGGCTGGGTGGACATGGAAGCCACAATCGCCCCCGAGTCTCGCGCGCATCCCAGAATCATGGATATCACCGAGCGCAGGGCAACGTTCTTCATCCGCTTGTCATCGCTGTCAGGGAGGGGCACGTCTGCAAGCCGCTCCTGCCATACCCTTTCAACCTCTTCCAATGAAGCAACGTGGCCTTTCTCCCGGGCCCTTTCGATGAGTGCTACAGCCTCGCTTTTTCCGGAAGCTGCAGAAACCAGCAGCGATCCCCGGGCCTCGCCATCCGAGAAAGGAAGCTCCCTCTCCAGCGCAGCAGTTACCTGGCCGAAGGACTTGTCAGACCCTCCCAGGCCCTCAGCAGCGGTATAAAAGGGGTCTTCTTTGCCGGGCGCGCGCAGAAGCGAGCAATTCCGATCGTGTCCCGCCTGGTGGGAGCTGCTTTTTCCGGAAAAGCCGAAGGCGATGTTGACCGATGTCTTTTGGTCCGTGGACTTGTCAGTGCCGATCTTGGACTGGACATACAGGTCATGTTTTTCATGCCAGTTGATCCTCGAGCTTCCGAGTTCGTCGAGGCACCAGTCACGGAGGGGCAGGAAGGGAATCTTCGAGACCTGGGGCGCAAGGTTGAGATATGATACAAGAACGACTTTGTCCGCCTTGGAGCCGGGAAGTTTCCTGACGTGGTAGTGTCTGTATAACACGTCATCGTGAGGGTCTACAAAGTCGACCTGTTTTACGGACAGGCCGGCGTCAGGTTTTTCAAACCCGGTGATGACCGCCACGCTGCGGGGTCCGCGGTAATACTGGCGTGCACGGGCGTCCCGCAGCCAGAAGAAGCCTTGTTTATCGCCGGTGCTGTAGCGGATGCCGCTCATGACTCCTTCGTTCTCGAGTGCTCCCAGCCGCTTGTCGTCCCTGCTTGCGGTCATGAACTTGACGTGGTCATAGAAGCTGGGGTTGGGCCACTTCAAAAGGGTTATGGTTCCTTCCCGGTTTACTCCCACGGATAGTCCCTGGTTGCCGGTGGCCGCGTTTATATCGGTGGCCCCGTAAGGCTCGGCGCTGATCCCGGTATCATTAAGCCGGAGGCAAGGCCGGCCGTGGTTGCAGGAAGCCTCCGCAAGACAAAACACGGCTGCCAACAATATTACGGCAAGTGCCGGTCCGACGTTTCTCATGATTGTGTCCCTCCTGGTCCGTGTCTCCAGCTCGGCCGGTTTGTTGTCCTTTCCAAACGCACACCTTCACTTACAGCTTTTGTGACTTGTGCCTTCTATTTAGCTCCCGTTGCAAAACTCCGTTTTAGGAGTGCGCCTGCCTGTGCCGGACACGCCTGCCTGTGCGGA
>CAYQTK010000151.1:0-10965 GCA_964420375.1 uncultured bacterium
ACTAGTGTCATGTCAAGATTGAAATGACCCATAGCGGGTGTGCTAAGAAGATCGCGGCTAAAGCCGCTCGCACGATTAATTTCTATTCCCAAAAAGCTTTTGACAGGGCACTAGCTAAAATCCATGACTTAACGGGTAGCAGGAAAATGGAAGAAGACAAAGACCTTTCTCCCCGGGAAGAGACCTCCTCGGAAGAAGGCGAGTATCAGCCCTCCCTGCCCCGCGTGTTCATCGTGGGGCTGGGACAGACCGGCAGGCAGCTTTTCTATCGGCTGATGGGAAAGCTGGATGTCACCGGCATTGACGTTAACGAGCGCAAGCTGGAAATGACCCGGCGGCATCCCCTGTCAGGGAGCTCCCGCGTGGTCTGGAAAGACGGAACCAGCCGGCTTACCTGGCAGGACCTCGATCTTTCCGAGAACGACACGGTCATCGCTGTTGCAAGACGGGACGAGGTCAACCTCGAAGTATGCCGCATAGCCAAGAAGCATTTCAATACCAAGCGCTTGTTCAGTCTTATCCATTCCAGCGGCTTGAAGGAAGATTACAGCACGATCGGTGTCGAGACAGTAGACCGCGCCGAGGTCCTGGCATCTTTCCTCGAGTCCCGCATTCTAATGGACCGCCGTCCGGCAATGAACATCGGACTGGGCAAAGGCGAGCTTCTCGAGGTCCCGGTCATGCAGGGCTCTCCGGTAATCGGCAGGAGGTTGAGTTCTTTCCACGCCCGTCCCTGGCTGGTGGGCGCGATTTACCGGGAAGGGAAGCTTATCGTTCCCCACGGCCATACCGTGCTCAAGCAGGACGACAAGGTCGTTCTTATCGGCGAGCCGCACGTACTCGCCGGCATAGCTGATTTCTTCCGTACCGGCGAGCCCGAGTTCCCGCTCCAGTTCGGGACCCGCATCGGCGTACTGGTGACTTCATCTCTTTCTGAACAGGCGTACAACTTCCTTCTTTCCGAGGCCAACTACCTGGCTGCCAACACCAAGGCCCAATCCATGGTTCTTTTAAGCCTGCCGGGCGCTCCGGAGCCGGACGTCAACCTTGCCGAGCGGGTCTGCGGCGGCACGGGCCTCACTTGCGAACCCGCTTACCTGATGAAAGACGACGAGTCCTGGCCGCGCAGGCTCCAGGCACAGGACTTCGGGGCCATCATAATGGGCTGGAAAAAAATGGGTCTTTTACAAAGACTGGGAGCACGCAAATCGTTGCTGGGCCGGATTCTCCGGGAAGCCGACTACCCGCTGATAATTTCGAGGGGGACCCATCCTTATAAAAAGATACTGATGCCGGTAGTCAAAAGCGGCCATCCCCTGCGGGTGGCGGAGTTGGGGATAAACCTGTCCCGCCTTTTCAAGGCTGAGCTTCACGCTATCACGGTTACGGCTCCTGCCTTCAGCGCCGGCGAGGAAGAGGTCAGCGAACAGAAGCAGGTGTTGGACCAAGTATTGGAACACTCGGCTTTATATCACAAGTCCATCCGGGTGTTTCACCTGGAGGGGAACCCCATAAGAGAAGTGGTCCGACACAGCCGGGACTACGACCTGGTGGTCATGGGCTATCGCAGGATCAAGGGGAGCATGCCCCGCTTTGACATTACACTGGAGATACTTCGCCGCCTGGAGTGCTCCGTGGTGATCATTCCCTACGAGGAGAGGAACGCTTGAGCCCTGCGGAAGCAACGGGCCTGTTCTGGATCGCGGTGGGGGCCCTGGCCATGCCCCTCCTGGCCCGCAGACTCCATATACCTTCGGCCGTGGGAGAGCTCATCTACGGCATAGTCTTCGGTCCCCACCTTCTGGCGATCGTTTCCCACAGCCCTTTTATCGAGTTCATGGCCCATGTGGGGTTTGCCATCCTCATGTTCAGCGCGGGCATGGAGATCGACTTCCGCCCCTTCTTAAAAGGAAGCTCCCGCCTGCTTCCCACCGCATGGCTTTATGTTCTCGCTATAGTGCTTTGCGGAGCCGCCGGTATATACGCCTTGAACCTGGGTCCCTGGCCCGTGCTTGCGGTATGCTCGGTCTCGGTGGGACTGGCAAGCGTGCTTCTCCGGGAGAAAGGTCTAACTGCAAAACCCGTCGGACAGGCCGTACTCGCGGCAGGTCTTTTGGGAGAGACCCTTTCCATACTCTTTCTCACCGTGCTCGACTTCAAGTTCAGGTTCGGGCTCTCCGCCGAGTTCTATATCGCACTGGCCAGGTTCGTAAGCATCTTTGTCTTTGCTTACGTTATCCTCCGCATTTTCCGGTTTATCATCTGGTGGTATCCCGAGAAGGTGGGAGCATTGGTGGAAAGCGGCGACCCCCTGGAGCTCGGGGTCAGGCTGGCGGTTGCAGTGTTGTTCATCTTCGTTGCCATGGCATCCCTGGTCGAGGTGGAAGCAATACTGGGAGCTTTTCTTGCAGGAGCGCTTTTCGGCTATATCTTCCAGGAACGGGACGTGGTGGCGGAGAAGATAAATGCCATGGGGCAGGGATTTTTCGTGCCCTTCTTTTTTATAGTGGTGGGAACACGGTTCGACCCGGGAGCGACCAGCGGCATGTTCGCCAATGCCGACTTTATAAAGCTGCTTCTTTTGGCACTGGCAGCCAAGCTGGCGCCTTCCATTTTGTTCTTCCGGGCCAACCTGCGCTTTCGGGAAGCCTTGTCAGCGGGTCTCCTCCTGGCTGCGCCACTGACGCTCACCATTGCAGTGGCCGAACTGGGCGGCAAGCTGGGGGCGATATCATCAGAGGTCCGCGGTCTGCTGATCCTGATCGCAGTAACTACCGGCCTACTTTGTCCCTTCCTGACGCGGGTAATGCTGAGGGAGAAGAAGATCGAACCGTAGATGAAAAACTGAACAAAAAAGCAGAGCGCTTTTATCCGTCCGTTCTCTGTATCTACCTTAGCCGGGTGACTCGGCTCCTTTTTCAAAGTACTCTCTTACCTTGGGAGGCAAAACCTCGGGACCCGGGCATTTATCGAGGATGTGGTCGAGCGGCTTCGAGTTATAGGTGTTTATGAAAAGCGCCGTCTTTTGCCTGCGGGCGGGCATGCTCATGAAATCCATGAATGCTGCCATGGCCTTGCCGGTGTAGGTCCCCTCCAGGGTAATGCCCTCCAGCTCCGCAGTCTTTTCAATCGCCCTGACCCCTTCAGGAGTGTAATGGGCGTATCCCTTTCCGAAGTAATCGTGGAGCATGTATATCTCTCCCGCGGACAGCTTTGCCGGGGGAATGGAAGAGTCCCTTTTGCGCAAATATGCCAGGGCCCGGTTTGCCAGGAAGGCGGCGACCTTTTCGTTGGCGGTGGTTTTGTCGAACACGCGCACGCCCACCGCAGTGGACATCATGCCGGCCAACCGGAGACCGAGAACAAGTCCGGCGAGAGTCCCGCCCGACCCCACGGGCACGAAGATATACTCCGGCTCGGGAAGCTCTCCGTTTTTCACTTGTCTTGATATTTCTAAAGCGGCCTCGACGTAGCCCAGGATGCCGGGACGGTTGGAGCCGCCGGGAGGAAGAAAGTAAGGCCTCCGCCGATTTTTAATCCAATTGCCGAAGTATGTTGACAGGATTTGAAATGCCGCGGCAGGCGTGGACTCCACGTACTTTATGGCGCAGCCTTTCATGCAGTTGCAGAGGATATTGGTCTTCAGGTACTCCTGCACCGGTTGGGGCACGAAGATGCCGGTGGTCCCCATATCCTGCGAGCAGCATGCTACGGTGGTGGCCAGGACGTGGTTCGAGCCCAATGCGCCCATGGTGATGATATGGTTTCGGTTCCGGGCCAAGGCATGTCCGATAACGAACTCGAGCTTGCGGACCTTGTTGCCCCCGTACTCTTCACCGCAGAGGTCATCGCGCTTTACAAAAAGGTTCTCGCACTGGAACTCCTTTTCCATGTTCTCCATTCTATGCACCGGTGTGGGAAAGTTTCCCAAGGGGACCCAGTCTATCTTGCCGGCGAGTCCGGGAAAAGCCTGGAACAGGAGAGGTCTTGCATTGGCTTTCAACCGTTCTTCTACATTATCCATATTATTTGAAATCATAAGCCATTTTTTAACAGGATCAAAAGAAGGATGACTTATGAGACCAGATTTGTCGCTGCCGATTCAGGGGCTGCTTCAGGGACAGTTGACGTGAACGTTTATAAAATCGGGCAGAGACAGAGCGGGAAGGTCTCTAAAGTAGTCCTCCTGGAGGTGTGCCCTGACCTTTACGAGGCCGCATTCCTCGGGATAGAGCCAGACCCGGGCGTTGCTGTCGCCGCTGGAATTCATGCTGTCAGTAACCTCGTACCTGCCCGGGTACATGCTGGCCCAGTAAGGCAGGTCGGGTGATTCCCTGGCGGCCTGGTATATATCCAGGTCATCGCCTGCCTGAAATCCCGAAGTAGAGAAGAAAAGCGTGGTCTCCGAGGTGTTTTCCCATACCTTGTACTCGTTATCGTCGGAGTTCAGGAGCTCGAGTGAACTTATCCCGGAGAAAGGATCGGAGCTCGAGCTGCGGGTAGCGTACCATATGTTTGTTCCGTCATTTGATGCCGGCCGGTTGGAGGCGAAATAAATTTTGGTTTCATCGCCGTTTATGGTGGGCAGATAATCGTCATAGGAGGTGTTGAGCTCTTCCACCGGTTCCGGCTGGTAGAACGATGTTGACGTGTCCGGCCTCGTGGACCTGTATATCTGGTAACCCGCGGTTGAGCTGTACTTGGTCAGATACATGACCAGGTGATCGTCGGTTACGGACATTGCACCCTCGTACCCGCTGCTGTTCAGCTCTACGAGCGGCTGGGGAGACCCGAAATCGGAGTCCGTATCCGGACGGGTCGAAAAGTAGATGTCCCAATGCGTGTCCTCGCTGTACCGCAGGAAGTAAAGGGTCAATCCATCGGCTGTTATGGCGGGCGATATCTCGTGCGCCGTGGTATTGATCGCGGTTATGGACTGGAGAGTGCCGAATGCCGAGCCGGTGTCCGGCCTGGTTGCACGGTAGAGATCAAACCCTCCTGCTCCGCCGCTCCGATTAGAGGTGACGAAAACTTCCAGTCCGTCCCGGCTCAAGGTAAACGTGGACTCCTGGGCGGCGGTGTTAAGTTCGCTGACCTCATCGAGGGTCACGGTGGAGGGCAGGGACTCCTCTCCTCCCAGGATATAGGCCTTACCCTTGACCACCTCGAACTGGGCAGCCAGACCCGGCCGGGAGGTAGTCAATCCTTCCATGTAAAGAGGATTGTCGAAAAACTTGACATCTATCATGAGAGTGTCGCCCTGGTCAATGGTCACCGAGTAGCCGGGCGATACCAAAGACATTTCATAAGGCGCGCCTGAAATAATCTTATCCTGCTCGGCCACCAGGCTCCGTAAAACCGAGTAGTCGCTGGAAGTGACAACACCGTCTCCGTCTATGTCCATGTTTTCGCCGTTTTCCGGATAAAGAGGGTCTGCAGAGACGTCCTCTTCGCTGATAATTTCCATCAACACGCTTATATCTCCGGAGTCGAAGACGTAATTCTTGTTGGAGTCGCCGAAGTAACAGCCGCCCAACCCGCCGGTACAGGTATAAGCGTCCGCCACCTGGGGATTGCTCTGGTTAACGTACTCGTGGATATTGGTGTTGCCGTCTCCATCGGGATCGGTGACACTGTCAATGATGAAAGGCTCTCCGTCCGCGGAGTCCAAGGGGTCTAAACCATGATCGACCTCCCACTGGTCCGGCATCAGGTCGTTATCATCGTCCGGGTCAACCGAATTTTCCAACCCGTCTCCATCCGTGTCTGTGGAGCGGTCCTCAGAGACTATGGTGACGTAATCCAAGAAGCTCCAGACCTCGCCGTCAGAGACACGTAAAGATATCTTGTACTCGCCCGGCTCATCATCATCAAAAGTAGGAGCTTGGGAAGCAGGGTCCGAGAGTTCGGTGCTGCTTCCATCCGGTATGCTTACCAAGCTCCATTCATAAGTCAGGGCGTCCCCGTCGGGGTCAGAGCTGGAGCTGCCGTCAAGCTGTACAGGATTGGGGTCTCCCCAATCCACGGTCTGTCCCGGGCCCGCTTCAGCCTCTGGAACGTGGTTGCCGTCGCTGGTGATTACGACCTCCACCGAGTCTCCTGCCTGGCTCGGGTCATACGGGTCTTCACAGAGAAGGGAGAAAACGAAGTTATCAGGGGTGCCGGAAGTAAAAGTGGGCATCTGCGGATCGGTCGTATCCAGGCTGACAGTGGTTCCCCCCAACTGTGTCCACTGGTAATCAAGCGGGTCTCCATCCAAGTCGTAGCTCGAAGACCCGTCCAGGGTCATCTGCTCGTCCACGTTGCCCGTCATATCAGGGCCCGCATCCGAGACCGGCGGATGGTTCTTTACAAGCACGCTCACCGTGTCGCTGGATTGGCTGAAGGGGTCCTGCAAAGATATCTCGAACTTATAAGTCCCCACAAAGTCGGCGGCGGGAGTAAAACTCGGCGTCTTGACTGTGGAGGAAGGTTGCAGATCAACTGATGCTCCCTGCAACTGCTGCCAGACCAGGGATTCAAGGTCATCTTCCGGGTCATGGCTTGAAGACCCGTCCAGGGTAAAGGTATCGCTCCGGTACCCTTCCCGGTCGGGACCGGCGTCCGCCACCGGCGGATCGTTAATAATCGATATATTGATTGTGTCTCCATCCTGATCGTAAGGATCGGAGACCGTCAAGGAAAACAGGTTATCGCCGATATGATCGCTGGTGGGCTGGAAATAAGGGCTTACAGAGGTATTGGACGGCAGGAGGGTAACCGTGGTTCCCTGGAGCTGGTCCCACTCATAGGTAAGATCATCATAGTCCGGATCATAGCTCGACGAGCCGTCCAGGGGCACCTGTTCGGAGTAGTTATAGGTGGCGTCCAGGCCGGCTTTAGCCACCGGCTCTTTGTTGGCCACCGGCTCGCCCGACACTTCGATGATATTCTCTATAAGTACAGTGTCTCCACTATCGGTTTCCAGGAGCATGTCGTAAAAGCCTTGTTCTGCATCTATCTCCACCTTCAACGTCAATGTATATCTGCGGGAATGGTTATAAGTCTGCTCGACTATGCTGACATCGTCCTCGATAAAAGAGAAATTTAAGGAACTGGTATAGCCCCATCCCCAGAACTTTAAGGTAGGAACTTCCTTGGGCTGTAAAGAGTAGGGCCTGTAAGCCACAAAAGGCAGGTCAGTCTTATAGTTGAAAGACTGCAGCAAACGCCAGAGCACGTATGGCGCGTCATCCTTTCCGGCGTTCTCCAGTCCCAGGGAAATAAATATGGACCTATAAGCCGCGGAAGATTCATCGGGATAGCACACCGCGGTGTTGTTTGATCTCCCGTTCAGGATACATCCGCGGGCGCCGGAGCCGGCGGTCAGGGCTATGCTCCTGTTCTGGAGCGGGTAATAAAAATGGTCCAGCTTGGTGTCGAAGTAAGAAGAGGTATGGGACACCGGATCGTACTCGATCCCTTTTATCCTGGTACCTGCATAGCGGTCATCAACATAATCTTGTACGTGGAGGTAATTGATTGCGAAGTCAGAGGCTTCGCTGCCGGGATTGAAGAGGAGATAGGGGCTGCTGAGGATTAAAGTGCCCCCTCCGTCAAGGTAACCGGATAGAGCGGATATCTCTGATGACGATAAAGGCGTGTCCCGCACAGCACCGGTTATCCATACCACGAACTCGTAAAAAGACAGGTCAGCCAAAGCAGGAGAACCGTTTTCCTCTACGCTCCATCTGTCAATGTGGTAGCCGGCCTCCTCCTGCAGAGAATAGGCCAGATGCCTCTCGGTAAAGTCACCCCCGTCGTCGTCCACGTAGAGTATTTCCGGCTCGCCAAGCCTTACTTGGGGCGTGAGCACGGTAGTGGCGCCGTCATGGGTCACGGTAATGTTTAAGGGATAGGACCTGCCGGCATGATAGCCGCTGTTTACGCTCATGTAGACACTGTTCGAAGCGGACGCTGTCTCGCCAATGCCCATGGAAGGATAATCCAGCAGTGTAGAGCCGAAGGAAAGATAAGGATACTCGCATGAAAGACCGACAGTGACGTCCACGGCGGTAGAGCCGTTATTAAGGAGCGTCAAGGAAACAGCGAACTTTTCGCCGGCCTCCAGGTACGGGTCGCCGTCACCGGTGTCCTCTGTCCAGGACAGCTCGTCCACTTGGAAAAAAGGCGTGCCCGAGTAAGGCGTCTTATCGTTTGCGGTCACGGTTACGGAAACCGTGTTGCCGGGAGAACCGATACCGGTCACGGCAACGCCGGACAGCCGGCAGTCGTGGTTCAGGCTCGAAGGTATAGAGCCATGGGTAAACCCGCCCCCGCCCGCAGCAGGAAACATGTCGGTGCTGTCTCCGTAGTTCTCCTTGTTCTCAAGGTCATAATTACCGTCCGCCTGCTCCAGCGCGGTAAGAGGAAAATGGTATCCGCACCCGGTAAGCTCGTCCCGGTTTTCAAACCGGTTCCTCTCGTCTACATGGAATACGGCAATGCCGTAAGCAGGAAGAAGATAGTCATAGCCGATGTCCTCCCGGTTGGATACCAGGTAATACTCCTCCGGAGCCCGGGGGTTGGCCGGAATCTTCAGGGCATGGGGATAATTTTCTACTGCCCCCAGATCATAGGTCCCCTCGGTAGTGCCGCTTATGAGCAGAGGGTCCACCCATCCCAGGAACATCTTGTTATAGACGCTCAAATGAACCGGCGAGCCGGGAGACGCCAGGTCTCCGCCCCAGACGCCCGCGCTCATCAGGTCGTAGACACCGAGCCCGTGCGAAGAACGGTCCTTGTCGTAATGGTCCTTTAACCCCAGCATGTGCACGTACTCGTGGGCCGCAAGACCGGCCTGGAGCATCTGTCCTTCTTCATACAGTTCCGAAACTATGGCGAAACGGTCGATGAGCACGCCGTCATAGGTCCGTGCCTGCCCGCCGCCCGCGGTGATCGAACCCATGAAGCTCCAGATGTCTTGCTTGTTTTCCGAGATCTCGCCGCCCTCGCCCTGGTGGACTATGACCAGCGAGTCCACGCAACCGTCGCCGGTATTATCGTAGTGCGAGAAATCCACTGTGGTCCCTGACGCCACCAGGTCAACGGCCTCCTCCACCAGCTTGTGGGCGTTGTTGGGGTAGGATTTGAAACGGCCCTGCCCGTAGTCACTTTTGCTGTAGTAATCATGGTTCTCGCTTGCAGTGACCCAATCCGTTGCCCTGCCGCTTATTTCAAAGGCACCATAGGAGTTCCGCTGGTAGTAGTGATTTACCGTGCCCGCGGTACTTCCGAAAAACAGCTCATTGAAATCGACCGCGGAGCAGGTAGGAGAAGTATCCGCGAAGTTTACCAGGATTACCAGGACATGGTTCGTTCCGAAACTCGGCGCGAAATCGCATTCGCTGCCGCGGGATGTGAAAGGCCATAGCAAGATAACTGCCGAGAAACAGGCAAGACCATACAAATAATATTTCATGAGAGCCTCTTTCTTTGACCAGTTCGCAAACCGCACAACATAGTATAAAGATATAACAGAGGAGTGGATCGCGCAATGAAAACTTCGTTTTACCGGAACTGCTTAAAAAAAGTCAACAATGCTGCAGGTCACTTAAACATTAGTGAAATTGCATTAAATTTTCTCTTTTTTCTTCATGCGGTCAGATTGTCTCATCGCCCTTCTGACCGCGACTTGGTAGTCCTTCATAATGGACTGACGCCGTATGATCATTGCCATGCATATGATCGCAAGCGAGCTCAACAGCAGGGGGAAAAGGATGCTGTAAGTCGCAGCATAAAGCATAAGCCCGTCGAGAACTATAATAAAGGCCCACGCGTTGGCGAAAATTGTCCTTTTCATTATCGCCATGGCGGCATGAGGATAAACCGTTTCCGCTGTAATGCCGGCACCACTCCGGGCGCGAGCGGATTTCAGCGCATAACGGGCAATCCTTTCGGCCTTGAACATCATCTCGGTGTAGATAATTATCGCCGGGCACATAAAAATGCCGAGCATCATTACCATGAATCCTCCGATGCTCAAAGCGCCGGTGTAGCGATTATACGGGTTGCTGACCTCCTTGTAGACCGTGTGAACGGTAATTAAAACGGTAACCGCAATAAACGAGAGCGCCACAGCCCGCGCTGCCTTGTATTTTTTTTCGAGCTCCTGCGATGCCGGGTTACAGGCGGAGCCTAAAATCGCCGCTCCTTGCGTTGTTGGCGGAACGAAATTTTGAGCCCGACCATCGTTTGCGGACACGTTCCCGAAGCTCTGCGCGGGTGGACCTTGGCTGGTAATTCCCGGCGGCGGCGGAAACGGTTGCGGGGCTGGATCCGGCGTATGAGTCGCCGGATAGCCGCCGGACGGCGGGTCCTGTGAAGTCTGCGGCAAAGGGGCGCTCAGGTTAACGATCTCGACGTTCCCTCCTAAAGACTCGAGGAAAGCCCTGGCCTTCTCCGCGCTGGCCGGGTCGGGGCAGGTATAGAGCGCGCCCTGCTTGCGCTTGATGGTTTCTTCCGCTTTTTCGGGTGTTATACCATAGGCTTCACCGAATTTTCGGCAGAATTCGAACCGATCAACGCCTTGGCGGATACCGCGTAATATTACCCTGTAGTTAGTCATGAAACGCCCTCCATTCGTGCTTTGGTCCAGCGGGAACTGGCGAACCCCCGCTTTTGATTTATAGTCATGACAAGCATACTTACACTCTATCTTCTGCCCTGCGGGCGTGAGTTTTCTGAGGTATGGGGGATATCTAAGGATGAGGTTTAAGGTCTGACGCGGGAGGCGGTCCCGCGCACTGTCATCCTTGAGACGATCCCGACGGGCTATCCCTCGGCGGGTTGGTCTCCATCAGAGCCCGCCTCCGTTACGCCCGGCCACTTTAAGCTACCGATATACCGCACGGATGTCAAGCTCTTTCAATTCGCGGCCCGGGCCGCCTGACGTTTCCGTTTCCGCTCCTCGCGGGCTGCTTCCAG
>CAYQTK010000152.1:0-10955 GCA_964420375.1 uncultured bacterium
GCCCTGTCTGCGTGTCCGCACAGGCAGGCGTGTCCGGCACAGGCAGGCGCACTCCTAAAACGGAGTTTCGCAGGAACTGAATATTCATTACCTAGTGAGGATGACTGACATGGAAGCAAAGAACAAAGATGAAGAGGTCCGGATCGGGGTCTACGTTTGCCACTGCGGCCTTAATATCGCCGGTGTGGTGGACTGCGAAAAGGTTGCCGAATATGCAGGCGAGCTTGCCGACGTGGCGGTAGCCCGGCACGAAGGCTATTGCTGCTCCGAACCGGGCCAGCACCGGATCAAGGAGGACATCGAGGAGTACGGCCTGAACCGGGTGGTGGTGGCTTCCTGCTCGCCGCGGCTGCACGAGCCTACTTTCCGCACCTGCATCAGTGAAGCCGGACTGAACCCCTACCTGCTGGAGATGGCCAACCTCCGCGAGCAGTGCTCCTGGGTACATGCTCCCGAGCCGGAAGAGGCCACTCAAAAGGCCATGGACCTGGTCCACTCCGCGGTGTCCCGATCCCGCCTGCTCTCTCCGGAAGAGGAGCTCGAGGTCCTGATCAGCCGCTCGACACTGGTGATCGGGGGAGGGGTGGCCGGCATCCAGGCATCCCTCGACCTGGCCGACGCCGGCTACCAGGTCTATTTGGTGGAAAAGCAGCCCAGCATAGGCGGCCACATGGCAAGGCTGGACAAAACCTTTCCCACCATGGACTGCTCCATTTGAATACTCGGTCCCAAGATGACTGATGCCGGTCGGCATCCAAATATCACGCTGCTTACTTTAAGCGAAGTCAAACAAATAACCGGGTACGTGGGAAACTTCAACGTGCGGGTTCTCAAGAAGGCCCGCCGGGTGATCGAGGACGAGTGCACTGCATGCGGCGACTGCGTGGACGTCTGTCCCGTCACCGTTCCCGACGAGTTCAACGTGGGCCTTTCCACCCGCAAAGCCATCTACTCGTCCTTTCCGCAGGCCGTGCCGTCAGCCTATGTCATTGACATGGACCACTGCCTGGGCCAGGACCCCATTGTGTGCGGCAAGTGCATCGAGAAGTGCGAGAAGAAATGCATCGACTTCAACATGAGCGACGAGGAGCTGGAGTTCGAGGTGGGCACTATCCTGGTGGCCACCGGCATGGATGTTTACGATCCCACCGAGATGGACGAGTACGGCTATACGCGGTTCGAGAACGTGTTGACGTCGCTGGAGTTCGAGCGTCTTATCAATGCGGGCGGCCCCACCCAGGGCGAGGTCATCCGTCTTACCGATCACAAGCCTCCCCGTTCGGTGGCCTTCATCCAGTGCGTGGGGTCCCGCTCCCAAGGCCGCGGCAAGCCGTACTGCTCGAACATCTGCTGCATGAACACCATCAAGAGCACCATCATGTTGAAGGAGCACTACCCCGACATCGAGATCAAGGTGTTTTACGTTGATATCCGGGCGTTCGGCAAGGGGTTCGAGGATTTGTTCCAGAAGAGCAAGAGCCTGGGGGTCCGCTATATACGCGGGCTGCCGGGTCAGATCAAGGAAGACCCCAAAACCAAAAACCTCGTTCTCACCGCGGAGAACACTGCGACTAACCGGCTCGAAACCCATGAAGCGGAGTTGGTGGTGCTCGCGGTGGGTCTGCATTCCCCGGAAGAGGCGGGCCATATTCAGAGCCTGCTCGCGCTCCAGACCACTGCCGACGGTTTCTTCCTGGAAGCGCATCCCAAGCTCCAGCCGGTTGACTCGGCCAGCAAAGGCATCTTCTTCGCCGGCTGCGCGGAGGGCCCGAAGGACGTCAAGGAATCGGTGACCCAGGCATCGGCGGCGGCGGCGCGTGCCATGCGCCTGATGAACCCGGGCAAGCTGGGCATCGAGGCCATCACCGCCGAGGTTGTGCCCGACAAGTGCGACTCGTGCGGCATCTGCGCAAGGGTCTGCCCTTACAACGCCATCACTGTGGACCAGAAGTCGAACAAGCCGGCAGAGGTCACCCCGGCGGCCTGCGCGGGCTGCGGCACCTGTGCGGCGCAATGCCCGAACGACGCCATCATCATGCACCACTTCGAGGACGCCCAGATCGAGGCCCAGATAGACTCCATACTTTCGGAGAAGCCGGAAGAGAAGATACTTGCCTTTGCCTGCAACTGGTGCTCATACGCGGGCGCGGACTTCGCCGGGGTCTCCCGTCTTTCCTATCCTCCCCGCGCCCGGCTGATCCGCACCATGTGCTCGGGCAGGGTGGACGAAAAGTTCATCTGGCGCGCTTTTGAAAAGGGGGCCCCTGTCGTGCTTGTGTCGGGATGCCATATCGGCGACTGCCACTACATTGACGCCAACCAGTGGACAGAGCGGCGCGTGAAAAAAGTGCAAAACAGGATGGAGAAGCTGGGCATCCGGCCCGAGCGGCTGGCGCTGGAATGGATAAGCGCATCCGAAGGCATCCGCTTCCGGAAGGTAATGGAGAACATGGAAGAGCTCCGCAAAAGCGTGGCCCCCGAAGAGATCGAACAGACCAGGAAGCTCATCGCCCGCGACAGGAGGAAAAAGAAGTCGGCAAAGAAAACCGGCACTGACAACGCAGAGTAATGTACCAGTAGCGGACCACATGAAAGTTTATAAGGTGGATGTGAGCGACTTTACTCGCGACTGAAGTCGCTCGCACGAAAAAAACATCTGTCTTGTAAGCGACAATAACCGCTTGACAGAGAGTCAGCACAAAGAGGCTGTTTTTTGTAAGCGGCAAAAAATTGTGAGCGAACACTAAGACTACAGCTCTGCCCGGGTGCCCACTGTGGCAAAGGTGAAGCGTTCCGGAAAGGCGTTCGCCATCTTGACCTCGTTTTCAAAACCTGTGCAGTGTGCAGTGGCAATGCGGGCAACGGAAAGCTCCTGGAGCGCTTCTATGGTCCTCATAACTTCATCTTCAGTCCGGTCCGTCATGTGTGTGCCTCCCCACACCGATACGAACCCGCTGTTGCCGAGCCGCTTCTTCACGTGCTGCAAGGTGTTTATCATCCCCCGGTGGGCGCAACCCAGGATAACCGAGACCCCCTTGTCGGTCTCCACCGCCAGGCAGGCATCGTCAATAATCGGATCGCTCCGCCGCGCTGCGCCGTCCTGCACGAAAAACCCGGACTCGATCTTCTCGAAGTCGTTCTCCATGGGAATGCCTGTAAAAAAGTGAACGCCGGGGACTATCTCGATGGTGTCCTCCACGGTCCGGAAATCCGCGCCCGCTTTCTCAAGCTCCTCCCGGCTGCCGGGCATGCCGATGAATAGCTCGATCTTCTTGCCGAAGAACTCGCGCTCCACTCTCTTGTTCTCGAAACAGGCGGGATGGCAGTATATGCTGCATCCGCCGGAAAGCTCGAGCGCGCTTGCAAGCCCGCCGGTGTGGTCATAATGTCCGTGGGAGATGGCAATGGCCTTTAGGCCGGACAGGTCTACCCCCAGCATCTTCAGGTTATGGGGAATGCAAAAGCCCTGGCCCGTGTCCCACAGCAGCTTGCCGTGCTCCGTCTCCAGAAAAACGCCAAACCCGTGCTCGCCGATAAGGCCTTTGCCGAGCGGCACCTTGTTCTCCGCAACTACAGTCATCTTGACTGACATTTTTTAACCTCCTTTGCCTGGCTGCAATCCTCTTTCCGGAAGCTTCTTTTCGGACTAAAAACCGTCAACCTTCGAGCCCAACGCCTCGATCAAGGCATAGGCCTTGTCATAGGTCTCGTCATACTCGGTCTCCGGGTCCGAGTCGTAAACGATCCCTCCGCCGGCGCCGAAGTAGACCCTGTTTCCCTGCATGATCATGGTGCGGATCGCTATGTTAAGATCGAGGTCACCGTCAAAACCCACGTATCCGATGGAACCGGTGTAAACGCTTCTTACCCTGGTTTCCAGCTCGTCGATTATCTGCATAGACCTTATCTTGGGCGCGCCGGTAATGCTTCCTCCCGGAAAGGTCGCTTTTATAAGATCGACAACGTCGGCGTTGTCTTTTAAACTTCCTTCCACCGTGCTCACCAGGTGATGGACGCGGGCATAGCTTTCACACTGGGCGTGTCGGGTGACCTCGACGCTGCCGTACTCGCAGACCTTGCCGAGATCGTTTCGTTCGAGGTCTACTATCATGTTAAGCTCGGCCCGGTCCTTTTCGCTGGAGACCAACTGGGCCCGGTACCAGGCGTCGTCGCGCGAAGTAGTTCCCCGCGGGCGGGTGCCCTTGATGGGACGGGTTTCCACTCCTTGTCCCTTGACCCGCAAAAACCGCTCCGGCGAGCTGGATATAATCTGGAAGTCTCTCGCCTGGATGAACGCTGCAAACGGAGCGGAGTTCTTCTCCCGCAGTTGCCAGTAGAGCTCCCATGGGGAACCTTCCATGATGCGTGCCTGGAAGCGCTGGGAAAGGTTCACCTGGTAGATGTCGCCTGCAACGATGTAGTCCCGGGCTTTTTCCACCCTGGAGAGATAATCGTCCCTGGAGAAGTTGGACTGGAACTCGTCGCTCTTTACGGGACCCGGCTCGGAAAAATCATCCCTGAGTTTCCGGACCGCGGCCCTGACTTCGCCTATGCGCTGCTCGAGGGTGGGTCGTCTGAGACCGAAGTCCACGTAACATATGAACCACTGCTCCATGATATGGTCATAAGCAAGCACGGTATCGTAAAACCCCAGGTAGGTCTCCGGAACATCAAGGTCGTCAACCACGGTGGCGGGCAGCTCCTCGATTTGCCTTCCCAGCTCATAAGCAAAAAATCCGGCGACCCCTCCGCGGAAGGGTATCCAGGAAGGCTCGCTCCGGACGGAGAAAAGTGCGAGGTTGCGCTTGAGAACGTTCAGGGGATTGGCGTGCTCCCATCTTATGCGGGAGCCGATGCGGAATGCAGTCACGTTATTGCGGCTGGAGAGGATGAACAGCGGGTCATAAACGATGAAAGACCAACGGCCCAGTCCGTAACGGTCGACCATTGCGCTGTCCAGGAACATGCTTCCCCGCTTCTGTGCAAAAGCCGAGAACAGGTACTGGGGAGGCAGGTCGATCTCGAGCAGACGCACGCGTACTGTCCCCTTGTATACGGGATCACGGCCGCTGTTGGAAAGCTTCATCTACCCGGTCCCTCCCCGGCTCAGTCCGGCAGATCGAGAAAGTTGCTCAATACCTTCCTGCCTTCCGGGGTTAGAAAGGACTCGGGATGATACTGGACCCCTACAAGCTTCCATTGTTTATGACGCACTCCCATCAGCGTACCTTCGATGGTACGGCAGGTGGGCTCCAGGTTTTCGGGCAGGTCCTCCTCCCGGAGCCCCAGCGAGTGATAGCGCATGGCGGAGAAGGGATTGGCCACATCGCGGTGAATGTCGCGGTTGTCGTGGACCACCCATGAATTCTTGCCGTGGAGAATCTCGGGAGCGTTAACCACCGGCATCCCGTAGATATGCCCGATGGCCTGAAATCCGAGGCACACTCCCAGGGTCCATATCCGCCGGGAGAAGTCCCGGATCACGTCGCAGGATATGCCTGCGTTCTCCGGCCGGCCCGGGCCGGGAGATATGACTATGCGGTGGGGAAGCAAAGCAGCGATATCAGTGACGGTTATCTCGTCGTTCCGGTGCACGTAAAGCTCCTGGCCCATGGACCCCAGCGCCTGGACGAGGTTCCAGGTAAAGGAATCGTAGTTATCTATCATCAGGATTTTCATGTTCTGCCCGTTTTATATGGCTTCCCCCGTCCTGTTTATATTTTGCCATGCCAAGGCATGAAGGGAAAATTCGGAGTAGTAAGCGATGATGTAAAAGCTTATGTGCGGTCGAGGGGAGTCGCGATATCAGCCGCTCGCACGTGATGAGCTCGGTATGTTTTCACATCAGGGATCAAAGGTTTTGGCTTTGATCTTTTGAAGGCGGCCTTCCCGGAAGGCGTAGGTGTTTACTCGGGACTCTCTGCTCTTCTCTCCCTTGCCGGCAGGATGGTGGATGGTTATACGTGATATCTTTATAGTGCGATTTTCGCTCTTCACTTCTACCATGCCTTCCTGCCAGGCGCCGTTTTCTCCCATCCGATATCGGGGAAAGGATGACGAGTAGACCGGGTCGAGGCTGTCATTGTCTACGTGGTAGATAAGAAGCCTGCCGTCGGTCCCCATGTTTTCTTCGCCGGCAAGGTCGTAGTAGAAGACCGCTGCCAGCAGGGTCTCGCCCGAGTCGAGCTTTATGGCGTTAAGCGAGGCTTTTCCCCGGGAAGGCTGCGGGTATGCTTTGTCCAGCTTCAACTTGTCTATGGTGGAGCCGTCTCTGGCGAGAGAGAGATGATAAAGAAAGCTTCCTTCATTGTCCTCTGCTTCGGTGGACCACAAGCAAGTCTGCGCCGGCTCTTCAGACAAGTCAAGGTCCTTGCATATGTCCACTTCTGCACCTGGCAGGACAATCTTGATCACCAGGAACCCGGCCACACCCAGGGCGGCCATGGCCAGCCCGAACCAGTTGATGTAGCGGTCCAGGACGTCCCGGATAGGCATCTTGAACACCCGTTGCGAAAAAAAGTCGCCGTAATAACAGACGACACCTTCGGCCATGAAACGGGTCGAACGGCTTATGATCGAGCCCAGCAGAAAGACGGGGAAGTTGACCGCGGCGACCCCCGCGGTGATGGTAAAGACCTTGTAAGGCAAGGGAGTCAAACCCGCGAACATGATGATGATGAAGTTATACTGGTCAAACCACTCCCGGAACTGCCAGTACTTGTCCATCACCCCGTAGAACTTGATGATCTCTATGCCCACCGTGTCGAAGAACATAAGGCCGATAAGATAGCCGGCAATGCCGCCCAGCACCGAGGTCACCGAGGTTATGGCCCCGAAACGGAGTGCCCGGTCCGGCCTTGATACGCCCATGGGAATGAGAAGTACGTCCGGCGGAATGGGGAAAAAAGACGACTCGGCAAAAGAAAGCACACCCAGCATCTTTTCCGCGTGCGGTCTCTCCGCCCAATGGATGACCCATTGGTAAAGCGCCCGGAACCACCGGGTCAGGAAAAACCCCGACTTATCACTCTTTCCAGCC
Source organism: uncultured bacterium (assembly GCA_964420375.1). Taxonomy (GTDB): domain Bacteria; phylum RBG-13-61-14; class RBG-13-61-14; order RBG-13-61-14; family DATKZS01; genus CAYQTK01. Next base: position 7,040 of record CAYQTK010000152.1, read on the forward strand.
ATGACTGCCCACCAGCTCTACAAAACGGTACGGCCCGATGTCCCGCGTCTCCAGATCCTCGCCGTGCTTCACTCCCACGATCATGTTCTGCGAATACTTGCCTCCCACCGGTATGGCAATGCGGCCGCCGTGCTTCAACTGGTTCACCAGCGGCTTGGGCACCTGCGGCGCGGCAGCGGTCACCAGTATAGCTCCATAAGGGGAATGCTCCTTCCAGCCCAGGGTCCCGTCGCCTACCTTTATGGCCACGTTATGGTAGCCCAGCTCGTCAAGTCTCTTCCGGGCGTCCATGGCCAGGTCACGATGTCTCTCCACCGAGTAGACCCATTCCGCAAGCTCCGCCAGGACCGCCGCCTGGTAGCCGGAGCCGGTCCCGATCTCCAGCACTATCTCGTCACCGGAAAGCTCGAGGGCCTCCGTCATCCGGGCCACCGTGTAAGGCTGGCTTATGGTCTGGCCGTTGCCGATGGGTAGCGGACAGTCGTCATATGCCCTGCTGCGCATCCCCTCGGGCATGAACAGGTGCCGCGGAACTTTGCGAAATGCCTCCAGCACGCGGGCGTCGTTGATTCCGCGCCGCTCGAGTTGCATCCGGACCATCTTTTCGCGCTGGCCCGCGTACTCGTTCGCTCCCATCAGCTCCATTCCTCCCGGCTCAGCTTTTCCCGCAGCCTTTCATACTCCACTTTCCTGGTCAGGTCCAGCCGGAGAGGGGTTATGGATACATAGCCCTGTTCGACTGCCACGATGTCCGAGCCGGGTATGTCCTCCCCCCCTATGATGGCCCCTCCCAGCCAGTAGGTGGGGTTTCCAAAAGGGTCTTCCTGCACGTGGATGATATTATCGTATTTGCGGATGCCCTGGGTGGTTATCCTGACTCCTTTAATCTGCTCCGCCGGCAGGTCGGGAATGTTGACGTTTAAAAAAGTACGTGATGAAAGCTCGTCCTTCAAAAGCAGGCCGGCGATCCGCACGGCGTATTCCGCGGCTGCATGGAAGTCCGGGGATTCACGCGTGGTGTCCAGTGAAACCGCCAGGGACGGAATACCCAGCATGGAGGCCTCCCGGGCGCCGGCGACCGTTCCCGAGTAGTTGATGTCGCAACCCAGGTTCGCTCCCCGGTTGATGCCGGACACCACCAGTCGGGGAGGTCGGTCGCGTAGAATATGGTTCACTGCTATATGGACGCAGTCCACGGGCGTGCCGCTCAAGGCGTAACGGCCGTCGCCGCAGTGATACACCCGGAGCATGTGCCGCAATGAAAGGGAATGGCTGGCCCCGCTCCGCTCCTGGTCGGGGGCCGCGACAATCACTTCGTAGTCAGCCTCTACAAAAGCTCTTTCCAGCTTTGCAAGACCCGCGGCGTCAATGCCGTCGTCATTTGTTAAAAGGACCCGCAACTTCAATTTATATCAGCTTTATAAAAGATTCTCTCGATTCTATCCGTTCTTTCTTAAGATAGTCAAACGAGCGGCGATTACCACCGTAGCCTGAAAACGCCTCTTTAGAAGCGCAATATCTTATAATAACCGCTCCGCCCTGTCAGCCTGTCAAACTGCCGGTTAACGCATTCGCCCAATCATAGCGGGGAAAGAAACGGTCGATAAAGCTTCGGGCGGTCTTGTACTGGAGGGCGTCCCTGGCACTGTGGTCGAGCTCGACAAGTTCAAGGTCGTGATAGATATGGTGAAGGTTTCCCATTCCCGCGGGGTGGTCGGAGCCGAACATGATCCTGCCCTGGTAGCGATGAAGCCCTTCATGCAGCTTCCGGGGTATTTCCTCCCCGCCGGGAACCGAGGCGAGAAGCGGCCGGAACTCATCGCGCAAACAGGCGAGCACGTTGGTCGCGTCCAGGTACAGGTCGGGGAACTCCTCCAGAAAGCCGTATGCCTTTTCAAGCTCGGGAAAGGCCATATGCACAAAGACCATGGGCAGTCGGGGGTATCGTTTGAGCAGCCTGTGAAGCTCGTCCGCGGGCATGGGCTTATTGTAGAAATCCTCGAAGCCGGTGTGCAGAAAAACCGGACAGCCGGCTTCCTGCAGAAAGTCGTACAGCTCGTCCATGCGAGGGTCCCAGGGATCGAAGCGCTGCACGAAGGGATGGAACTTGAACCCTGCAAAGGACCCGCCGGCAAGGAGCTGTTCCGCCAGCCGGGCCTTGCGTGGAGTTTCCGCGTGCATGCTTGCAAAGGCAATGGCCCCCGGCGTCCGGTCGCAGAAGTCCCGGTTAAACTCGTTCAAAAAGTCCGTCTCCTCATCTTTGAGCGGATAGACGAAGTTGAAAAAATGGTCTACCTGCTCTCTAGCCAGGTCCTGGAGTATGTCTTCGCTGGTGATGTCCTCCGTTAAAGGATGAGACGGAAAGCCGCGCTTTATCCACCGCATGAGGCCCGCCAGGCGGCGCGGAGGAAGAATGTGAACGTGCGAATCAATGAAAAGCCCGCCAGGCTTTTGCCTTTCTCCGACTTCTGGAGGCATTTTTCACTTCCTTAAAAACTTTTTTCCCCTGCAATATTACTGATCAGCCCGTCCCGCAATCTCAGCGAAATTCTTCCATCCCACCCTCTCCCCGTCCGCGTCGGAGAGCCTTAAGGAGCTGAAGGTCTGCAGGAAGGGAACATAGTCGAACCTGTCGTTTTCTGCATGCATGTAGGGCCCGTCAGTGCCGAAAAGACACTTAAAAGCCCCCGCAAGCTCCACCGCCTGTCTTGCTGCGGGAAGGTCCACGTACTGGGTGCTGGAGAGGTCCACGAAGATGTTGTCCTTTTGTCTCGCCAGCCTGCAGACCTCTGTCGAGTAGGGTATCCCGGCGTGAGCATAAATAATCTTGAGGCCGGGAAACTCGTCCGGCAAAAGCCGGAAATTTCCCTTTTCTTTAACTCCCAGATGAATAAGCATCGGCCAGTCCTTCTCTTCGCACAAAGCCGCGGTGTCGCGAAGAAGCTCCACCTTGTAGTCGTGCCAGAAAGGATGGACCTTGACCCCGATCATACCGGGCCGGTCCATGACCCGCAGGGCCTCCGACACCGGGTCAGCCGGCCCGGCAGGGTTTACCCACACGTAGCCACAGAACCGCTCCGGCCGGCTCTCCACTGCACGGACCACCGCGTCGTTGTCCGGCTGGGGTATGAGCTCGTACTTGGCGCCGAAGATGTTCACCTTGCCGCCCTTTTTAACGGTGCCGGCGTACATGGCGGTCATGGCCCGGTGCCGGAGATTCTTATCGCTGTGGATATACCTGCGGAAGTAAGGGGTGAGCTTGGCGGCCCACGCCGGAAGCGGCCGGATGGGAGAACACACCTCAGGGATAAGAGCGGCTTGCGAAATGCCGGCCTCATCCATGCTCCGGACAAGCCCGTCAACGGAAACCAGCGACTCCGCCAGGTGATAATGGCTGTCTATCATGTGCTGCTCCTTTAAAAAGATGACTGAAAAACATTGCAGTGCTACTTTATGTTATCCCTTCATGCTTTCCGTAACAAGAGATGAATGGGGTGTGCGACGTATTTGGTGGCTGTTGCGCCGGCCTGCTTTTGGGGATATTGATCTGAACGTATCCAAGAGCATCAGGAGAAAGACAGGGGCAAGAGCGAAGGAGGGAGTGAAAAGAGAAGGAAACCATTGTTGGAAAAGCTTGAAGCGAGCAGGGAGTTCGGGGAGGGCGGCCCACGCGGTTTTGTACTCGAAACTGCGTGGGTGGCAAAGCCACTGGCTGAATGTTCCCCGACCACGCCATCTCCCCACCATCATATTGATTTATGTAAAAGTAATGCCATAAGCGGAAGTTCAGACAAAACTCTCTTCATCGCGGTATCAGCCGCTCGCACGATTCTCTTCTATCCCCCGAGAAGCATTTGACAGGGCACTAGTACCGTGTAACATTTATAGTTTCGGATAAAGTCGTTTTAACTTTACT
>CAYQTK010000153.1:0-10885 GCA_964420375.1 uncultured bacterium
GTGGAAGGCAACGCCAAACGCTACTGCATCTGGTCCGGCGGCAAATCAGTTCTTTGCGGTTCGAGTAAAAAGTCCATTAAAGGAAAGACGCTTTCCGCGGGCACCTATACCGTGCTGCCCGGCCTTTCCAAAGGACAAAAAACGGCAAAAATAAAGATTTACCTGAAATAGTCTTTCGACGCCCACAAGATGAAGGCCTCGGGAGTGACGCGGGTCGCCGGGCAAGGAATCCCTCCCGGCGCAAGGCATAGTTGCCGCCATAAGCAGGCCGGGGCCTGCTTGCCGCGGGGGTTGAAAATTCTGAAAACAGGTGCTATAGTAAATAACTGTTCATAACTCCTTGCTCCGCAGGGGGCTGAATAACCCGAAAGGAGAGATTGAATGAACAAGTACGAGACCCTTTTCATTGTGAAGCCCGACCAGACCGACGAGCAGATACAGGCGGTTCTCGATCGGCTGACCAACCGGGTGGAAAGACAAGACGGCAAAGTAGCGGAGATTAACCACTGGGGCAACCGCCGGCTGGCCTACGCGGTGAGCTATCGCGGAGAGCGGCTTTATCGCGGCTATTACGTTCTTTTCACCTACGTGGGAGAAGGAACGGCCGTCTCCGAGGTGGAGAGGAACCTCAAGATACTGGACGCGACCTTCCGGTACCTCTCCGTCAAGGTGGAGGAGAACGTGGACGTTGATCCCGTCTCCGAGACCGTGGTGAAATACTCTGAAAAGCCCGCTGAGATCGCCGAAGCGGAAGCAGCTTTCGAGCCTTCCCACGAGGAGTCGCCCGCGGCGGAAGAAGAAGAGTCCGGCTCGGAAGAGACAGAAGCTTCCGGGAGTCCCGACACGGAAACGGGCCCAATCGAAGAACCTCAAGAGATCGCATCCGAACCCGAAGAGGAAACCGCAAACAGCGGCGAAGAGACGGAAGCTGGTGAAGAAAGTGTTGATGCCGACCCCGCGGCGGATACTTCACCTACTGAAAAGGAGTAAGCCATGTCAGCAAACAGAGCTCCCCGAAAGCGCCGATTTTCGAAAAGGAAGAAATGCAGGTTCTGCGTGGAGCAGATGCCCATTGATTACAAGGACGTGGAGACCCTCGAACACTACGTCACCGAGCGGGCCAAGATAATCCCCAGAAGGATTACCGGCACCTGCGCCAAGCACCAGCGCGAGCTTTCCGTGGCCATAAAGAGGGCCAGGTACGTGGCGCTCCTTCCCTTCGGGCCCCAGTCGCTGGAGGATTTAAGGAGGGAGACATAATGAAGGTCATTTTACGTGATGACGTTCCCAACCTGGGCAAGAGCGGCGAGATCGTCGAGGTGAAGGGAGGCTTCGGCCGAAACCACCTTATTCCCCGCAACCTGGCTGTCGAGGCCACCCGCAAGAACCTGGCCCAGCTCGATCACGAAAAGCGGCTTATCGAGGACCTTCAGAAAAAGCGTCGCAGCAAAGCAGAAAAGCTCGCCGCGGAGCTGGGCCAGTTATCCCTGACCATCACCTGCCAGGTGGGCGAGCAGGACAAGCTCTTCGGCTCCGTGACCGCCCGGGACATATCAGATCAGCTCCGCAAGGAAGGCTATGATTTAAGCCGCAAACAGATCATAATGGAAGAGTCTCTGAAGCAGTTGGGGGTATACAACATACCGGTCAAGATCGGCGAGGGGATCGACACCGAGCTCAAGGTCTGGCTGGTTCGAGGCTGAGAGGGATAGCTTGACAGCAAGGACTTATGTCGCTGCGCTGGCGGCAACGGTTGCATTTGCCTGCTTGATCCTGGCCGGCTGCGGCTCCGAGCCGGTAGAGAGTGAAGGAACAGTCGAGCTCAACGAGGACGCGGCCATCATGCTGCCGCCCGGCCATCCCGGTGAGGAAAAAGGCTCGACTCTTATTATACCCGCGGAAGACAAACCTCCCGCCATCCACTACGCAAACTGCTTTTCAGGGGTTCCCCACAAGGGAGACATAGGCATAGGCTCGGCAGCAGGCCACACCCGGGACTATATAGGATCGGTGGTCCTGCCGGTGAACGTAAACCTGGGCAGCAGCGCAATGGAGTCATACCGCGTCAGGATCGAGGTCTCCGACTCCGCTCTCGAGTTCGTTCCCGCCAGCGTGGAAGGGAGTTATCCGTGGCTGTCCACCAGCGACTGCCGGGACCGGTGTAACTCCATATGCGCGGACAATCCCGAGAATTACCCCGACCAGTTTCAAAAGGCGGCCGGGTTCGAGCAAAAGCCGACAGTAACCCCGGTCTCCGGCGGAATCGTGGTGGAAGCGAACGACTCCGACCCGGCCACACCTACCACCGGCACGGTCAACTTATGCAATGTCCCCTTGAAGATTGTAGACGAGCTTCCCTCTGCGAGCGGAGTCACCATGGACTTTACCGTCGAGTCGCTCAAGGACAAAGACGGCAACGAGCTTTCCAGAACCCCCCTATCCGGAACCGTCATCGAGAACATCCGGCTCAAGTGAGGCCATATGTCGGCCCCCCTCTTAAAGCTCTTTTTTTTGCATGCCGCTTATAACTACAACCGCGCCCGTTTAATAATGCTCCGGAAATGGCTGGGGGACAGGGCGAGCTTCGGTCCGGAAGCTGACGTGTGGGCTGGGAGCTTCAAGATGAAAGGGCAGGGCAGGGCAGAGCTCGGCCCGCGCTGTGCGGTCGAACGCGGACCTTTCCCGTTTGTAATCGAGCTGGATGCGGGGTCCCTGCTCTGCATCGGGGAAAACACCTGGATACGCGGAAAATACCGGCCGAACGTGATCACCTGCTTTGAAGGCGCCCGGGTGGAGATAGGCCCCGAATCACTGTTGAACGGGACCGTAATATCAGCCCGGGAGCTCGTCTCCATAGGCAGAAAAGCTGCCCTGTCCTGGAACACTACCATTATCGATTCCGATCTCCACCAGGCGGACGCGGCAAGCAAGGTCCGTGTAAAGCCCGTCCGCATCGGCGACTTCGTGATGATAGGCACGGCAGCAACCATACTCCCCGGCGTCGAAATAGGTTCCAACTCGGTCATAGGCGCCGGAAGCGTTGTCAGTAAAGATGTCCCGTCTAACGTGATCGCCGCGGGAGACCCCGCCCGGGTGATACGTGAGATCGGCGACAGGCAAGAATGTCCGTAAAGACCGGCCTTACTTTCCCCAAGGAACCGTTTGTCTTATTAAGCGGTCATAAAGTACAGACGGCTGATGCGGGCATAATGGCGTGCTTTGTTTACAGCCGGGAAGTGCGTTATATTGCGATTAAAAGCATTGACAATGGCAATGGTATAAAAGCAGATATCACAAGGTCCGGCACGGCCGGGCCGGAAATACAACGTTCAAAAATCCTTTTATAAAGGTCCTCGCTGAATGTCTATAAATAAAAAAGTCAAGCGAGTGCTGTTGATCTTCCCTCCAGTGCGTCTGTACCGCGAGACCATGAAGCTGGTTTTCTCTCCGCTGGGAGTTTCCTATATCGCTTCCATGATCAGAAACGACGTAGAGGTCGGCATCCTGGATGCAGCCGCTGAGGGGTTCAACCACGAAGAAATCTGGGACGAGAACTTCATCCGGTTCGGACTTTCCCTGAATGAAATCCGGCGGCGGATCGAAGAGTTTCAACCGGACATGGTGGGCCTCACCTGCCTTTTCAGCTCCATATTTCCGGTGGTCCGCGAAATTTGCAGGGAGGTGAAACGGATCGACCCGGATATCCTGACCATCACCGGGGGCACGTATCCCACCTTCATGTACGAGTACTGCCTGGAGGACCCGTCGCTGGACATGATATCTCTGGGCGAAGGCGAGAGCACCATGCTCGAGCTGGTCCGCCGCCTCCGGGACGGCAGAGACATAAGCGACATAGAGGGGCTGGCTTACAAGGATGACGGCGAAGTCTGGGCGAACCCCAAAACCCGTTACATCGAGGACTTGGACACCATACCTTTTCCTGCCCGCGACCTTCTGCCCATGGACGTCTACAACCGCATCGGGGTCCCCCACAGCTTCTCCGCGGCAAAGAAGAACAACGCACCCATGATAAGCTCGAGGGGATGCCCCGCCCATTGCATCTACTGCTCGAGCACCAGGTTCTGGGGGAACCGCTACCGGTTCCGATCGCCGGAGAACGTGCTCGACGAGATATCCGAGCTGGTGGAGAAGTGGGGCATAGAAGAGATACAGTTCGAGGACGACAACTTCACTGCCAACCGGGAGCGGGCCAAGGAGATCTGCAGGGGTGTCATTGACCGCAAGCTGAACGTCAAGTTCAATTTCCCCAACGGCGTCGCCCTGTGGACCCTGGACAGGGAGATGGTGGACCTCTTGGTGGAAGCCGGCTGTTACGAGATGACGCTGGCATTTGAAAGCGGCTCCCAGGAGGTTCTCTCTAAAATAATCAAAAAACCGCTCAACCTCGAAAAAGCCGCCCAGATCACCGAGTATATAAAAAGCAGGAACCTCCGCACCAACGCCTTCTACATCTTCGGGTTCCCCGGTGAAACCCGCGAGCAGATGGAAGAGACCTTCCGCTTTGCAAACCGCATGAGAACCGACATGGCCTACTTCTTCGTGGCAAACCCCCTGCCCGGCACCGAGCTTTACGAGATAGCCAAAAAGAACGGAATGCTGCGCGGCGACTTCAACTTCGAGAACCTTACTTTTACCAGGTCAGCATATCACCAGGGCATCTTTCCGCAGGGAGAGCTGGAAAGGAAAGCGGGAAGGGAGTTCTTAAAATATAACCTCCGTTCCTTCCTGCGAAGCCCGATGGTGCTATTTAAAAAATCCATAGTGGACCTCTTGTTGAAGAGACCGAGGTACACCATCGGTCTTTTTATCCGGATCGCAAGACGAAACCTGTGGTAAAAAGTGAAGCCTGAAACAGCCGGCAATCTAAAAAAAGGCATACTCCTGGCCTTGGCGTTAAAGGCCGCGGCTCTGCTGTGCCTGTACGCCGGCTGGACCTTTTTTCAGTACGAGGACTGGCAAGTCGACACCTGGATGACAAGGCCGGGTACGTCATTCGTTGAAAACCTGGCCAACTTCGACGGCGCATGGTTCATAAGGCTGGGGGCCCTGGGTCCGCAGAAGCTGGCCTCCGGCGACTACGACCAGAAGCGGTTCGCAAGCGAGTTCGCGGTAATGGACCGGCTCGGCTACAAGCAGGGACTGTGGCCGCCGGAGGAGGGCAAACAGGGCTTCCGGGGCTACGGCTACCGGCACTGGCCCGCGTTTTACTGGCTCTTGGGAGCGGCCTACCGCATCGGCATGGACCCGCTCTGGACCGCCATATGCCTGTCAAACCTGCTGACCTTGGCCTACGGCGTGCTCCTTTACATGCTGGCCCGAAAGGACCTGGGAGAGACAGCCGCAATATTTTGCGTGGCCCTCTCCCAGTTCCATCCCGGCGCTTACAGCCTTTCCGCGGCATATAACGAGTCGCTGTTTCTGGCCCTGGCTTGTGGCTCCATGCTGGCCGCACGGGAAAGCAGGTGGTGGACCGCCGGAGTGCTGGTCATGTTCGCCTCCTGCTCGCGCATTTTCGGGGTGGTGCTTGCCGCTCCGCTTCTGTACGAATGGATGGAGCAGAACGCTTACAAGAGCCGTTATGCGGGAGAATACTACAATACCCTGCGGCCGGAGAACCTGAAGAAAACCCTTTACTCCCTGGTGCGAAGGCCCACGATATGGTGGCTTGCACTGGCGCCTTTGGGTTTTCTGGCGGTGCTGTTTTATTATCAGGTAACAGCAGGAGATGCCTGGATATGGACCAGGGTCCACGAGCAGAACGTCCATGGCCAGGTAGGATGGCCGTGGCAGATGATGATCGAGACCTATAAAAAAGGCCCGATCACCTGGATGAAGGAGCTTCCCCTGCACGCCGCGCTGCTGGCCGTTATCCTGCTCAGCGTGAAGCGGGTCCGGGGGGCGTACTGGGTGTGGATGGTATTGTTTTTCCTGTTTCATACCTCCAACAGCAACCACAGCTATCTGCGCTACCAGGTGCAATGCCTGCCCATGTTCATTGCGGTCTCCGTGCTGGTGGAGGAAAGGCCCTGGCTCCGGGCCGCGCTGCTGTGCACATCAGCGGCATTGTTCGGTCTGTTCGCGGCATTGTTCGTTAACGCTTACTGGGTGGCCTAGATATGGAGATTTTACATGGATGATTCCACGGGGCGCGTGATTATCATGGGAGGAGGTCCTGCCGGACTTTCCGCGGGAAAAGTGTTGACCGACAACCGAGTCTCCGCCACCGTTCTGGAAAAGGACGACGGTGTGGGAGGTCTTTCCCGGACTCATTCCCATAACGGTTTCCTGTTCGACCTGGGCGGCCATCGTTTCTTCACCAAGAAGGCGGAGCTGGACCGGTTCCTGCACGACCTCATGGTGGACGAGCTCATTGAGGTGGACCGCTACTCGAAGATTTATTTTTTGAACCGTTACTTCAACTATCCGCCCACCTTTTTAAACGCCTTCAAGGGGCTGGGACCGGCAATGTCCGCCCGCATCATCTCCAGCTTCATCCTCGACAGGTGGCTGTGGTTCTGCGGCAGGGAAGTGGTGACCCTCGAGGACTGGATGATAAAGCAGTTCGGAAGACGGATGTACGAGATCTTTTTCAAGACCTACACCGAGAAGGTCTGGGGAGTGCCCTGCACCAGCATCTCCGCGGAATGGGCGTCCCAGCGCATAAAGGGCATGAGCCTGCTGGGAACAATTAAAGAAAGCGTGCTCCCGTCCCGCAAAGAGAAGCCGGTAAGCCTTATCGGACATTTCAAGTACCCGGCACACGGCATCGGAAGGATAAGCGAACGCCTCGCCAGCGAGATCAGGCAATCGAACGAAATTCGACTCAACAGCCGGGCGGTGGGTGTGCTCCACCGCAACGGAGAAGTCTACGCCGTAAAGGTCCGAAACGCGGACGGCACAGAGGAAACACTGGAAGCGGAACACGTCCTCTCCAGCATCCCGGTGACCGAGCTGATCCACGTCCTTGATCCGCCTGCTCCTGATGAGGTCAAACAAGCAGCCGACCGGCTCCGCTACCGGGACCTTTTGATCGTGGCCATCATGTTCGATGTGGAAAGGATAACCGACGATACCTGGATATATCTGCCCGACCCGGACGTGAAGTTCGGCAGGCTCCACGAGCCCACCAACTGGAGCCCGGCGATGAGCCCTCCCGGAAAGACCTCGCTGGTGTTCGAATACTTCTGCTTCGACACCGACCCCGTCTGGAACATGAAAGACGAGGACCTCTACTCCATGACGCTTGACGAGCTGAAAAGGATCGGGCTTGCCGAGGGCAATGAAAAACACGCGTTTGATTACAGCGTGGTCCGCGCCAGAAAGGCATATCCGCTCCATGATATCGGGCATGAAAAGCACCTGGAGACCATCAAGGACTACCTCGATAACTTCTCCAAGCTGACGCTGATGGGAAGGTACGGTCAGTTCGTTTACAACAACATCGACCACAGCATCGAAACCGGACTCCGCGCGGCGCGCCTGGTCCTGGGCGAAGATGTACGCACCGGGCCGGTCGTAAAGGACGAGTACCTGGAAGAGAAGTACGACAAATGAAGGGAGAATCCTGCAAGCTCTGCGGAGGGACCGACTACTCGGTGTACCTGGCCAGGGTGTATGTCCTGGGAGAACAGACCTTCGACCTTGTCAGATGCAGCGAGTGCGGGCTGGTGAGGGTGGCCCCCATGCCCGACGTGGAGACCGTGCGCGGCCTGTATACCTACGATTACTTCGACCGCGACTTCAGTTGCGGCATCCGCAAGGGATCATACCTCGAGACCGAGGCCACCCGTGTAAGCGAGTACCGCGAGGCCCTCGAAGGAATCAAACGCCACCGCTCTTCCGGCAAGCTTTTGGAGATCGGCTGCGCGGGCGGAAGTTTTTTGAACTACGCCCGCAGAGCAGGCTACGAGGTTGAAGGCGTTGATATATCCGAATGGGCAGTGGCAACTGCGCGGGAGCAGTTCGGGCTTACGGTGCATCACGGCAGGCTAATCGAAGCCGGTCTTCCCGAGACTTCGTTTGATATAGTCTTCATGGGAGACCTACTCGAACACGAGCCCGAGCCGGTCGAGTTCCTGACCGAAATAAAAAGGCTGTTAAAGCCCGACGGCCTGGTTGTTATCAAGGTCCCCACCTACGTGAACTCCTTTTATTACCGGACCGCTCGGCTGCTGCCCATCTCCTGGACCCTGGGACGGCTCGACAACCGGCTGCTGACTTCCTTGAAGCTCAGCAAGGAGTTTCCGTCCCTGCCCCCATACCACCTCTACGAGTACTCGCCGGACACCTTGAGCCGGATGTGCAAAAAGGCCGGCCTCCGCGTTGTCAGCCACCGCAACTCACTGCTCGTGCCCGAGTACCTGGCGGACGGCAACGCCCCCCTCTCCGACAGGCTCGCTCATGCAGGCTTCCGGGCGCTGCGATACCTGGTGCAAAGTTTCAACTTTCCAGCAGGCCACGTCATGGTCTTTGCCGTACTGGAGAGCAGATGAGGGTCCTCCTCGTCGAGTCCGGGGTGATGGCGCCGGACAAGTTTGTCTACCAATGCTATCCTCCCCACGGGCTCATGTACCTGGCCTCGTACCTCAGAAAGAAGGACCCCGCACACCACATAAAAATCCTTGACCTCATGGAAAAACGCGCCCGCCCCGAGGCCGCGGCCGAGGTCATAAAAGACTTCGATCCCCACTTTATCGCCATCCACGCCATGAGCTTCCAGGCGTCTTCCATGCACGCGGTGGCTGCGCTCGGAAAATCGTTCCTGCCCGGCTGTGTTGTCGGAGTGGGCGGTCCCCACCCCAGCGCTGCGCCCGAGTCGGTTGTTGCCGACCCCAACATTGACGCGGCCGCCCTCGGCGAAGGGGAAGAGACATTTGTCGAGCTGGTGGACAAGATATCCGCAGGCGAAGAGATCGCCGGCACCGCGGGCACGGTTGTCAACGCCAACGGCGAGCTCATAAGAGGCCCGGACCGGCCGCATATCCAGGATCTGGACGACCTGCCTTTTCCAGCGTGGGACCTGGTTGACCTCTCTCGATACTTTACCGATGTTATGCTCAACCAGAACGACATCACCTTTCGGAGGGAAGTGTCCACCGTGTTTACCTCGCGGGCTTGTCCTTTCGGCTGTATCTTCTGTCATAACATGTTCGGCAAGCGCTTCCGGGGGCGGTCGCCTGAGAACGTGCTTGACGAGCTTGCGCTCCTGCACGAGGAGCATGGCATCCGCGAGGTACACGTAATTGATGATTGCTTCAACTGTGAAAAAAAGCGCGCAGAAGAGATCATGCAGGGCGTACTCAACCGGAACCTGGATTTGAAGTTCGCTTTCCCCAACGGCATCCGGGGCGACCGGCTTTCCGACAGCCTCCTCTCGCTCATGAAGGAGGCCGGCGTTTATAAGATCAATTTCGGGATCGAGTCGGGATCGACCCGCATCCAGAAGCTGATCAAGAAAGGATTGAATCTCGATTCCCTGCGCGACGGCGTGGAGCGGGCAGCGGGGGCCGGCATCTTTACTCACGGGTTTTTCATGCTGGGTTTTCCCGGCGAGACGCGAGAGGAGATGGAACAGACTATAAGCTTTGCCTGTTCTACCCTGCTGCACACCGCGGGGTTTGCGCTGCTGTCGCCCTTTCCGGGGACCGAGGTCCACCGAATGGCAGAGCAAGCAGGCAAGAACGTGGCGTATGACCCCGACGACACCTCTTACTCGAGAGTGACGACCAACCTCACCGACGAGGATGACCGGACCCTCTACCGGATGCACAAAAGGGCCCACCGCAGGTTCTACGGAAGCCCCCGGCGTATCCGCCGCATCATATCAGCCATGCCCCATCCCACGGACTTCTTCCGGGTGGGCCTCAAGCACTTCCGCCTCAAGTTCCTATGAAGAACAAACTCGAATGCCCGCCGTCTGTTTCCGGCAGGGAGATCATGGGTCTCGCCGTCATTATGATCATCGCCCTGTTACTGCGGCTGCAACATTTCTCCACGCTCCTGCCCTGGTTCCACTACCTTGATGAGACCCGCACCACGGGCGTGAGCCTGTTCCTCCTCCGGAACGGCACCATGGACACCTCGTTTACTTTCTATCCTGCGCTGGCCTTTTATGTCCATGCCATGGGCTTTTTCTTATGGACCGTGTTCAGCCACCTGGGCGAGTTTATAAGCCAGGGCGGAGAAGCGATAGCCATGGTGATCCAGGACATGTCTGCGGAGAGTCGCCAGGCCATACTTTTATCGCGCGGCATCTCCCTGGTGTTCGCCATGGGGTCCGTCCTGTTTGTCCATCTTTTGGCCAGGCAGTACCTGGGATGGAGATGGGCGCTGGCATGCACCCTGCTTTTTGCCTTGAACAGCATGCATATCTCCATCTCGACTCTTGCCAAGGTTGACGCTGTAAACATATTCTGGATCTGCGCGGCCTATTACACCGCGGTCAAGTACTGGCGCGGCCAAAGGCGGCTGTCGTGGCTGGTTGCTGCATCCGTGTTTACCGGCCTTACCGTGGTCACCAAGTACAACTATCAGCTATGCCTTTTCGTGGGACTGCTGGCTTTTCTGAACGCATTGGAAGACAAGGGGAGCTTTTACCGGGTTTTGAGTGATACGCTGATCTTTCCCCTGGCGTGGATAAAAGGGCTCGCCCGCGGGCGGAGACCTTCCGTTAACCGAGCGGAGGGTCACATCTGGATTTTCCTGCTGGTGGTTTTTGCCGCTGCCTTTATAGGCTCGCCCTATTCTTTCATCCACGCGCGGGAGACGCTGGTGAGCCTGGGATGGATATACAAGCACGGCGAGATCATAAGCACCTATCATTCCGACCCCCACGTGTGGTGGCTGGACAGGTTCTACTACCTCA
>CAYQTK010000154.1:0-10866 GCA_964420375.1 uncultured bacterium
GCCAGCATATCATAAAAATTATAGAAACGAAATATTAAATGTTACGTGGTACTAGGGGCGGATCACATTAAAATTTATAGGCTGCGTGCGAGCGACTTTTAGTCGCGAAGAAAGCCGTTCGCACAAGAACTGTTTTTTGTAAGTGACAAAAACAATTGTGAACAAACACTGGGTGACGCTCCCGTGTTCGACCCGATCCGGGCCCGGGCAGACACCTGCGAGGAAAAACCATGAAGGTACAGATATTCACCAATAACTTCCTTCCCCGCATCTCGGGCGTTGCGGTAGCGGTGAACTTTTTGAACACCGCTCTTAACACCGCGGGGCACCAGACCATGATCGTGGCCCCCGATTACGGCTATGGCCGGAAGATACGCGGAATCGAGGTCTTCCGGGTGCGGTCTTTATATCTGAAGCCCAAGCGGGTCGCCATGCCTTTTGCCAACATAGACGAGCCCGCCATCCGCGAAGTAACCGATAACTGGGAGCCCGACATCATCCATTCCCATCATCCTTTCGGGCTCGGCAAAGCGGCTCTGGACATGGCGGACTCCCGGCAGGTCCCGCTGGTGTATACCTTCCACACCCTCTACGACTTCTTTGCCCACTACCTGCTTGTGGACACCGAAAAGGTCAGAAAAGCGGTCCGGGATTACGTGGTCAGGTACGCCAACCTCTGTGACCTCGTCATTACCCCCACCGAGCCGATCAAGGAGTATCTCCGCTCCGAGGGTGTGACCGCCCCCATGGAAGCCGTCCCCACCGGCATAGACTTCAGCAGATTCGAAAAGGTCAAAGCAGAGCAGGTCGAAGAGCTGCGGGAAAAGTACGGCCTGGACAGGTTCGACAAGGTCCTGCTTTACGTGGGGCGCATCTCCAGGGAGAAGAACGTCTACCTGGCGTTGTCCGCCTTGCAGAAGCTGACCGAGAGGGGCAGGAACTACTGCCTGCTTTTCGTGGGAGACGGCCCGGAGATCAGCGGGCTTTCCAGGCAGGCGGAGGAATGGGGAATCTCCGACCGCGTTATCTGGGGAGGTTTCCTCGACCAGGACTCACTTGCCGGGGCCTACTTTGCAGGAGACGTCTTCCTGTTTCCATCCTTGTCGGACACACAGGGGATCGTCCTGTACGAAGCGGAAGCCGCGGGCCTGCCCATTATCGCCACCGATTCCATGGCTTCCCGCGCCGAGCTCAGGCAAGGAAAGAACGGCCTTTTCTCTCAAAACGATCCCGCCGACTTCGCTGACAAGATCGAGGAGGTCCTCCGCTCACCGGAGAACTACACCGGCGATTTCGATACCGGCGCCTTCTCAGCAGAGGGCCTGGGAAAGACCTATGACCGCCTCTATCGCGATGTCCACGCCCGGGGAAGGCGGCCCGAACCGGAAGACGACACCATCTTCTCCAGGCTCCTCGACGAGATAAAAGCGCTGATCTGAAAGACGTTGCCGGAATGACATGGCTCTCTTAGTTACGTCTTGGTATTCTGCCGTTGCGTGGAGGGGCTTTTGGTCTCTATGCTTTTTTCAAGCTCTTCTACGGTCTGCCGGGCGGGCGAAGGCGCGGGCCGGCGCTCGATCTCCTGGAGGGTCGAGTCAAAGTTGTCCACTGCGGAAAACAGCTCGTCAAACAGCCGGCCGGTGGACTCCATGTCGGCAGCGGAGATGCTCATGGCCATGATCCGGGAGTAGGAGTCGTCTACCTGGATGCGGAAGCGGTCCAATCTGGTCACCAGCCGGTTGCGTTCTTCCAGAATACGCTCGATGTTCTCCAGGTTGCCCTGCGCGTGGGAGAGAGACTTTTCAAGCTCTTCTCTTAGGCTCTCGTCCTCGGCGTTCTCCACCAGTCCTTCGATCCTCGCTATCTCGGTACGAACCTGGTCCGCCTGGAAGCCGCCCTTGGAGATCAGGCGGTCGATCTTGTGGAGCCGGTCGTCGATCTCCTTGATCCGCTTTTGCAGCTTGTCCACCTTGGACTCGTCCATGCCGGGGATGTCCGATTTCTTCACTTCCTTGCGGAGATCCTTGAGCTTCTTGCGGATGATGTTCATGTTCTTTTCGTAGGGCAGAATTCCCGCCCGCTTCTTGCTGTAGGGGTCTTCGCGCTTCATGATTCTCACCGGGTTCAAAACTCCAAAGGTCCGTTTCAAAAGATAAGAGTTGTAGTAGTAGAGGGCAATGGTTTTAAAAACCTCGTCTATGACCGGAAGCGGGTCTCCTCCGGGCATGATGATGCCCGGTATGAGGTCCACCATCCAGTAGAGTATGAAGAAGCCGTTAAGTATGTAGAGGAGAAAAAGGGGTGTGGAATCGGCTTTATCACGGAGATAGTTCTTGGCCCTTTCCGTCCACGGAGCCTGTTTCTTGCCGTCGTCTTTTTCAGCCATGAGTCATTATTGTCCTGTTGTCGAAAGAGAGTTTAAGAGGCGCCGGGCATGCTCCAGGCGGTTCCGGCTTTGGTCCAGGTTATAGGACATGATGAGAAGGTGGTTGGAAGACAGCTCGTCCTGCTCTCCTCCCATCACCATCCACGGGCTCATGGCCGCGGCTTTATCCAGCAGGGCCCGGGCTCGAACAAAGTCCTTCTTTAAATCGTCGAAGTATGATGCGCCTCGAAATGACCTGTCCACGTCCAGCAGGGTGAGAGAGCATACCCGGGCCAGGCCCCTGGCGTGGAAAAATCGGTTGTCGACTTCCGTCATTCCCGCCTCTTTTTGCATAAGCTTTTTTTCTTCCTTCTCGAGCAGGTTTATGTAAAGGTCCAGCAGGGACTCCAGGTTCTCGGGACTCGCTTCGAGCCGGAGGTCTTTATCTTTCATGGACTGCTCTGCTCGAGCGAGGGCATGGACTCCCCGCTCCAGGGACTTTTCCGATTTCTCGAACCACCACTTGTCAAGGTCGGAGTTAAGGAGCGCACTTCTTATTTTCCGCACTTGTTGAGAACCCGCCGGCTGGAGACGTTTGCAGATCACGTCCAGGTATGCCCGGAGCGCGTCAAGCTCCCCTTCCTGCTCATACGAGCCGTTCTCGAAAAGCTCCCCGTAGACCAGGTCATTGGGCTGGTACCCCCAGAAACTCTCCAACTGAGAGGATATGACGTTAGGGGCTTTCCTGAATAACTGCGGACCGGCATCCGGCCAGGTCTTCTTTTTTCTGTCCGCTTTTTTCTGTCCGTCTTTGCCGGAACCGGTGGATGGAGGCCGAGGGGAGCAATTATTCTCTGGCCTGTCTGGTGACGCCGGCTTGCCGGTATTTTCGGCAGCTCCTTTTTCACTACTTTCTCCAGGGCTCTTCTTCTTGTCCTTCTTTACAGGCAGCGGTTGTTCGGGAAGCGTCTTCTCCTGCCGATTCTTGTCGTCTTTTTCCTGCTCGATTGCAGGCACCCAGCGGATTAGCGGCGGCGCGGCCGTCTTTTTATCCACCTTCCCAAGCCCGATCCACAAACAGACGAGGAAAAAAACAACCAAACCGATCTGGACGAGACGCATCTTTCTCATAGCACGGGTCCCCGAAAACCTTTTTACCAGGACCTGAGGCCCTGTATCCAACCTCTATCTAATAACACATCTTTGCCTTGACAGCCAAATCAAAAGGACTTAAATTTTCGAAAGCGATAAAATATGCTTATATATCGACGTAAAGCTCCTTATACATCTCGAGTTAGAAAACAACATAACCTGGAGAACATCAAAATGGACAGGAAAATGAAAGTCTTCTGGACCGGTGATAAACCCGCGGGGGAGCCGGAAGAGTTCAATCCTCCGATGGACATCTACGAAAGCGACGACACCCTGATAATCGAGGTAGAGATTCCCGGCATAGATAAGTCTTCAGTCAATCTTTTTGTAGAGGGCGATAAAATAATCATAGAAGGGACCAAGACGGAAGAAGAGCTTAATAAAAAGACTAGGGGAGACAAATTGTCTTTTCTTCAGATTGAAAGGAAGTTCGGAGGGTTTGCACGGGAAGTGTTCCTTCCGGTGGCGTGTAACACCAATGAAGCCGCGGGCGCTTTGGAGCACGGTGTGCTTACTATACGCTTGCCGCTGATAAAGGAGCAGAGAGGCCTTCGAAAAAAGATTCCCGTCGAATGAAAAATCTGCCCTGTAGATATGCCGGCCGAACGACAACAAAAGCCGTATATAGAATATCTACGAATCGCAATAGTAGCAGGAAAGGGTGAACAATCATGTCTGATGAAAAAAGAGACGAGAACGAAGAAGAAAAAGAGATAGAAGAACAGGAAACGCAGAGTCCTGACCTTACCGGAGCGGAGGATGCAGTAAGTCCTTCCGACGCCCAGCAGATACAGATTCCCCGCCAGATGCCTTTGCTTCCGGTACGGGACCTGGTGGTGTTTCCTTTCATGATAGTGCCGCTGTTCGTGGGCCGGGAAGGTTCGATAGAGGCTGTAAACGAGGCCCTCGGCAAAGACCGGATGATCATGCTCGCCGCCCAGCGCGACGTGTCCGAGGAGGACCCCACTCCCGACAAGATATATGAGACGGGAACTGTGGCCATGATCATGCGCATGCTGAAAATGCCGGATAACAGGGTCAAGATACTGGTACAGGGTCTCTCCCGCGCCGCTATAAAAGAGTATGAGAAAAAAGAGCAGCCCTACACCGTGAATATAGAAGTCCTGGAAGAGCCGCCCGCGGAGCGAAGCCTGGAGATAGAGGCGCTCATGCGCAACATCAAGGAACAGATGGACCAGCTCATTCAATACGGGAAAACCATTCCTCCCGATCTGAGCTCGGTGCTCGATTCTCTTACCGACCCGGGAAGGTTCGCCGACCTGGTGGCGGCCAACATCGGCATCAACGTAAAGGACGCCCAGGAGCTTCTGGAGACCATAAAGCCGGAGGACAGGCTGAGGCGACTCAACGAGATGGTCCAGAAAGAGACCGAGGTCATCCAGATGCAGGCCCAGATTCAGAACCAGGCCAAGGAGGAGATGAACAAGACGCAGCGGGAGTATTACTTGCGCGAGCAACTCCGCCAGATTCAGCAGGAGCTGGGCGACGTTGACGAGAAGGCCGCGGAGATAGAAGAGCTCCGGGAGAAGATGAAAAACGCCAAGCTGCCCGAGGACGCCCAGAAAGAGGCGGAGAAGCAGATAAAGAAGCTGGAGATGATGCACTCCGAGGCCATGGAAGCCTCCCAGGTAAGGACCTACCTGGAATGGCTGGTCGAGCTGCCCTGGTCGAAGAGCACCCGCGACAGGCTGGACATCAAAAAAGCCAAGGGCATCCTGGACGAGGACCATTACGACCTGGAAAAGGTCAAAGAAAGGATACTGGAGTACCTTGCCGTCAGGAAGCTTAACAAGAAGATGAAAGGACCCATCCTCTGCTTTGTAGGGCCGCCGGGTGTGGGCAAGACCAGCCTGGGCAGGTCCATTGCCAGGGCCATGGGAAGGAACTTCATCCGCATGAGCCTGGGCGGAGTCCGGGACGAGGCGGAAATCCGCGGCCATCGCCGCACCTACGTGGGAGCAATGCCCGGCAGGATCATCCAGGGCATCAAGACCGCGGGGTCCAACAACCCGGTGTTCATGCTCGACGAGATCGACAAACTGGGAGCGGACTTCAGGGGAGACCCGTCCTCTGCGCTGCTCGAGGTCCTCGATCCGGAGCAGAACTACTCCTTCCGCGACCACTACATCAATCTGCCCTTTGATCTGTCCAAGGTCATGTTCATCACCACCTCCAATATCACCGATACCATACCCTCGGCGCTCCTTGACCGCATGGAGGTCATCGAGCTGCCGGGATACATCCTCGAGGAAAAGAAAGCCATAGCCAGGCAGTACCTGATCCCCAAACAGATCGAGGAGAACGGCATCAGCGAGGACAGGATCGATCTTACCGACGGGGCATTGCTGACCATCATCACCCAGTACACCAGGGAGGCCGGCCTGCGTAACCTCGAGCGGGAGATCGGCAACGTCTGCCGGAAGGTGGCCCGCAACGTGGCCGAGGGCCGCAAGAAGAAGATGGTGATAAAGTCAGATAACATAAACAAGTACCTGGGCGTTCCCCGGTTCCTCCCCGAGGAGGAGATCGAAGAGGACGAAACCGGGGTGGCCACCGGGCTGGCATGGACGTCCACCGGCGGCGAGATACTCCGCGTCGAGACAAGCATTGCCAAGGGAAGACCCCGGCTCGAGCTTACCGGACAACTCGGAGACGTCATGCGAGAGTCCGCACAGGCAAGTCTCAGCTATGCCAAACGCAGGCTGCGCGACTTCAATATACCCCAGGACTTCTTTGACAAAAGGGAGGTACACATCCACGTGCCCGCAGGCGCCATTCCCAAGGACGGACCTTCCGCGGGGATCACCATGGCCACATCCCTGGTGTCGGCAATGGCCCGGACGCCCGTTCGCAAAGACGTGGCAATGACCGGGGAGATAACCCTGCGAGGCAGGGTGTTGCCCATCGGAGGCATAAAGGAAAAGGCCCTGGCAGCATTGCGGAACAAGATATATACAATTATCATTCCCGAAAGGAACAAAAAGGACCTCGACGATATCCCCCCGGCCTTGCGTAAGAAGATAAATTTCATATATGCTAAGACCATGGACGAGGTATTGGAGGCCGCACTTCTGGGAGGGCCTCCCTGGACCAGGAAAAAAGCGGGCAAAAAAAGCACAACAACAAAAGCGCGCAGGAAAACCACCAAGAGCACGGTGAAAAAAACCGCACAGCAAAAAAGCAAAAGTAAAGTGGCGGCCAAAAACCGGAGCAAATCGGGGACAGCGAAATCGAACTCCCCTTCAAGGAAAAAGAGCCCGACAAAGAAATAAATGGCGAACCAGGACGAAGTGGAATCACCTTCTGAGTCAGATTCAGCCTCCGGCCTGTCCCGGATCGGCGAGCACGGGCTGATTGAAAAAATCAAGACCCGGGCGCACAGGTGCGACCCCCGAATCATAAAATCCATCGGCGACGATGCCGCGGTGTTCGCTGCATCGGAAACATCGGTGGCAACCACCGATCTCCTCGTCCAGGACGTCCACTTCGATCTGCAAAGAACCGTTGCCCGACTGCTGGGCAGGAAGGCCATGTCGGTAAACCTCTCCGACATGGCGGCAATGGCTGCCGTTCCCAGCTTCGCCCTGTTGGGGCTGGCAGCTCCCGCAGCCTTTCCCGTCAACACCTTGGAGGAGATACTGGAAGGACTCATGGAAAAAGCCTCCTCCGCGGGCGTGTCCCTTATCGGAGGCGACGTCACCGGATCGGACAAGCTGGTCATGGCTATATTCCTGACAGGCGACGCATACCCTCCCGCGCCGGTGTATCGCTCCGGAGCACGAGTAGGAGACCATATCTATGTTACCGGTTGCATCGGCGATTCCGGTCTCGGCCTTGCCAGGCTACTCGAAATGGATACTCCCATAGACATGGAGAAAATATCCTCCGATCCCTTGCACAACCCCATCATGAAGCACCTCGATCCTGAAGCACGCCTAAGCGCCGCCGGCAAAATCGCCGGAGCAGCCACCAGCATGATAGACCTCTCCGACGGAATAGCATCCGATCTGCACCGCATCCTCCAGGAGTCAAACGTGCCCGGCGCATGCATCGAGCTTCCGCGACTGCCTCTTTCAAACGTGTTCCGCGAGCATTTCCAAGCTGAAGAATCTCTGTCACCACAGGCACTGCAAACCGCCCTGGCCGCGGGCGAGGATTACGAGCTCCTCTTTACAACTCCCCCTGCCTGGAACAGCGACATGAGTATAAAAGAGCTCGACGGCGTCAGGATCACCCGCATCGGCTCGATATCCGACACCCCCCGCATCGCGCTCGTGGACGGAGAGGGACGCTCAATCGAGCCGCCCCGGACCGTGTTCCGGCATTTTGCCAACCCTTGCCGAGAAGAAGAGAGCACGGATGTTTGAAAACCCCTACCTGTACTGGACTCTGCTGGTAGTGCTTATTGTTGTCTCCGGCGTGTTCTCCTCTGCAGAGGCCGCTCTCTTTTCCCTGGCCCCCCTTCGCCTTGTCCAGATGGAGGAGGAGGGAGCAAAGTCGGCGAGGGTTATCAGGAAGCTTCTGGAAGCTCCCCGCGAGCTGATCGTCACCCTGGGCCTGGGCAGCGAGCTTGCCAGGTCCGGAGTTGTCGTGCTGGTCACCTGGCTTGTTGTGTGCCGGGGATACGTTCCTTCTGCAAAGGGGGCCTACACCTTGTTCGGGCATTCCTTTCCGGCGATAGCCATAGCTTTCGCCGCCTCCGTGCTCGTCCTTATCTTCGCGGCACAGGCCACTCCCAAGGCCCTGGGAGTGTTTTACAACGACAGCATCTCCCGCGCGGTTGCTCCCTCCATGAGTCGGTTTAAAACCCTGGCTTTTCCTTTCTGGAGGACCTTCCAGGCCACGGCCGGCCTTTTTTTCCGCGCGCTGGGCGCGGGAGAGTGGGAGACGGTTGAAGAGCAGATGGAAGAGAGCGACATCAGGGAACTCTTGGAGAGCGGCGCCAGGGACGGCATCCTTGACGTGACCGAGCGGGAGCTCCTGGTTAACCTGCTCCGCTCCAGCGATATAACCGCGGGCGAGATCATGACCGCCCGCCACGAGATCGTGGGCATTGACGCCAATGATTCCATCTCGCGTGCGGGGACCTTGATCCAAGAACAGAACTACTCCCGAGTCCCGGTCTACGATGGCGAGCCGGACAATATCGTGGGCGTTATTACCGCCAAGAGCCTGCTTCGGCCGGTGGCCGCGGGAAAAAATCGGGCCGCCGTTACCGTGCGCGACGTGATGAGACCGCCGCTCCACGTTCCCACCAGCAGGAAGCTCCGGGACCTGATGCTCGACTTCAAGAACAGCCGCAAGCACATGGCGCTGGTGGTGGACGAGTTCGGGGCACACGTCGGCCTGGTGACCATGGAGGACGTGCTGGAAGAGATCTTCGGAGAAGTCCGCGACAATGAAGAGCCCGAGTTCGAAAGCGTGGGGGACAACCACTGGCACGTACGCGGCCGGCTGGAAATCCAGGAGTTCAACGTGCGCACCGGCGCGAGTATTCCGTCGGAGGCCACCCGCACGCTTGCCGGCCTGGTGCTTTCGCTGCTGGGCAGAAGGCCCCGCCCGGGCGACGAGGTCAGGATTTACGGCTTTCGGTTCATGGTTCTCGAATGTCACGGCATCATCATAAACCGGCTTGACGTGGTACGGGAGGAGACGTGATGGCCGCGCTTCTCTTCTTCGTGGCGTTATGCCTTGTTCTAAACGCCTTTTTTACGGGAGCGGAGATGTCGCTGTTTTTCGCGGACCGGGCCATGCTGCGGGGCAAGGCAGCCAACGGCTCGCGCACTGCGGGGCTGGTGGAGAGCTTCCTGGAGAAGCCGCAGTGGCTTTTGGCCACCACCCTGCTGGGCTCCGCCATAAGCCTTGCTGCTGCCGTGGTTCCCGCAACAATATACTGCATCAACGAGTATGGACAAGCCGGAGCGCTCATTGCTTTTCTCGCCCTGGTGGTTTTGTTTATCGTGTTCGGTCAAACCCTTCCCCGCACCTTTTTCTATCCGCGGGCCAACAGCTACGCGCCCCGGCTCATAGTTCTTCTCAAATTCTTTTACTACCTGTTCCTGCCTCTGTTGGTCCTTTTTGTGGGAGCGCTCCGGATGCTTCTTCTCCTGGCAGGCAAGCGGGGGATGGAAGGGGCCTTCTGGTACACCCGCGACGAGCTCAAGCTGCTTCTCACCCAGTCCGACAACCACTCGCTCATGGACGAGGAGAGCAGGCAGATGATAGACCGCATCTTCGAATTCAGCGAGACAGTGGTTGAAGACGCCATGATCCCGCTGGTCGAGGTCGAGGGGGTCCCCCTGGATGCCACTATCGGGGAGGTCCTGCGCAAATCGAGCCGGAAGATATACAGCCGCTACCCGGTCTGGCAGGACAGGATCGACAACATGATCGGTATGGTCGAGATATTCGACTTCCTCGAAGCCGACGACCTCGACCGCCACGTAAAAGAATTCATGAAACAAGTGGATTACATCCCCTACAACAAACCCATTGACGAGCTGCTTTTCGCAATGCAGCAGAAGAACTTCAACTTTGCAGTGGTGGTGGACGAGTATGGAGGATGCATCGGCGTGATCACCAGGGAAGACATACTAGAAGAGATCGTGGGAGAGATCGAGGACGAGCATGACAGCCACCTCATCCTTTACCGCCGCATTGACCAGCACCGGGTGAGCGTTAACGCCAGGATGGAGATAGACGACCTCAATGACATCCTCGGCTGGTCCATTCCCGAGGGCGAGTACGAGACTCTGGGCGGCTTCTTGCTGTCCTTGTTTAAAAGGGTCCCCAAGCCGGAGGAGAGGATCAGGTACCGCGACATGGTCTTTATCATCAAGGAAGCATCACCCCGAGCCATCCAGGAAGTGGTGGTCGAGGGAGCATAAAGATTTATAAGCTGCGTGCGAGCGACGAAAGTCGCAATTTTCTTCGCCCACACGAGAATCGCGGCTAAAGCCGCTCGCACGATTCTATTTTATTCCCCGAGAAGCAGTTGACAGAGCAGTAGTGGCGGATCACATTAAAATTTATAAGCTGCATGCGAGCGACGAAAGTCGCGATTTTCTTCGCTCACACAAAAATCGCGGCTAAAGCCGCTCGCACGATTCTATTCTGTTCTTCGAGAAGCTAAAGCTGCTCGCACGGTATGCGTCATTTTAATCTTGACAACGCGCGAGTGCACTGTCAAGCGTCTTTCGTCGCTTACAATACGGATTTTCTTCGTGCGAGCGACTTTTAGTCGCGATATCAGTCGCTCGCACACTATGCGTCGTTTTAATCTTGACAAGACACTACCAACCGAACCCTTACCCCCCATCCGGAGCAAT
>CAYQTK010000155.1:0-10748 GCA_964420375.1 uncultured bacterium
CGTGCGAGCGGCTTCAGCCGCGATTTTCGTCGGCCCTGTTCCCCTTTTTCCGAGTGACAAAGCACTACTTTTCTATCTCGTCCACCGGGGGCACGTACCATTCGTAGTCAGCAGCAGCATTGGGGTCGAACGCTTTTTTTATTCTCGCTTGCCAGAGATGATAGTTGTAAATCATGGGCCCGTAGGTTTTCCAGGCCCCCGGCGGAAGGTTTGACAGCCCCACTCCCAGGGTATGGTCCACTGTGGTCTGCGCAGACTCTTCCAGGTATTGGACCCTGCCTTCTGCCTGTCCGTCGCGCCGGTCGTACATGGCAGCCATCTCGCAATGTCCCCAGTTGGCCGTGCCCTCGTATATGCCTCCCCAGCCTATGTCGGAGTTGTCGTCCTTGAAGAAGCCCTGCTCGATGTACTTCCTTTTGCAGTCTGTCGCGACCTTTGCCTGGCGCATGGCGTTGTCGTACTCCACCGGGCTGCCGTAGCTGGTCAGGAAGTCGCCTCCGGCGCGGAAGGTCAGCGCAGTAAGTATGGACCTGACCCCCATGGTCCACCACCAGAACCCGTACCCCGGCGCCTTGCCGAGGTCGAGGAGCACGCAGCCGTTCTCCAGCACGATTTTGTCAAGGACCTCTTGCTGGTAGTCGATCTCCCTTTTCGACTCCGAGCTTAAGAGCGCGACACCCAGGTGCCGGCAGGCGTTGAACATGGTCCGCAATGCTGGCGAGTCGAATATCTTCTCCATCGCGCGCGGCATGAAAAGCTCGACTCCCGCCTGGAGCGGACTTCTGCAGAACCAGTAGGCTATCTCCGCGTTGCCGATCTCATAAGCCAGGTCAGCGAACTTCTCGTAGCTGGGCGCCAGTATCCAGAACATCTTTTCAGTCTCGGGGACCTCTGTTCGGACGTCAAGGAGCACACCGTCAATTCGGGGCTCGCGCGGACCGTACCAGGGGTAGAGCTTTACCGCGCACCTGGTGAAGACCCCCAAGGACCCCTGCGTGCCGGAGAACCCCCGCATGATGCCGCGGAGGCTCGGACCCGGCCCGTCTCCGCTGAACCAGCCTGCGCCGCTGCCCGGCGACCCGAGCTGCAACACTTCTCCGTCGGGAAGCACCCATTCCACCCCCAGGGGGTTCCTTCCACCATAGCCGGTAGAAAGCCCGGTGCCTCCGTATCCCCATCCCGATGTGGTGCTTGCCAGGATGGAGGTGTTGGGACCGGCGCCGATGATGTGACAGTTGAGCCCCTTCTTCATGGCCTCTGCCTGGAGCTGGCCGCAGCACACGTGCGGCTCGACCACTGCGAACTTGTTTATCTCGTCAAGCTCGATGATCCGGTTCATCCGCATGAGGTCTATCTGGAGCTCTCCTTCTTCAGAGGGCCCGCCCCATGCCGCCCAGCCGGTACTGTGGGCCTTGAACTTCACCTTGTACTTGTTGCAAATCCTCACCACCGCCTGAACGTCCGCGGTGGAACCCGGCAGCACCACTGCTGCGGGACGCGGTATCCACTTCTCCGGCTTCAAGCTGAAGATGGGCTGCCAGGCGTACCCGTCGAGTACAGCAGGCTCCTGCGAGACGTTCTCTTCACCTATCGCCTCTATAAGCTCCCGGTACATTTCTTCAGGCAACAGCTTCATCTTGTTTTCCTTTCAAGGACATTGCCAAAAGGTCCATCACGTCATACACCTTGATGCTGTCTCCGCTCTCGGAAAGCCGGTCTTTGAACACCCGCTCGCACCAGGGACACGCTGTAACCAGGGCGTCCGCGCCGGTGGCCTTTGCTTCCTCGATCCTCTCACCGGCGGTCCAGTCCGCGAAGTCGGGATAGGCCTCGAGAACGCCGCCGCCCGCGCCGCAACACCAACTGTACTCCCGGATGCGCTCCATCTCGATTAGCTCGACTCCGGGCACCGACCGGATCACGTTCCGGGGAGGATCGAATATTCCCAGGTTTCCCATCTGCTTGTATCGGACCGGCCGCTTGAGCTTGTTGTCTCCCTCCCATTCGCCTTTGTAGATTTCTCCGCGCCTGCCCAGATGGCAGGGGTCGTGATAGGTCACCCGCAGGGGCACACTGTTTTCAAGCGCGAGCTTTCCCTGTGCAATCAGCAACTCGGCGTACTCGACGGCGTGGAGCACATCTGCGCCCATGTCCAGGCCGTTCTTGGGATAAAGGTACTTGAAGGTGTAGTAGCAGTCCGAGCAGGGGGTAACCAGCACTTTTGCGCCCGAGGCCTTGACCCGGCTTGTCATGTCCTCTGCAAAGTTTGTCATCTCTCCCTGAAAGCCCATCTCAAAGGCCCGGCCGCCGCAGCAAGCTTCTTCCGCGCCTGCTGTGCCCAGGTCAATACCAGCGTCTTGAAACAGCCGCGCCCAGCCACGCACAATATGCCGAAGATCGTCATCGTAGGAGTACCTGCATCCGGCGTGAAAGAGCACCTCTGCCTGCCGGGTGTTGATGTCAGCCAGGCCCAGTCCTTCGGCCCACCTGCCGCGCTCGGACTTCTTCATCCCCAGGGTATTGTCCTGCTTTTTCATGCTGTCGAGAACAAACAGGTGCTCTTCCGGAACGTAGCCCTCGGAAACGCAGCGGGCGCGCAATGAAAGCAGCACGTCGGCAAGGTCTATGTCGTCGCGGTATGCCTGGCAAGACACCTGGCAGGCGCCGCAGAGCTGGCACTGGTAGATGATGTCCATCAAGGTTTCGTTAAGCTCGGAGCGACCTTCCAGCAAGGAGTTGGCTGCGATCATCCTGCCCCCGCCGGAGTAAGCGTGGAAGTGATAACGGTCCAGGGAGGGACAGACCTTGGCAAACCTCCAGCTCTTGATCTGGGCCATGGGTATCCACTTGCAGAGCGAACAACGCGAACACCCCTCCATGTCCCTCTTTAATGAAGCAAGATCGTTCATGGGTTTTGGGCCTCCTTGCCGAAACAGAGCTTGCCGGGGTTCATGATATTGCGAGGATCGAAGATGTCCTTCACCTTGTGCAAGGCACGCACAGTGTCCGGGCAACGCTCGTACACCATGTCCGCCCATAAAGGATCCGGCCTTGAGAAGAAGGCCCCCTGGTCAAGGCATGTCCGGCAGACTTCGATCAAAAGGTTTTTCAGTCTTTGTGCTTCTTCACTGTCTTCCGGGTCATACATGAAGCTGAACTCGAGGTGACAGCCGGTGCCGTGGCGGACGGGCTGGATATAGGTCCCCACCGTGTCCGCGGAGAAGCCAGAATCCGAGGCCAGGTTATAGACTGCATGGATAAACTCGGGCGCCCGGTCCAGGGTGGTCAGGAAAAACAGGTCGCGGCAGCCTCCTTTTAAGCGATGCTTCCAGTAAGGCTTGCTTGAAGGTGCGGTCAGCATGGAGACCAGGTCATCGGCAGCCATGCCCGGCAGGTTCCGTATTGGCGAGACGTTAAAGTCGCCGGCGATGTCTTCCACGTCCTTTTCGAGGTAGTTGATGCGCTTCTCCGGCAGGTGCTTAATGCCGGATATGGAGTAGACCAGCGACCATTGCGGCAGGCTTTCCGCTTTCAGCCCGGTGATAACTGCCAGGTCGGTCCTGTCCAGTACCAGGCAGAGGTCCGGAATCTTGCGCCACAGTATCTTGTAGGTGAAGTCAATAAGCTCGCTCAAATCCTGGGCGGGGAGTATGAAACCTTTGCTGATCGCGGGAAGGACTTCCAGCTTGACGGTGGCCCAGGTGGCGATTCCCAGCGTTCCCTGCGAGCCCTGGATCAGCCGGGAGATATCCGTCTGCGCCGGGCCCATGGGCATCTTTTGGGCCTGGCCCGCGGACCACTGGTCCTCCAGGCTGCCGGGGCCTGCGGCATTGCCGGTCCGGAACGGGTCGCCGCTCCCAAATACCAGCTCGAGACAGCACAAGGGATCGTTAGCGTCCCAGTTGTACTTGGGACCGGTGGCAGGCTCCCGGTCCAGCAGGCTCGAAAGCACGGACTTGGTCTTTCGAGGCATGAGTGGCATCTCCATTCGTAAACCGTTTTTTTCAACCTCCTTTTGGAGCTCGGAAAAGGTGACCCCCGGCTCCACCATGGCCACCTTGTTGCGGCGGTCCACCCGCACGATCCTCTTCATCTCGGAAAGGTCCACCATGACAGCGCCGGACACGGAAGGGACCACTTCAAAGGAATGGTCTGCAGGTGATGAGCAGGGGACCAGCGGGAAGCCCTCTTCATTGGCCAGCTTGACGAGTTCCTGCAGGTCGGCCGGGTTTTTGGGCTTGACCGCGAACTGCGGCGCAAAGCCGGTTATAAAACCCGCGTCAGTCCGGTAGATTTCCAGGAGGGCAGGATCCGATATGACCCGATCTTCGCCCACTATTTCAGATATTTGCGCATGGGTGGACATCTGTTATTCCTTATTTGCCGAGCAGTTTCTTACGGGCACGTCCGCCCATGGTTGACGCAGTCCATTTAAGAAGCGGCGGTTTCTGATCCAGAAACGAATTGCTAAGTATATTTAACATTTTAGTCATTTCATCTCCGTTGAGGGAAGAAAACGCGCCGGACATGAACTCGGAGATCGCGCCGGGGTTTTTCTCCTCCATGGCGTTTACCAGCTCGGAAAACGCGTTCAAAGCCTTGCCCATGCCCTCCCCAGAAGCGCGTGCTCTCTGCCCCAAAGCTTCCCCTAACGGCCGGGAGTTCAGGACAAACAATGTAAAAACGGCCTTGCCCGCCAGCGGAAGGTCATGCTTGAGCCGGTCTGTTTTTTCTGAAACAACTTGGGTATCGCGGTCCGCAGCAGCCATCATGGAATCGAGCCACGGCGTCAAATACGAGACCAGCACGGCAAGTCCCTCCAGCGTCTCCCTGTCGGTCAACAAGGGCATCTGTTCAAATACCTTTGCCAGAACCTCGTCCACCCCGGAAAGGTCGTCCATCTCGGATATGGCGTCCTCCAGCTCGGAGAACACCAGCGACTGGTCCTCGTACTTTTTGTCGGCCACCGCACGCGAGAGCCGCATAAAACCGTCAAGCGCGCCGGAGCGATAAGCCTCGAACAAAAAATCATAGATCGCCTTTTCCTGTTCCTGCACCGCGCTTCTCCCCTTTTTAGCTTCCTGGTTTTTCTTCAATCCCGGCTTTCATATCAATCGATTGATACAATTACTCTATAACATCAAAAAGCAGATGTCAACTAAAAAATGGGTAACCAGCAATGGAAAAATATGCCGGGAATCCTGAAACGGGAATGAATGCCTGGGATATAAGCTCTTTTACAACTCCGCAAGCCAACCTCTGGCTAGAAGAACTCTTGCCTGGCGAAAGGATCGGAATTCTCCGCACCAGAGGATATCATCATCTAATGACTTTTCGCATCAGGAGACCTTCTCTATCCTCACCTGATTCTTGACTTAGAACAGATGGTGTGATATCAAGACATCATGGCAAGGGCGGTAATAGCTGTGGTGGAGCCTCCGCGGAGTGCTGGTGACCGGGTTTGATGCGGCGCAACATCTGAGCCAAGGTCTCGGATCACCTCGAGGAGAAGGCGCTCCTTTGTTTGATGCTGATGCCTTTAAAACAAGTCGAATGATTCGGTTTCTGCTCGGAGAAAGTCACGCATATCAGGCGGGGTCGCTTGTCGCTGTGCGCGTGTGGTTTCCTCCCTGAGCCATATAAACCCCTTCTGGTGAGGGATGCCAGCGGACTTTTTCCCGAAACATCGACCTCTTACCTGTAGGATGTATTTCTTTTCAATTACTGAAATGTTTTATCATTTCGACTGATCGAGCTTAAAGGGTACAGTCAATGGAACAGATGAGCAAAGACTCGAATGCCCATTATGCCAACCTTCTTTTCGGCGTTATCGGCGTACATGTCAAATTACTCGATCCTTCCGACCTGGCGCGGGTTGCTGCCAAGTGGGCCACTGACCCGGCCAGTGACCTGGGCGAGGTCCTCCGGAAGGAGGGACTTCTGGAAGAAGACAAGGAGCGGGTTATCCGGGAGCTTTTGTCCTTGCATCTCAAAGAGCACGGGGGTGATGCCCATTCCGCGCTGGAGTCCTTGGGAGGAAAGTCCGCTGTTCACGAGTCCTTCTCAGCGACAGTAATAATGGATGAAAAGGACGAGATGGCTTCGCTCCAGTCTCTGGGCGGCAGCGTAACCGCTCCCATCAAGTACTCTGATGCTCCCCAGGAAGATAAAAGCCTGCTCGACGATTCCAGCCGGGTCACTGTAGAACACCCGGGTCGTTACCAAATAAGGACCGAGTATGCCCGTGGCGGCATCGGCCGCATCCTTCTGGCTTTTGACAATCACATCGGACGCGATGTCGCCTTAAAGGAGTTGCTTCCTCCCCGTCCTGCCGGTCGGACCTCGAATCCGACCCCCTCCGGCCAGAGCGAGGTAGCCATAGCCCGTTTTCTGCGGGAGGCCCGCATTACCGGCCAGCTCGATCACCCGGGTATAGTGCCGGTTTACGAGGTCGGCAAAAAGCCGGACGGCTCTATTTATTACACCATGAAGCTGGTTCGAGGCCTGAACCTGGGCATGCGTCTTAAAGATTGCAACTCGATGTCCGCCAGGCTCAACTACCTTCCCCAATTCAATCACCTCTGTCAGACCATGGCTTACGCCCATTCCCAGAACGTTATTCATCGCGACCTGAAGCCCGATAATGTGATGATCGGAGAGTTCGGTGAAGCCGTGATCCTTGATTGGGGCCTGGCCAAGGTCAAGGGCATAGAAGACCTGGAAAGCGAGTTGCAAAAGGAAGGGTTCGAGCTTCTCAAGGACAAGGCTGTGGGCAAAACCGTGCCGGGAGCTCCTATTGGTTCGCCTCCATACATGAGCCCGGAACAGGCGCACGGCCGGACAGAAGATATTGACGAGCGGTCCGATGTCTGGTCTTTGGGAGGGATTCTTTTTGAGATACTGACCGGGAGGACCCCCTATACTGGGGAGGACGCCTATGAAATTATGGGCAGAGTCATTAAGGACCCGGTTCCGGATTTGCGGGAGCTTTCGCCGGAGGCCCCGGAGGAGCTTGTTCAAATCTGTGACAACTGCCTGCAAAAAGATCGGGAGAAAAGGTATGAGAACGCGAGCCGGCTCTCTGAAGAAGTGGCCGGGGTGGTTTTGGGTTTGTTCGGTGCTTCATCTTTCCTGGAAGTCCGGGAGCAGCGCAACATCGCCTTGGAACAAAGGCGGATAGCAGAGGAGCAGAAGGCTCTGGCAGAAAAGCGCGAGCAGGAGGCCCGGGAGAACCTTGCCGAGGCATACTTTCAGTATGGAGCGAGGTCTGAGAAGGATGGAAAGTGGAGCCACGCTAGGATTTACTATGCCAAGGCACATGCTCTCACCGGGAGGATAGACGCTCGTAAGGCTCTCCACCGGGAGTCGATTCCACCCCTCAAGTCCTTTTCCATCCGGCCTTTCGGGAACGCAGAGGACGAGATCAGCGCTTGTGCGTTTTCGCAAGGCACCAAGTACTTGCTTGCCGGCGGGTCCGACCAGTTTGTCAATATGTGGTCATTGCAAGACGGCGGGTTTGTCACAAGCTTCACCGGCCACAGCGACGAGGTCAAAGCAGTTTGTTTTTCCCCGGACATGAAATACATGGCCTCCGGCAGCTCGGACCATACCATCATCATTTGCGAGTTGAAAACCGGCAGAGTCTTGAAGTCAATAAAAGGCCACCAGGGAGAAGTGTCCTCGCTTGATTACTCTCTCTGCGGACAATACCTGTTGTCTGCCTCTCATGACCGGAGTGTTAAAATCTGGTCTGTGGACGACGGCTCCTGCGTATCCACATTAAAAGGCCACAAAGGGCCGGTATTGACCGCCCGCTTTTCTCCGGACTCCACACTCATAGCATCTGGAGGAGCTGATCGAACCGTCCGGCTGTGGTCGAGAGAAACCGGCGGTTGCGAAAAGATGCTGACCGGCCACCCTGCGCCGTTGTCCGTGGTGGCCTTTTCTCCCTGTGAAGACAAGCTGGCCTCTGCGTGCCTCGGACAGGAAAAAGAGGGCGGAGACATCAGGCTGTGGTCACTTGAAGACGGCAGACTCGAACGCCGGCTCAAGGGCCACAACCATGACGTGTATACCCTGTGCTTTTCTCCGGACGGACGCTTCCTGCTTTCCGGCGGCTGCGCGGATAAAGAGTTCTTTCTGTCCTGTACCAAGGGCGATCTCAAACTGTGGTCCGCAAGCACGGGGGAATGTCTGCGGACCTGTGAAGGGCATTGCCGGGCGATAATAGCGGCAGGCTTCAGCAGAAACGGCAAGCTGGCCGCTTCCGTGGGCAGAGACGCACAGGTTAACCTCTGGCCCTTGAACCTCGAATTCCTGGAAGCACAAGGTGAACAACTGCTCGAGTTGGCCCAGTCCAAGGCAGGGCTAAAGCTTGAGGGGTTCAAACTCGTTTCCCGGGAAAGCCCCCGGACCGAAAATTCCAAACCACAATAAAGGCGGTTTGACAAAAGCACTGCGCCGGTTGAACAATAGTCTGGCGTAAGTAGTTCCCGTTGCGAACCTCCGTTTTCGGAATGCGCCTGCCTGTGCGTTCCGCCTGCCTGTGCCGGACACGCCTGCCTGTGCAGACACGCAGACAGGGCAGACAGGCACGCAGACAGGAAAGCTTGCTTTCGCACTCATAAGTTCCGGCTTGCCGGAACTTACAAAAAGGCGTCTCGTAAACTGTGAGCCTTTTGTGGAGCGCATTTCCGACAAGCAAGCTTCCCGGCGGAAAAAGCGGACAGCAAGCTGCCGCACTCCTATGATGGCGTTTGTCAAGTGCACCCCGGTTTGCCTTATGTTTCTCTTGTCTGTCTCTTCTACATCTACCCCGCCGGAAGCGTGCCCCAAAAGTTATCATCAGGTCCGTATCGCATGGTTTTCCTCCTTCGGAGAGTTGGAAGTGAGAAGTTGGAAGTGGAAAGTGATTGTTGATTCTCTTCTGTTCACTCCTCACTCCCAACTCTCGACTCTCCACTCGCAGATGAGGGCATGTTTTTCAAGGGAAATCAAGGGGATACGGCGCATTCTCAGGTAAAAAGGCTTTTCAAAACGGGCCTCGTCATATTTCGCCTGCACCCGTATGTGTCGCGGGCCGGATTTTCTAATGATTTTTAAGGGAAGGGGTCAAGCCAAGGTAGCGCCTGGCCCGCCCGGGCTCGATGCGCCATAACTCTTTGATCCGTTTAGCTTTCCGTGCAGGCCGAGCCGCATTGTCTTTGACGCAAGTCGCTGGCGGGGAAAGCGGCGGCTCGAACGCATCGAGCGGGACCGGTTCAAGACTTGCCGCCTTTTCGTAAAAGCTCCCGGCGGTCTTCGATCATTTCCCTGCCGTAATATCCAAGATTGGCTTTTTTCAGGGCCTGATCCAAATATTTTTCCGCCTTGGCCAAGTCGAGAGGCACGCCATTGTCCCTGTCGAAAACATGGCCGTGCGCGTCCGCGAGGTATATGTATCCCCAGAGGTTCTTCGGACATTTTTCGACGATTTCGTTGAGAGCGCTCAAGCCCTCATCGGTCTTGCCGAGTATAAAGTAAAAATTGGCCATGGCCTCGCGGAAGTTGACCTGGATGGACTCCTCCTCTTCGGGGAACTGCTCTAAAAGCTCCCGGCAATATTCCAGTCCCCTGGACGCATATTCGGGATGTTTTCTCGCTACGTTCCGGAGTTCCGTCTCGAAGTCCTGGCACCAGTTGAAGATGCTTTGGAGGCCCGAGAAAACGGGTGCCGTGTCGGACATCATGGTCATCTCGGGCTTGAAGCGCTCGCGAAGCGTCTTCCAGGTCTTGAACCAGATATCGCAGGCTTCCTTGTCCCGCCTTTTTTCGGACAAGTCGTATCCCTCCTGCATCCAGTCATCGAGCATTTCCATGGAAGGCCGCTCCGGGATGAGGCGCTTCCACAACTCGCACGCCGCAAGCCCCAGGAAGTCATCCTCATTGCGCTTGCAATTGACCTCGTAATCCGACAACCAATCATCGGAGATGTCCCATGCCGAATAGCGGCCCTCTGCCCGCCCGAGGAAATTTTCCCGCGAGAAAGGGACGCCATAATGTTCAAGCTGAGCCGTGATCTCCTCGGTAGTCATTGCCGCGACCTTGGCGATGGTCCAGCGTTCTCCTATAAATTTTTTCCAACTCCTGCGAATTTTGGCGTCCTTTAACAGGTCCGCGCCGGGATTCTCGGCTATCTTGACAATGGCGTAGGGACGAAGGGGAATATCGTCGCCAAGCCCGGCGGATACGGGGTCTACCGGTTCTTCCCATATATCAGTATCCGGCGGGGAAAAATCGTGGGCCGACTCGTCCGGATTTTCGGCGCTGTTTCTTTTGGCCTCCTCGTCGAGGGGGAGGCAGCACTTCTTGTATTTTTTGCCCGATCCGCACGGACAGGGATCGTTACGGCCGATCTTGCCCATTCAGGTCTCCTCTCGCCCATCCTGAAATCGCATTTGAAAACCTTTCATCACAACTTGAACCATGAAGGCAATTTACCACCAGGCGGAGAATTTTGAAAGCGCCTGATTGTTTCTTGGCTCGTCCACAGCCCGGAGGTCTTTGGTGATGTGGTTTGACTGGAAGTGTAATGCCTTTGAGCAAGCTGTGAGGCATCCAAGCCGATGTGATTTATTTGAGCGTCTTCTTCCGAGCCCCTTGCAATCTCGTGGCTGTAAAGCCCGACTCATCGCCCAGGTGGAAAAACAGTTTGCCCTCGATAACTCCTTCATCGTTCAGGACAACCCATCCCCTTCCACTTGCCGGGT
>CAYQTK010000156.1:0-10685 GCA_964420375.1 uncultured bacterium
GTTGCCTCCAAGAAGAATGAATTTAGTGCGAGCGACTTTTAGTCGCGAATAAAGTCGCTCGCACGGTATGCGTCATTTTAATCTTGACAAGACGCAAGGCAATGCTCTCTGCTTTCCGGACTTGTATCAAGTATGCTCACACCCATATCAGGTGTCAAGGAAAAGCAAAGGCGCGGGCAAGCTCAGCCCTCCTGTTCCTTCTTCCCCTCTGCCAGGGCTGCCAGGTGGGATATGCACAGCGCCTGGTTGCGGTCTTCCAGCCGGATGGCGTCCTCCAGGCTCATGGCGCCCGCGTTCCTGTCCAGGGCCTCCTTGGTGAGCCGAAGCCCCAACGGCGACTTGCCGGCCATGTTCTTGGCAAGCGCAAGCGCGCTGTCGCGGAGCTTGTCCGATTCCAAGACCTCCTGGATGAAACCGATGCGCAACGCCTCTTCCGGACCGAAGAAGTCGCCGGTCAAGAGATATCGAGCGGAGTTGCCCAGGCCCACCGTCCGGGTGAAAAGCCAAGACGAGCCCATGTCCGCGCCCCCGGTGCCGATGTTGATGTAAGCCGCGCTGAACTTGGCCTCTGGAGCGGCCAGCCTTACGTCGCATGCCATGGCAACCGAAAGCCCGGCCCCCACGCAAGCCCCGTTCAACGCGCCTATGATCGGCTGCGGGCATCTGCGCATGAAAAGGATCACGTCGGAGAAAAGCCTCTGCAGCTCGTAGGAGAGCTTGGGCGTATAGCGGTTCTCCGGGGTGGTGATGCTCGAATCTTTAAGGTCAAGCCCCGAGCAGAAGCCTTTGCCCGCGCCCGTGATCACGATCACCCGCGTGTCAGTGTCGGTCAGCATGTCCATGAAAAACGACCGGAGCTCGTCGCGCATCTCGTAGTTCATGGCGTTCCTGCGCTCCGGACGGTCCAGGGTGAGCACGCCCACCGCCTCTTCCTTGTGAAACTTGATGGTCTGATAGTCCATTATTACTCCTCCTTGCCCGCGGCTTATTACAACTTTGGGAAAAACATACCAGCAAAACCAAAGCGGTTCAAACGCGATGGACATGAACTGAAGCAGGGCTTTTGCGTCCCCCCCCCTGCCTCTTAACTGCGAATTGCACCTTGTTATTCACCACCCCTTAACCGGGCATATGTCTTATCTCTCCCGAGTGCATATTCAAGACAGGGGAGTGCGCAGCTTGACAGGCTCGGCAATGCAAAGATATATTGAAAAAAACCGGGGCCGATCACGGGAAAATGAGAGGTTACAAGGACATGCGAGCCAAGGATTCAGTTGCGATCATTCTTTTTTTCTTTATCTGCGGTTGTCCGCTTTCAAAACAAGTCCCGCAATGCCCACCGGGCGAGAATGAGAGGCGGGAGTGCGGCAAGTGCGGTCTACAGGAGCGGACCTGCACTGAAGAGGGATGGAGTTCCTGGAGCGAGTGCCGTGATGAGGGCGTATGCAATCCCGGCGACTCCCGGGAGTCTCCTGAAGAGGAATGCGGCAACTGCGGGCACAAGGCCTATACCTGCAGGCCGGACTGCTCGTGGGGCCCTGCCGAGTGTAAAGGGGAAGGCTCTTGCGAGCCGGGCGAGATACGGAAGCGGGAGAATGAAAAAGGTCTTCCGCAAATCCGCGAGTGCCGCACGGGCTGCTCCTGGGGCCGATGGATGGAGCTCCATGAGCTGGACGGCTATGGCAAAGCCCGCTTCGGCATGGACCGGCAAGAAGTCCTCGCTTTTTACAAGGAGCAGGGCCCTCGGGAGGTCGAAGACAAGATAGTAGTACGCGCTCCCTACCAGGGAAAAGAGACCCCCCACGTCTTCGAGTTCAGCGAAGGCGAGCTGTTTGCAGTGAGCGTGGTGTTCTCCGGCGGGGACTGGTCATCCCGGGATTACATTGACAAGTACAACGCCCTGTTGGGCCCATTGCGCGAAAAGTATGGAGACCCGGCTGACTATGACCACGACCAGGAATATCCCACCTATTGCCTGTGGAAAGGAAGCCGGGGCAACGTGCTGCTGTGGCTGGACAGAAAAGGCGAAAGCGGCTACTTCCTCATGATCCGCTTTTACGATCCCGAGGCCCAGAGGAGTTTTCTGGATGAGAAGACCTCGGGCGGGCAGGCAAGCGAGGCATAACAGCCTAAAACGGCGTTCCTCCAAAAAGAGTTTTGTGAAAAACAAATAACAGAACAAAAGCTGTAATGGCCAGCACCAGCCCGGTTTTGTTTATCTCTTCCCAGGCAAAGCGCGTTTTCCCCATGATGATTCCGGCAAAAGGCAGTATGGAGCTGTTGTTTTGAAACTCGATGAACTCCTCTGCTTTTTCCCGGGCCTTTCTCCTGTCCTGGTGATAGGCCCCTATAAAACCGGTTAGAAAGATGGAACCGAAGAAAAAGAGGTCGGCCGGTACTCCGTTGGCCATAAAATGCGCAAGCCCGAACAGCGCAATTCCCATGTTCATGGGATGCCGGGTAATGCGGAGGATGCCCGCCGGTCGGGCCTCTGCCGGCATCATGCCGGCGGGGCTCGGGTTGTGGATTGCCTGGAAAACCAGCACAAAAGCCGCAAGCATAAGAAGGTAAACCACCGGATAACCGTACCAGGCCAGGGACCACAGCTCTTCGCCTTTTTCCGGACCTTCCAGCACAGCCATCATCCACACGGCAGCCCCCAAAGTCACAATAGAGACCAACGAGTAAACCGCGCGGAAGCCGAGAACGCCCAGCCTGGAAACCAGCCGTTCCCTGATGCTGCCGTGGGAAAGGAATATATGGGTCAGGAAAAAAAGCGAGCTCGATATAATCAGAAGTGCAAGTTCCATGATCTCCTCCTCTGGATTTCTCATAAACATAAGCATTATGCACAACAAAGCAAATGAGAAAAGAGCATTCGCAACGACTGCTTCGTCATGGTTTTGACAAGGTCCGCGCCGGAAACTAAATTGAAGGCAATGGAAAAGCGCGCATATTCCGGCCGCGGGCTCGCCCTGTTGTTCGCGGCAGTATTCATTATCAGCGCGGCGTACCTGGTACTGATCGGCCTTTTTCCGCGAACGCTCGGCGCGACCGGTGAGTATGAATGGCCGGTGCTGTTTCACGGAGTTGTAAAGCGGCTTCCCGCGGCATTGCTTATAACCCTGCTCGGCGTCTGCCTGGCAGCGCTCTTTTTCCGTGATGCGCCCGCGATTGCCGGCCGGCGCGCCGGAAAGGCCAGGATATTATTGGCGCTTTTTCTGCTAGGAGCGGCCTTGCAGGCGGGGCCGGCAGCGGTCCACAAGCAGGGTCTCCTGGAGTATTCTCTCCGGGTTTATCTGCCCGACCATAACTCATATTTTGCAGACGCCGCCCGCATCCGCGACCCCCGGCAGTGGCTCGACCATTACCTCGCCCGCTTCGAAAAGCTCTCAGCCATACTTGACAAGGTCAAAGCCGGACAACAAAGCGGTCGTGATGTCAGAGGTCTATGGCGGGAAGCGGACGCCATATTCCACACCCACACCCGCACGCATCCTCCGGGCGCGGTCCTGGCTTTTTACGCAGCCCAGGAGCTTGCCGGGAGCTCGCCGGGATTTACACGCTTTTACGTGCAGGCGGTTCCCAGGAGCAGGGAAGCTGCCGGGGAATTTGGTATCAGCGCTTCCGAGGTGACTGCAGGCGGGCTTTGCGCGTTGGTCCTCTTTTTGACGGCAGCGGCTTCAGTGCCGCTCGCTTTCGTGCTGGCAAGGTTGTTTCTAAGCGATCAAAAGGCTGTCCTGGCCGCGGCGCTTTTCGCCACAGCCCCCGCGTTCAGCCACAAGACGCCCGTGCTCGACCACTGCCTGGCCTTTGTGGTCCTTTTTTGCCTGTGGCTTTTTATGTCCGGTCTCTTTTCGAGCAAGTGGTGGAAGCCTGTTGTGGCGGGCGTCATAGCCGGCCCGGCCATGTGGATGGGCACATCCGTTATTGCCTTATTCCCTTTGTGCGCGGTGTTTGCCGCGGCCTGGCTTGTAAAGAGCGCGAACGGGGACCGGGCCTCAAAGGAAGGTAGTTGGAAAGGCAGGGCCGTCCATGCCCTGGTCTTCATAGCTGTTCTGTCCGGCACGGCAGCGGTAGTGTGCCTGTCCGCGGGCACCGCCCTGGACTTGAGTTATATAAAGGTCTACAAGGCGGTGAGCCGGGTGGGCTGGAACTTAAATAACCTGGCGTCGCAAAGACAAAACGTATCCTTGTGGATCGCCTTCAACTTCTACGAGATGATTGCCTTTGCCGGAGTGCCGCTGGCGGTCTTCTTTATCGCTTCTGCGGCGAGTAGTCTGGTCAGCGTATTCAAAAGACAAGCAGCGACAGGAGCCGTGCCCTGGGTCCTGGCCATTGCAGTTTTCATGTTGGCCTTGAACCTCTCCGGAAAAGTCTGTTACGAAGCGTCCCGGCTGGCATGGTTCTGCTTTCCATTGATGGCCATTGCTGCCGCAGAAAAAATACCCGCGCATAGTACAGACATCCACAATGAAGAGCAAAAGCCTGCCACGCTTTTTATAGCCGGACTACTCGCCCTCCAAGCGGCTTGTGCCATCGTCTTTCGGATGATTTACTGAGGACCCGCGCGCGATGAAGAATAATCAAGGCTTTGTCTAAAACTTATTTTTTTGCGGCGCGTTCTTGTAAGCAGGATCGGAAGGAAAGGAGGTTTGCAGTGAAAAGTCGGAGACAAACTTTGAAATTATTGACCGTTGTTTCGTTTTTTTTGGTTTGCTGCTCGCCCAGCCCGAAGGAGGTTGTTAAGAAGCGTTTCCCGGAATGTTTTAATCATCCGGTGGGGGCTACGAGCTGGGCCGCTTGCAAAAAGGCGGACAAAGAGTGGCACATCACTTTCTGGCACGGTTTTGGCGACTGCGAGTCGGGCTGCATCAACAGTGAGCAGACCGCCTGGTATTTGGTTAATGAAAAAGACGGAGTGTGGAATGCGGACAAGCATTTTAACCCCCGGGTGAAGATGGGGCCGAACCAGCCCATTGACAAGGGAACGCCTTCTTTTAAAAAGGGGCCTCAGCAAAGTGTTTTTAAAACGCCTGGCGATCCCAAGAAGCCAAAAGAGCCCGATAAAGGCGACAAGAAGCATGAGGAGAAAACCGTGTGGCTCGGCAAGTCAGTGGTGGTGCCCCAGTGTCTCCGCGAGAACGAGCTCCGGCAAATAACCAGCGAGCCCGTCTTTGGCGCCACCGTCCTGGAGTCACGGTTTTCACCGCCCCGAAAGCTCGGCCCCGATTTTGAGAAGAAGACCTCGAAGTGGGAGAAAGAGGTATACGAGGCCGACCGGGACGAGTTCATGTGCGAAGCCTGCCACGTGTGCTCCACCTTCGCCCACAAGTATATCAAGGTCTATGCAAAAGACGTGGACAAGTTTGTAAAAGGTTTCGGCGGGTGGATGCGGATCGACAAATAAGAGCCCATGTTCCGTCTCCGTCGCCCGCAGCGTCAACATTGTCCGCGCAAACGATGCTGATGAATCTCGCGGATCAGTAGTGCGTCTCGTACCAGTAGGCCACGCTCGAGTAGTCGTCGCCGCGATGTTGGCTTAAGTTTCCGCTCAGAAGATGGGGGGATTTCCAGGAATGGCCGAGAATCTCGTAGCTCACCTTGACGGACTCGCGGAAAGGCACGTAGTCGGTTGGCCGGAACCGATAGGCCACGTTGTGACCGAACATATCGTCGCACTTGTCGTTCCGAAGCCACGGAAAGAGCCGTCCCAGTGGGCCCTGCTCGCAGTCCGGGCCTGACGGCAAGGTCCCCGAAACCGGGGACATGTGGGTCTCGTATCCCCATGACCAGTTGAACTCGTCCTCTGTGCCCGTGCCGTGAATGCGGAGTTCGCCGTCCACGTAGGTCCACTCGTCTCCCTCTCCCCACCAGAGCGCTCCTTTGCTTTTTACAAACAGGGCGCAGCCCATGTAGTGGCCGGTCCCTTTACGGTCCAGCACTACGTAGTTGGTGGAAGGATCAATGGAAGTGTTAAAGCTGACGGTATTATCGCGGGTCACACTGGAATGGCAGTCCTTTTCATGAAATGCGGCGTGAAAACGCATGGAGCTTATGGGCAGTCGGTCTTCCTTGTCCCAGCGGGCAACCATGAGAACGTCCTTTGCCTCCTGTCCCCGGTTTTCGAGCTCGACTCTGGCGCCGTCAATAAAAGGCATGGGAAACAAGGACAGGTAGCCGAAGCTTCCGCTCTCGATATACATGCTCATTAAGGCCTCACCAGGCCATTCATGGTTTATGTCGAAACGGTTGATGAAAAAGGCGTCCAATGGCGCTTCCACCGCGGGATCTTCCGAGCCGTCCCAGTACATCCGCAGGAAAAAGCCGGAAAGCGGGTCATCGTGATCGTCACGGTTCCTGATAAGAAGGTTCCTTATAACGCCGGTGCCGTTGATCTGCAAAGCTGTCTTTTCGCCGGGCAGAACCTCCTCGAGATTATAGCGGCAAGACCGTGCGTTTATGCTTCCCAGCAATGTCTCCCCGTACCATGTCCGCTTGGCCTCTTCTATATGGGGTGCGCGGAGAGCGCCGTTCTTTTGGAAGCTCTGCACCTGAATCCACGGTCGGTAAAGCTGATAGCTTACCTGGTAGTACGCGGGGAGGCGGAAACGCGGAGCCGTTATGATGATGGACTCGTCAAAAGGAATAGGCATGTAGTTGGCTGTCCTGCCCACTACGAAATCTTCGGGCAGTCCTTTGCACCCGCCCTCGAGATAGTCCTTGAAAGAACAGTCTATCTCCGGCTCTTCGGAGCCGTCAAGGTAGACCCTGATCCTGCCGGTGGGCTTTGCCGACCAGATGCGGTAAATACAACCGGGACCGTCCAGCTCCGCCAGGACAGGCTCTCCCCTGTAGTAGCCGTGGAAGTTGGAGAAATCGCGGTTGCCCCTATCCGGGTCGGAGCTGGCGATCATGCCGGTCTTTACCTCGCCGGTCCACTGCCACAGGCTGTCCACGCCAGCAAGCGACTCGTATCCTACCGGAGGTCCATGGCTTCCCTTGACCACTGCAAGGCTCACAAACATCACCGCCAAGGCCCCTACAAGCCTTTTACCTTTTTTCATTTTTAAATCCCCCAATGCGACCTGGAGACTTAAATATAATAATTTATTTGCAAAAGGTCAACAGATAAATAAAATTGTCGGGGTGGGGCAGGCAAAAGACTTGTTGCCATGACATTGACAGCGGAGGATTAAGGGCTGTCGCCCTTGCTAATGTTTTCTGTTTTACATAAGCTTGTCAACTGAGCAATAACCCTGCAGGAGAGGAGGAGATGTTATGTTGGAAAGAAAGATTGTTTTCGCGGCGGTGTCATTTATATTTCTGGCGGTCTCGAGCGTTTCTTTTGGAGCGGAGTTTTCCGCTGACATGGTAAGCGGGTATCCGGGCAACGAGGACACCAATAAGATTTACGTGCAAGGCCAAAGCTACCGGATGGAGCTCGTGGAAGACGGCCGGCGGCTTTGGGTGATCGTTGACAAGGACAAGGGATGGACGCGGCTGGTTTTGCCGTCGGACAAGGCCTACACCCAAATGGATTACTCGAATCATCGGACCATGATGAATGACCCCTTCCGCGCGCTGGAGTATAACATGAATAACTTCAAGACCCGCGAGGAGGGCACGGAAAAGATAGACGGCCGGGAGTGCAAGAAGCTGGTGATATCCAATGAAGACAAGGACATGTACACCGCGTGGATTTGCCCGTCTCTCGGGTTTCCGGTAAAGATCGTGAATCACCTTATCGACGGCATGTTTGTCGAGCTCCGCAACATAGAAGAAGGCGAGGTAAGCGATGATCTTTTCACTGTTCCCTCCGGATACGCCAGGGTTGAAAAGCTTCCTCCGCCCATGCCGGAATGGGGGGGCGACGTAGCCGATTCCCCCTTGTTGAAAGCTCCGTTCGAGAAGGAACTGTCGGAGGAACAAATCGTCCGCGCCAAGCTGCTGCCGGGAAAAAGGATCAAGGTCCGGGGCAAGAACCTGACCGACGGAAGGG
Source organism: uncultured bacterium (assembly GCA_964420375.1). Lineage (GTDB taxonomy): Bacteria > RBG-13-61-14 > RBG-13-61-14 > RBG-13-61-14 > DATKZS01 > CAYQTK01. Next base: position 8,003 of record CAYQTK010000156.1, read on the forward strand.
GCTCGATGACGGTGGTGGCTTTCAAGGACGGAAGGCCGTTGAAGAAACCCGTGAACTACGGTTTCCGAAGGCAAGGGCAGGGCGTGCGGGTCGAGCCTGTCCAGACATCTGCGGAAGCCGACGAGATAGTGATCCGGGCGAAAAAAGGCGCCATCCGGGTGACTGTGGAGGAAATACCCTTGAAATAGGCATCGTTAGTAAAACCGCCCGGCAAAAAGGGGGGCATGCATATCCCTGCTGCCGGCCTGATTTTTCCGCCCGCTGAGCTTCGTGATTATTTAGTTCCCGTTGCGAAAACTCCGTTTTTGGTGCGAAAGCTTGCTTTCGCTTTCATAAGTTCCGCCTTGCCGGAACTTAAAAAAAGGCGCCTCGTAAATTGTGGTCCTCTTGTGGAGCGCATCTCCGGGAAGCAGGCTTTCGCATTCCTTTATACCTCAGGAAATCCGTTGCCAAACCGGTCTGGACTTATTTTATCTGCACCACCCGGCAGAACTCAGCCACAAACAGGCTTATCACCCCTGACATTTTTTCGCAAGCGAGAAAACGCCGAAAATCATCAAACCGGCCAGGGCATAGCCGAAGGACGCCAGAATTTCATAGCCGAACTTATCCCAGGACCAGGGCCTTTCTTGGTCCGTCTGGTTTTTCAACAAGGACAAACCCGATGGCATGCCAAAGAAACTTCCCGCTGTCATGACCAGAAGAAATGGAAGGACTAAAAATGCCGGAACGGCCATGAATGCTACTGCAACATATCCCGCGGTGTTGCTGAAAAAGTTGTTAAAATCCCCGAACAACGCCATCAGAGATATGACTATACAAAAGAGCACCAGGTATACGCCGTACAGTGCCAATCTCTCCTTGTTCCAGTTGGATTTTTCGGTCTGGTTACTCATGATCGACTCCTTTCAAATTCCGCTTAAATCCCGGAGCGACTGAATTGTGCGGGAGCAGAACCAGTTGTCTGTAAAAGCGTTGTTGGGTTTTCAGTAACTGTAATCAAATTCTTTTCCCTCCACCGTAACCTGGCCGGCGGAGTCCTCGACTTCGATCCCTCCCCATAGCCGCGCGCCGTTCGGGAAGGCGGACTCGGACACGTCGAGGTAATAAAGGGGCACGGTCCCGTTTTCCTCGAAGAGAAGAGAGCCCGGGTCGGACAGGTCAGTGGTGTAATACCTCTTGACCGTGAAGAAATACAAACCAGTCATGCTGTTGCCCTCGGCGTCGACAATATCAAAACTCAAATGTCCGCCGCCCAGAGCCTCTACTACCAGGATGCAGTCCTCTTGCGTCCCGTTCTTGGTGCAGATGCCGTCGATTTCGCATCTGCCTGCGCCGGTCACAAAGTTGGTCCCCGAATAATGCTCCTGTGTGGATACGTTACTGACCTGGAGGAAGGTAGTTTTCGGAAAGGTCTCCACTGCCGCGCTTTTCATGTTCACGTCCGTTACCGTCCCCATCGTGGACAAGTAATACTTGCCGGGGTCGTCTTGGCTCTCCCGCGCTCCCGCGCCGATCAGGGGAATGACCGTTTTAACCTCGACGTCGTCCTCCACGTCCGCGGCGAACTTTAAGTTGCCTGAGACGTCAACCGAGACCTCGAAGTTCCGGATGACCGGAGGATTGTCCCCCATGACGCTGTCACCGTCAGCGCCGCCAGCGCCTCCCCGGTCAATGATATCTTCGCCGTCACCGTCGCCGTCTTCAACCGCGTTCGCGTCTTTCCCGTCGCCCCCCTCAAAACAAGCCACCGAGCCGACTACAAGACACGAAGCCAACACAACAACAAACAAGCTCTTCAAGAACAAATTAAAATACATTCAAATACCGCCGTCCCTTTCTTGGTTCTTTCTCCTCTTTACAAAGGTGCTTTCAATCTATAACTGAAGCAGGGCAAGAAGCCGCCTACTTCCGTACCATCGCTATCCCCTCCAGAACTTCAGCCTCCCGTCGTCCCCGCAGGCGTTGTGCCCGGCCACCAGAACCAAAGCCAGAAATGCCATAAGAAACACCTTAAAGAATTGTTTGAAGTCCACTGGGGACCTCCTTCTTGAAATCGGGTTTTTCAAGCAGCCGGAGAAAGATAACTTCCTCTATATATTGAATTTTTTCCTGTGTCCCATTCGCATGTGAAGGCCTGCAACTCATATATTGCCTTTCTGCATATCCCGCGGATGTTATGTCCTGCTGTCGCGGTTATATTTGTGGCTTTAAATAGAGGAGGATTTAGGCTTTGGTTCAAATATTTTTTGGCCGGCATAATTTTTTCAATCATATCCTGCATTTATACCGGTTGGCTTGATGTTCTTGGCTGCCTTATGCTTTCGCTCTGGTGTAGGGAAAATTGTAATAGTTTAGACCGCACGGAAAAGAAATGTCAAGACTTTTTTACTTAAAGAAGCATCCTGATTTCTAATCCCTTGATAATTAAGTATAATTTTTTGCAAATTTTTCCTTTGCAAGCCTCTTTGCGGCAATATCACAAGACACTTCAAGCAAAAAAGCGAAAATTACATGCCCAACCATGATGCTCATGTAAAAAGTCCGAAATCGGCCTTTTTAGGCCTCGTAACTAGTGCTTTGTCACTCGAATAAAGGGGAACAGGGCCGACGAAAATCGCGGCTGAAGCCGCTCGCACGATTCTCTTCTATTCCCCGAGAAGCATTTGACGGAGCACCAGTG
>CAYQTK010000157.1:0-10678 GCA_964420375.1 uncultured bacterium
GGGAATAGAAAATAATCGTGCGAGCGGCTGATACCGCGATCTGCATTGGATATGTTCCCCTTTTTTCGAGTGACAAAGCACAAGTGCTCTGTCAAGCGTTTTGCGTCGCTTACAAGAGAGATATTCTTCGTGCGAGCGACTTTATCCGACCATAAAAAAAGTTGCCGATATAGAATCGTTGCGCCGGGAAGTTTTCCCTGATGTTTTTTAAACGGCGTCACCCGACTGCAAAGAATCGAGAGCTCATGACCCCAATGTGGAACGCGAACGGCCGCGGAAAAGCAGGACGCCTATTGCCAGGCCGATTATGAGTCCGGCCACTGTCATGCCTGCGCAAAGTACCCAGCTTGCGCCAGCCTGTTGTTTCATGATTTCTTTCGGGGGTGGCTGCTTGGCCGGTTCCGTGCGGATTTCGGGCCCTTTTTCGGGTCGGCGTGCGGCCGGAATGGTAACCTCAATGGGCGCAAGGTTGAACTGCTCGCCGGTGCGTTTGCTCTTCAGGGTGATGCCGACCCCTACCCTTACAGGCCCCTTGATATTGCCGGGAGTAAAGACCGTCAAAGGCCATTGTCCCCCGTCTTGCAGGGGTGCGTAACCCATCATGGAAGACATGGCCTGGGCGTCCGGAGGGTCTACTGACACCACGTCCACCAGCACGCTGTAGTTGTTCTCCAGCGATGAGGGCGCTTCTCCGAGATGTGCGTTCGAGTAGCGGACCGTGACCTGGTAAGTAGTGCTGCCCGTTTGCATAGCGGGCGGACCGGTCACCGTAAAGGTCCCGATCAACACCTGTTCTGTCGGATCTTTATTCTCTCTGGCGGGGGCTTCCGGCCGCGAAGGCTCGGCGCAGGGCTCGCGGACCACCTTGGTACGGGTACGGTAGACCACTTTGCGGTTTCTGCACTTTTCGAGCTTTTCTTCGAGGTCCTTGTTGTCCGACAGGCAGAGGTCCAGCTCGATGCAACAGTCTTCCGCTTCCGGCTCGGGACAAGGCGGACATTCGGTGGGTGTGGGCGCTCCTTTTTTGTCCTTGCGGGCGTACTCCTTTGCCAGCCGAGCCTCCCGGGCAGAAGCCTTGTATTTGCAACGCGCCCGGCTGTAGCGGAAGTACACTACCTGTCTTTCGCCCTGCTCATAGTGCTCGCGTGCCTGTTCATATATCTCCGGCGTCTTCTCCGGAGCGCCCGCAGCCTCGGCCTCGGCCAGGGCATTGTCTGCCTCGCGGATGGCCTCGTTCGGCTTTAACGAACAGCCCGAACAAAACCAAAACAATAACACTAAAACCGCCGTAGCATAGCCGTAAGTGGATACCCGCATGAATCGCCTCCTGTTTTCATCGCTTCTACTGCCTGCTCTTTTCCCCTACTGCGGAATATGTACATGTTTAACATAATTCCACCCTCAATTGCAAGCCGAAAGTCAATTTTTTTTTACATCAGGAAAGCAGAATGATATAAATTAAAAATGTCGAAACTTTACATTTCATGACTGAATTTTGTGTGGGGTCAAATCTTTACAATTAAGTTTATCGTACTCTCTGGAGAGAAGGAGACCGGCAAGCGAGCTTGCCGGAAGAGAAAGCGAAAGCAAGCTTTCCTGTCTGCCCTGTCTGCGTGTCCGCACAGGCAGGCGTGTCCGGCACAGGCAGGCGCACTCCGAAAACGGAGTTTCGAAACAGGCACTAATTATCAAGTGCTTTCTGAGATTTATCCTACGCGCTGAAATGCCGGTTTCAGGGATCCCCATGATGTGATGAAAAAAACCTGCTGGAAGGGAAGATTTCACTTGCCAAAACATTGCAAAGCACCTATCATAATTACATCTCGGAAGCTTGGAGGCTGATATGGAAAGCAGGCGTCATGTAGGGGTCATACCTCCTCACCAGAACAAACCCCGCCGCTACCTTTCAGATTTTCGTAAGACGGTGTTGGGGAGCGGAAACCTTATCCCCGACACTTACTTTTACCACATTTCTTTTCATCGTTTCCTGGAGGTAAGCCGCAACAATGCCTGTTACCATGTGGTCATCGCCGGCCGGATGAAGGACGGCGAGGCCCCCGAGATCGACAACATATTTGCTGCTGCGTTGGAAGCAAGGCGGCTTAAGATTCCCACCGTGTTCGTCATATCTTTTAACTCTTTCCTCGCCCGGGTCACCGGCATCGACCTTGACGACGCCAACGAGCACATCCGACGCATCGCCCGTTACCAACAGGACCCCCACATGCCGGAGTTGCCGGGTATTGTGAGGACAACTTCCACCGACCCCAACTTCCTGGTCAGCATTGTGGCCGACATACTGGACGACCCCTCCGGCTACCTTGCGAAGAAGGACCTCTGCGATATCGAGAACCAGGGTGATTTTTTGAACAATCCGCCGGGGCATACCCGGGCGGGGATAGGCTAGAGTGCTGCTTTGCCGCGCAGAGTTTTGCGGCAAGGCGCACTCGATGTAAAAACCGGTAAGACAGAAAGGAGAAGGTAATGACAGGGAAAGGTTACAAAACGGCAGGTAGTATAAAAAAGGCTTTATTGGTTTCTTTTTGCCTTCTTTTCCTGGCGGGGATTCTGGGGGGGGCATGCAGCAAAGGGGACAGCGGTTCGGAGAATGAGGACTCCACCACAAGCGGCAAGGCGAGTGATCAACCCGGGAACGTCGAGTTTGAATCCGGAGACGACGGCTTCAAGATGAAGTTCAAGGACGAGAAGACAGGCGAAGAGGTAAGCTGGGACGTAAAGGGCGGCAATGGCAAGATCACGACCACCGGCAAAGACGGTGAATCAGGTGAAATAGCATTTGGCAACTCCGACCTTCCCGAGGGCTGGCCGGAGGACTTCCCCCTTTACGACGGCCAGATGGGCGGCCACAGCAGGGGAGAGGCCGGCAACCAGGTTAACTACGCTGTAAACGTCATCTCCGAGGACTCGATGGATGAGATCATGTCCTGGTACAAGGAAAAGCTTCCTGAAAACGGCTACGAGATAACCGGTTCCATGTCGCATGGCGGGGCCATGAAAGACCTCCAGTTCAAGGCCGGCAACCTGGAAGGCAACATCACCATGACAAAACACCAAGACAAAGTAAGCATAATCAACACCCTGATCGAAACCGATTAAGTTATCACCGGGAATTACCGCAATGGAAAAGGCTTGTCGATTTATGCCGAAATAAGGTGGATGCCTCCCCAAAAGCAGAAAAACGATTCAAGACCAAAAAGAGCGCCGTTCCATCTCCAGGGGCCTGTCCGCCCCTGACTTCCGCCTTGCAACCGGCCACGCAGAAAGAGCGGACAGGCGCCCCGGCCTGATGAACTTACGGCCCTTGCAGCCTGAAGTGGACTTTTTGCGAGCTCATCCACCCAGAAAAAATGTCGAAGATGATGCCGAGCATAGTTTAAAGGATGTTTCAGAAGACAATTCGGTGACATCCGGAAAAAGTAAAATTAAAGCTGATGGTACAAGTAAGTTACGTATTAACATGCCAACTTATCCTAAGAACGAGGCGACACTGAAACTCTCCGTTGTGAAGAATGATGACAAAAAGAGGCCGGCTTACACCAATAGTCTCACCATCAAAGCTCCTGTAGTCGTTTTTCTTGATCCGGGACATGGTGGAGATGACTCTGGTGCTACGAGTCAAAACTGTAGTGATAAAAGCCCTCCTGCCGATTGCAAATGTAGTGAGCCTGCAGATAAACGCAAGTGCCCGCAAGATGCATGGAAGGAAGCAGATGTAGTCTGGGACATAGTTGATAAAATAAAAGACCACATCTTTGCTTATTTTCCTGTGCTCTTGATTTTCAGGGCGCCATGTCTGACTCAAACTTCCCAATCTTTTATGAATTTTCTTATCTCTACCATAGCCACGAACAAAAGCCAATCTGAAATGTATATATTTTATGCTTTAAAAACCAGGGGTTGGATTTTGGGTTGGCCTGCTGGTTCGTGGGGGGTATAAAAAGTAAGGGATGTGTAGGATTTTTACCGTATATAGGAGAGAAGTGGGTCCACGAAGGGCACGAAGAGGAGGGGTTCCCGCCAAGGCACAAAGGCGAAGGTAAGAGAGGAGTATGTTTTTTTTCGCGACTGAAGTCGCTCGCACGTTGAAGAGTAATTGTCTCATTTCTTGGCATATGCCGCTCGCACAGATGCTGGGCGCAGGTATAAGAGGTTGTTTTAAGAATCGAGAAAAATACAGGAAAAATCGTAGCAGCTTTGCGCCGTTTGCGTTTAAGAAGGAGCTTTAAAGCCTTTGTGTCTTCGCGCGTTTGGGGGAAATGTTTTCCTTACGGAAACCGTACTTCGGGGCGTTACGGTAGCGATGCTGAGAGGTATCGAAATTGTAATGTTGCCCTACGATTTCTGTCCCTTATATCTTACATGGCCCTGGAGTCTTTTTTGTGGTAAAACAATGGGGTACGGCCACGGAGGGGAGATTATTTTCTCGGGCGGCTTTGGGGATCAAAAGGGCTCTTCCGGTTTAATGGTACCTGCAATGCAAATATGCCCTTCAAAGCAAAAAGTCTTTTTTCCATCGTATGGTTAGCTGATGTCGCAATGATGAATTTATCGCCTTCGGGCTTCCAGCCTGGCGCTCTGTCAAGCGTTTTTCGTCGCCTACAAGACCGATCTTCTTCGTGCGAGCGGCTTTAGTCGCGACATCCGGTGATACGTGCGAGTGACTTTAGTCGCGAGATAAATTCGCTCCAGCGCTTCCTGCGGTACCATTATTTCTGCATAAATCAATAAGTTGCCCTCTCCTCCATGCCGGCATTAATACCATAGCCGCTAAGCATGAGAAGGTCAAGCTCCCCGCCGGCAGCCGACAAAGCGTTAAACGCTTGTTTTTGTTCAGGTACCAACAAACCGGATGAACCATCAAAAATTGGAAGCGGAGCAATCAGAGCCTTAGAATTAACTTTATTTTCCTGTGCTCTGTCAGTTACAGTCCAAGTTACTGCCCATGACCATGCCTCCTTTCCTGACGATTCCTGACGATTATAGCGGAGGTTTCCTCCATACCCAATTAAGCGGGAACGCCGACAAGGACCAAAAAAAGTGGCTGTGCCTACTTTCCAGGGCGGATGGTAACTCCCACCACCTCGGGCGGGCAGCAGAAACGAAGCCGGGGCGCGCCCGCTCCTTCCAGGCCTATTCCCCTCGAGACCACCATTGTGGTTTTTTTTATATTGAACTTTCCGTGGGCGTACTTGTTTCCGAATCGGCTCGCAGTGTAGATTGCGCCCAGCGGCGGGAACCTGACCTGTCCGCCGTGGGTGTGCCCGGCGATATAGAGGTCGATCCCGAACTTCGGCACGCTCTCGACAAGGTCGGGAGAGTGGAAAAGCAGCATGGATATCCTTCCGCTGTTTTTTGCGGCTAATCGTTTGAGGCGCTCAACCTGCTTTTCTTCACTTTCCTGGAAGGTAACGCCCATTATGTAGACATCCGTTCCGTCTATGCGGGTCTCTACCGCCTGGTTGTCGAGGAGCCGGGCGCACGTGCCCTGCATGATGGATGATATCCACCAGTGGGGGTCAACCTCGGGGGTGCCCAGGCTGGCGTAAACCGGGGCCATGTTGCAAAGCTCTTTTATAAACAGGCTCGTCTGTTGCATGGTTTCGTGGTCTCCCACAAAAGAGAGGTTTGTAAAGTCACCGGGCATGGCGATCACGTGCGGCTTGTACTCTCGTGCCAGCTCGAGGATTTTTTGTTCTCGCCCGCCAACCCGGTCAAGGTGCAGGTCGCTGATAATAAGGATACGGCACTCTACCTGAACTTTTTCCGAGAACATCTCCTCCCTGCGGAGGGTGACCCGGAAAGGCTCGATAGCGGACGCCCATGCCATGGCAGCAAAGAGCGCCCCCTGGATGAAGACGTGCACGAAGAGCATGGCAGCGGGGCCTATGGGCAGCAGGCAGGGCAGAGCAGTTCCGGGCACATGTCCGATTGCAAAGGCGAAAAACGGGCCGTTGAAAGGCGAAGGCGACGACAGTGTGAACCATGTCCGGAGAATAATGGCCGCCTCCACTCCCATGGCGGCAATGGAGATCATTACCGCGATTTCTCCATGCACGGGCCAGGCAAGACCAATGACCGCAAGCGCCACAAAAACACCGCAGAGGAGCAAAAGCGGATGGAGCTTCTCACATTGGGCCAGGACAACCAGGATGTTATGAAAAAGATGGCCCTTCCTGAACTTAATCCCTGATGGCGGAAAAAATATCATTGTTTACCTTTGTTCCCTGACCCGGCATAGCCGGAACCAAACCTGTCCTGATATTATTATTCTGCTGGCCGATGATTTCAATTACTCCTTAAATGGAGAACACTTTTATCAGGAAACCGGCAAAACTTTACACCCTTAACAATCTGGCCTCGCAATTTCCTGCCTATCTGGTGTATCATAGTTACCGGGCCTCCTTGTTTTGAATGGTAAATTTTGGGGAATCATCCCTGCTCTATCTCGGAGGTCCACCTTCTTCCACCTTACAAAGCTCCCCCCTTTTCACTTGGGACAAACCATATCACAGCAACGTAAAAAGGGAATTCGGAATCAGGAGGCTAAAATCGGGGGATCTTCAGCCGTCAAAACCCGTTGACACTGCGGGAAGGCTGGTCTAGTATCATTGTGGGTTTGCCGCTATGGTCGATACCAAAAGCCAAGGAGATAACCTGAACAAGGGGAAACACAGTAAAGCTTTAAAAGCAGGGAAAGTTTTTCTCGTTCTTGCCTCATTAACACTTCTCGCCCTTTTATGGTCGGTCACGGTTTATTACTCGATAATCATCTACTCGGGAAGGTTCTTTTCGCTGGTGGTTTTCTCGGGACGCTTCTTCTGGGTCAACATGGGTCCTCTCACCGTTAAGACAGGGATGGCGGTCTTCTTTTTCTGCCTTGTTGGAAGTCTCCTCCTTTATCGTTACTTGCCGCGATTCTGGTGGGCGGTCTATCCGGCAAGTGTGGTAGTACTTCTGATACTGGTCCCTTGCATGGACCTGCGTCCCCGGGAAAAGCAGGTGTCCTTTCAACCCTCCTTCTCGGACACGCCCGCTTCCACTGAAAATAACTCCGCGCTTTCCACCCGCAGGATCAAGCTTGTTGAAGAAGTGCGAAAAGGCTCTACAATAGGACCTAACAGCCGGATAAACATTACCACCGATGTCCCTTCTTCCGCGCTTTTGCGGTTCTCCGCGGGGGTCGTTGTTTCCAAGGACCAAGTTCCCTACACCCTGCAAGTTTTCGTGAGGGACAAGGACAATACAACAAGGGTAATGAACAAAACGATTGCAACCACTCGCACGGACTGGCACGACGTAAAGGTCGATCTTTCCGGACATGCCGGTGAATCGAGAAGGATATCCATAGTCGCTTCCAAGCCGTCAGCAGATCAAGCAGAGAGAGTTTACCTTTCCATACCTCGAGTGGAGAGCGCCAAAGACCAGCAGAGATTGTCCGAACTTCCCAACATAGCTTTGATAGTGATTGACACCTTGAGGGCGGACCATATGGGGGCCTACGGATATGAGGTGCGGGAGACTTCGCCTTTTTTCAAGAAGCTCTGGCAGGAACAGGGGGTCCTCTTCGACAAAGCCTACAGCACCTCTTCGTGGACCACCCCCGCAGTAGCCAGCATGTTCACCTCTTTGTACTCCGCCCGCCACGGCGCGTATAACGTTCCCCACGGCATCCTGAAAAGCTCCCTGGTGTCATTGCCGGAGGTCCTTGACCGGGCTGGCTATCGAACCATGGGTTTTTCCGGAAACTACCTTGTCTCGCCCTCTTTCAACTTCACGCAGGGATTCGACAGCTTCCACGACATGGGGAACTACATCGCCCACTGGAACGGCGACCAGGTCATAGCCGACAGGTTCAGAAAAGAGTTCTCTTCAAAGTCCCGCAAACCCCTCTTCCTTTACTTCCACTTTGTGAACCCCCATTACCCGTACTCCAGACAGCCGCTTTTTGTGCCCGAGTCGAAAAGGGTCCTTGATTCCCTGGTGGTCGAGAATGTTCTTCGAAGCAACCTGGCGACATGGTACGGCAAAAAGTTCTTTCCCAAGCTGCCCGAGCAGCAAGCAGAGCTTGCTGAAAACGACATGCTCTCGGTCTATGACATGGAGATAAAGCGTTCTGACTCGGCTTTACGGCATATATATAAAACCCTGGAGAGCAGGGGGGAGGCGGATAACACCTTGTTCATTGTCGTCTCCGACCATGGCGAGGAGTTTAACGACCACGGCGGGTTCCTGCACCGGACGACCCTTTACAACGAGCAAATCCGGGTCCCCTTTCTCGTGGCAGGACCGTCTCTGAAAAAGGCTGGCAGCCGGGTTTCCTGTCCGGTCAGCCTGATAGACGTCATGCCGACCATCCTGGCTTACGCCGGTATTGAAGGGCCTGCGGGCATGGAAGGCAAATCACTTTGGCCCCTCCTCCAGGGAGGACAATGTGAAACCAGGGTCCTTTATAGCGAGCTCGATCAGCGCAACCAGGAAGGATACTTTTTGGAAGCGGCCATTAAGGGAGGCCTAAAGCTGATAAAAAGAATCGAGAACAATGAAGAGTCCTTTGAGCTGTACGACCTGGCAGCGGATTTCTCGGAGTACAACAATCTCTACTCCCGCCGCACAAAGGCGGTCGGCGACCTGGTCCCCTACCTGGTGCAACTGGAATCGGTGCGTTATGATATGTCCCGACCCGGTGAAGCCCCCGTCCAACAGAGAAAGTCGCGCATTCTCCGGGCCATGGGATACGTAAAATAAGGGAAGGAGGGAAAAAGCAGAGACCTCGTAGACACCCTGTAGTTTTATCAAGTCTCCTTTTGCAATTAACTGTCAGGGGCGTTCCGTTCACCCAGTCATAATATCGACGTTGCTCTCAAGATCGGCAAAGAGGAGGGCCGGCTTTGTCCTCAACACATCTTCGGGATGCTGACCGGGACCCAGGCCGGGACCCAGGCCGGGATCCAGGCCGGGATCCAGGCCGGGATCCAGGATTGCCATCACCTCTCCCCATTCGTGGTTGCGCAGGCCGTGTGTCCAAACACGCATCGTCTTTGCGGCCATGCCGTCCGGGTAAATATAGTAGTACCAGTCTGACCAGTCGCCCCATACGGTAAGATAGCTGTGGTTCGCAATTACATGCCGCACGTCTTGCAGGGGACACCTCCAATGTACGACCATCCGGGCGGGAGTGTTCTCGATGATCCGCGCGTGGTTGGCGTAAGACTCCTTGTCCGACATGGGCTCCTGGCAGCCCCGTCCTCCCGAGGTCTGCCAGGTCTCGTTGAATTCGTTCGTGTACCACTGGCCCTTCTCGTTTACCAGCATGGGCACGTAACCAGTGTCCCTCCAGAACACGGACTTGGCGGGGATTCATCGAACTCGACCGCCACGTCGGGATGCTCGCCGAAACGCCAGAGGCTGTCCCATCTCTCGTAGAACTTCAAATGTGTGTAATAGGCCCCGAACTCGCCGGTGTTACTTCCCTGCGGCAGCGACCGCTCTTCCATGTCCGGGGTCTTAACAGTCTCGTCGTCGGGTTTGATGTCCGCTCATGTGCTCGCTGCGCAAAAGAACCCGTGGCAGGCTAATCTTCGTCGCTGCCGTCCTCGAAGGTGAAAAGGATGAAAACCATGGCCGGGCGCCTAGAAGCCTCGGACATGGCGAACTGCATGCCCTCGAAAGCGTAGTCGTTAGCCACCATCTCGTTAATGATCCGCTCTATGGCTTCGTCCGTCACCGTGCTGCTCTCCCTCACCTTGTAGCGAATGGCCATTGTCTTCCTCCTGACCCGATTAATATAACAAGACCCTTCTCCCGACGCAATGGGTGTGCGACATATTTGGTGGCGGTTACGCCAGCCTGCTTTTTGGGGACACTGATCTGAAAGTAGCCAATATTTTCAGAAGAAAGACAGGGGAAAGAGCGAAGGCGGGATTGAAAAGAAAACGAAGGTATTGGTGGAAAAGCTTGAAGCGAGCAAAAAGTTGAGGGCGGGTGTTCCCAAACCACGCCATCTCTCCGGCATAATAAAACGGGATCAATCCTTTACAACTAACATTACTCCGGATGGGGGGATAAGGGTTCAGTCGGGTATTGTCTTGTCAAGATTAAAATGACGCATACCGGGTGAGCGAGGAAAGTCGCGACTGAAGTCGCTCGCACGAAGCTTATAAATTTTCATGTGATCCGCTACTAGTGCCTCGCCAAAAGCTTTTTGGGGAATAGAAAATAGCTTTTCAGGGAATAGAAATAATCGTGCGAGCGACTTTAGTCGCGACTGAAAGTCGCTCGCACGAAGAATATCTGTCTCGTAAGCAAGGAAAAACGCTTGACAGAGCGCTAGGCTGGTGGCTATCCGCGCGGGGAGGGCCGGACCTGTCCCGGCCTTTTTTCTTTCCCCGCCTGTCTGCGTGTCCGGCACAGGCAGGCTGGAAGCCCGAAGGCGATAAACGCATCATTGCGACTCCAGCTTACTCTCTGATGAACACAGACTTTTTGCTTTGAAGAGCATGTTTGCATTGCAGGTACCATTAAACCGTAAGCCCGCGGCGCCGGCGAGTAAACCACTGAATGCAACGGCGCCCCACTTTACCCCTCGGCAAGCCCATGCGCCGCTTTTTTCACGCAAAGGCCAAGGACGCAAAGGAATCCTCTGGATTTCCGTAGACGT
>CAYQTK010000158.1:0-10636 GCA_964420375.1 uncultured bacterium
CTATAGCCGCCAGATTTGACCTGCGACCCGACACAAAGACGCGGTCAAAGCACTAATGGCGGAGCACATTAAAAACGGAGTTTCGCAACAAACACTAATTACTTTTTCATGCCGCTGCCTCTTCGGTCGCCTCTTTTTCGGCTTGGGGCGCTTTTTGAGCCTGCTTGCCGATCTCCTCGTACTTCAAGTAAATGAGTGCCACTGTTCGGTAGATGAAGTGCGCGAACTTGGAGTAGGGCGCGTATACGAGGAGGGAGAAGACGAGGATGAGGTGTATGTAGTAGCTGGGATATGCGAGGAAGTGGACATCCCAGAACCGGAAAAGTTGTGCGAGGAATCCGGTAACTCCCACTGCGAAGATGATGTAGAGGAACAGGTAGTCGAAGTATGAGGAGCTCATGTCGCCGGAGGCTTTGAGTTCTCTTCTTTTCTGGATCATGATTCCGGAGCCGATGATGAAGGCTGCTGCGCTGGCGTTTGCGAGCCACTTGATGGGATGGTACCAGACCAGGGGATAGACCCCGAACCAGTTTTTATGAAAAATATCGTGAGCGACGAGGACCACGATAGCGAGCACGGTGACGATCAGCAGCCCGATAAAGGAGAAGAATACCAACTGGTGGGCGACCTTGCGCCACTTGTTGGTCTCGCACTTGTTGAAGTCCTCGTGGGAGATGAGTCTTTTGATGACATCGACCGCTGCGCTGCCGAGGCGCGGCTTGTCCGCTGAAGATATAAATCCGGGGATTGACTCGCCTGACATCCCTTGCCACAGCCGGTTGATGCCCGCCAGGAACACCAGTGCAGCCAGTCCCACCAGGGGCACGTAGAGCATGTTGATGACCCAGTGGTCGATCATGTGTCCGAACACTATCTCTGAAGTGACCATTGTTTCTGTTGCTTTGTCCACCCACGGCCACAGCGCGGCCTGGTTTACAAAGATAAGGATGAGAAGGATAAAGGCGGGGATGCCAAACAGCCAGGGCAGGTAATGGGGATCGCCGATCCTCTTTGCGAGTGCAGGCGGGAATGACACGCTTTCGATGACTTTTTTGCGTATGGCTCCCAGGACCTCGCCGGGCTTGGCGCCGCGGGGGCAGTATGCTGTGCAATCACTGCATTGGTGGCACAGCCACACGTTGGCGTCTGCAATCAGATTGTCGCGCATTCCCCACTGCGCCCATATCATCTCCTGTCTTGGAAAGGGGCTGTCCTCCGGCGCCAGGTTGCAGACCACCGAGCAGGTGCCGCACTGGAAGCACTTCTTCAGCGATTCCCCTCCATCCTCGATTACGTCGCGGACAAAGTCCAGATCGGGATCAATCTTCACCCTATTGTTTTCAGCCGTCATGGTACTCACTCCTGATATCTTGAATATCCGTGTTAAAAAGCCGGGCGGACACCGCGATTCCGTTCCGGCCCTACATGCCCTTGAAGGGGTTCATGCCCACTTCGTCAATGGTTTCCATGAACTCGTCAATGATCTTGGGAAGCCTTTCATAATCGTGGATCTCGATCTGGAAGAGCTGTACCCTCTCGTCCTCCAACGCCATGGTGTTGAGCTTCTCCCTTACGTTGTCGCTCCTGGCGACCATCATCTCGGAGCCCTTGGTGAAGTGGCACTGGTAGTCGTCTCCGTACTTGCAGCCGAACAGCAGAATGCCGTCAAACCCCTTGGACAAGGCTTCGTTGACCCAGATGATGTTTACCGATCCCAGGCATCGCACGGGTATGACGCGGACGAAGGGGTTTATCTTCCCGCCGCGGAGACCGACCATGTCCAGCGCGGGATAGGCGTCGTTCTCGCAGGCGAGGATAAGCACTCGTGGTTTTTCCTCGAACTCGTCGGGGACCTCGACTGCACGGATCATGTTGGCCACCATGTCCACGCTGTAGTCCTTGAAGCTGACGATCCTCTCCGGGCATGCTCCCATGCAGACTCCGCACCTGCGGCACCTAGTGGTGTTGGGAAGCGGCGTTCCCTTGAGGTCTTCGTTGAGCACTCCGAAGGGACATTCCTCAGTGCAGCGCTTGCACTGGGTGCACTTGCTGAGGTTGAACTCGGGATAGCTGTTGTCCCCCGAGCGGGGATGTACGGCCTCTCCCCGGGAGGTCATCTCCACGCATTGGATGGCTTTCAGCGCCGCACCGGTGGCGTCCTCCATGGCGCCCTGGCTGTCCATGGGAGAGCGGACCGCTCCGCAAGGATATATTCCCGTTCTTCTGCTCTCGTAGGGGAAGCAGATGAAGTGGGAGTCCGGATACCCCCACCACAGTGCGGGGAGGTCCGGTCCCTGCCGGTAGCCCAGGTTCAAAAGCTCGGTGCCGGCGTAATCCTTGTACTCCTCGACCCGCTTCTTAGCTTCTTCAAGCTGGGCCCCGTCTTCACCCTTCTCGACTATGAACTTGGAGTCGTTGTAGATGCGGATGCTCTCGCCGTCCGCTGCGTTGGGGTACATGCCTACTCCCAGTACCAGCATGTCCACGTCCAGCTCGATGTTCTCGCCGAGCAGGGTGTCGTCCACCAGGGCCTTGAGATGGCCGTTGTTCTTTTCCACCGACACCACGTTGCCCTTGGTGAGGAATATTCCCGGGTCCTGCTGGGCGCTCTTGTAAAACAGCTCGTTATGGCCGGGGGCCTTGAAGTTATCATAGACCACGAAAGCCTTGGCATCGGGGTTTTTCTCCCTGACGTAGCCGGCCTGCTTGATGGCGTTTAGCGAGTTGATCGAAGAGCTGTAACTGAACTGGTCGGCCTCGTCAGAGCCTTCGTTCTGGACGAACAGGACCGACTTGGGCTGCTGGTTGTCAGAGGGTCGTACGATTTTTCCGGACTTGGCCATGGCCTCGAAGTCCACGTTGGTCACCACGTCGGGAATTTTCTTGAACCCGAGATGTTCAAGATGCGTTGGCTCCGCTGCTCTCCAGCCGGTAGCCTGGATGATAGCTCCCACCCGGAAGGGCTCCTGTCCCGCCAGTGTCACGTCGAACAGGCAGGGGCCGCCGTTTATGGACTCTATCTTGGCGCCGGTGAACACCTTGATGTTGTCGTTATTTGTCACCTTTTCGATGAGCTCGTTGATCTCCGCTTCCGGGTCCTCGGGCTGCTCGTAAGGGGGATTATGGGGAATGGTCTTGTAGAGCTTTTTGTACCATCCGCCGAGCTCGGTCTCCTTTTCCGCCAGATAGACCTTGTAGCCGGTCCGAGCCACTTCGAGGGCCGCGGTGAGTCCGGTTACCCCCCCGCCTACTACAAGTATGTCCTTGCTGAAAGTCTCTCCCTCGGGGAAGAAGGCATCGGGCAGTTTAACGCGGATGGCCTTGGCAATGGCCATGCGGAGGTTGTCCTCGGCGAGCATCTGGGTGTCTTCCTCACCGGCGGGCTGGCACCATACCACCTGCTCGCGGATGTTTCCGTACTCGACTACCACGTTTTCGGGAAACGCGTCCCGGGGATAAAAGCGGGGCGTGGGCCCGGCGATCACCAGTTGGGTGATGCCCTCGCCTTCGATATCCTTACGTATCTGGGCCAGGTCATCGCTGCCGCAGGAGGGTATGGTCTTTACCACCGGGGCCTTCATCTCCTCGCCGGCCACTTTCTGGAGGGCCTCGATGTCAAGAGCCTCCCCGATACCGTAGCCCGTACAAATATATACAGCCAGTTTGTCTTCCACGGCCTTACCTCCTCACGATTTGAATGGCCTTGAGAGCCGCCGCGGTCGCGTCCTTGACCGAGCGGGACACGTCAAGTGGCCTCTTTACACAGCCGGCGCCAATGATGCCGGTGTCCGGGTTGTCCACCACAAAGCCGTTGTCGTCATAGTTGATGTTCGCGCCCGGAATCTTCTCCATGGCGGTGTTGGGCACCACGCCTGCCGCCAGGACCACCATGTCAAAGGGCTTTTCCATCTTCTGATTGTTGAGCATCTCTTCTACATGCAGGACCGGCTTGTTGCCGTCGGTCTCGGTGATTTTGGGGACCTTGCCCTTTATAAAGGAGACCTTTTCGTCGTCCTTGATGTCGTAATAGAACTTCTCCAGCCTGCCGATGGTCCGGATGTCAATATAAAAGA
The DNA here is from genome assembly GCA_964420375.1 of uncultured bacterium. Taxonomy (GTDB): domain Bacteria; phylum RBG-13-61-14; class RBG-13-61-14; order RBG-13-61-14; family DATKZS01; genus CAYQTK01. Next base: position 4,074 of record CAYQTK010000158.1, read on the forward strand.
TCGATATGTCGGCCTCGGGAAGCTTCTCCCTTATGTAGCGGGTCTGCTTGAGAGTGGCCATGCAACATACACCGGAGCAGTAAGGAAGATAGTTCTCGTCGCGGGAGCCCACGCATTGCACGAAAGCTATGGAAGCGGGGGCCTCGTTGTCGGAGGGCCTTTTGATCTCTCCGGAAGTCGGTCCGTTCAGGGCGCAGAGCCTTTCCATCTGGACATTGTTGATGACGTTAGGATACTTGCCGAACCCCAGGTCTTCCATGCGTGATGCCTCGAAAGGCTGCCAGCCGGTGGCCACCACTATTGCCGCGGCCTTTACGTCGATTTCTTCCTCTGCCTGGTCAAGGTCGATGGCCCCCTGGGGCTCGGCCTTTTTGACGGCTTCTATCTCTTCGCTGGTGAGCGCTTCCTTGTCGAGGACGTACTCGTAGGGATAGGCCATCTCGTGAGGAAGGTAGAGGGCCTTTTGGGTGCACATTCCCAGGTTGTAGTCATCGGCGACCTCGCTTTGCACGGCGTCCTTGTGGGCCTGGCTTACCGGCTGCCTGCCGGTGACATAGCGGGGCTTTATCTTTATTTTCACGTCGAAGTTGCCGGCCTCCCCGGATACGTTTACCACCTCGGCCATGGTATAGACCTTGATCCTGGAGTTGTTTCTGATTCTTTTGAAATTGATCTCCAGGCCGCAGGTAGGCGGGCACATCTTGGGGAAGTACTGGTAGGTCCTGGCAACCCTGCCACCCAGGTAAGGCTCCCGCTCTACCAGCACCACCTCGTGTCCTACTTCCGCGGCTTCCAGAGCAGCGCTAATGCCGCTCATCCCGCCGCCGATCACCAGAATACGCTTTGATTCCTCACTCATACCCACCTCGTTTTCACAGTTTTTTACTTCCTTTTTTCCAGTGCCCTCCGCTCCCGATCGCTCAGGTTGGCGGGGTTTATCTCCATGGTCAGCTCGCCGAACAAGGCGAACCGCAGCCAGCGGAAGGCGAACCGCAAAGCATCCATATCAGAAGACCTGATGTTTTCAAGCTCCTCGGAAGACACGTCAAAGCGGGACAGGAACTTGCTTTCGAACACGAACCTTCGGAACTTGTCCAGGTCATAGCACGCCATGTAAAACATCTCCATCCGGGCCGGGTCCAACGAGCGCTTCTGCAGGTAGGGGTGATGAAGGACCTTTCGGAAAAGCTCTCCGCTCTCCTCGTACCGGTCCGCTCCCTGGTCCTTGATCCACTCTTTAACAGTCCACTGTTTTTGTTCCTCGAATCCCCGGCAGTGGTCCTCTTTCATGAGAAAGAAGAAGCCGTCTCCCTGGGAGGCCGGATCAGAGGGAGAGGCCTGTCCCAGGGGATACATCCGGCACGGCCAGGGCCGGGCCTCGTATATGCTGCAGCCCTCATCGGTAACAAACGGACAGGTCCTTTTTTCGTCCTCGTTCATGCGGAGGAAAACAATGGGCAGTTGTTGTTCTTCGGTAAACGGGACCAGGGTGTGTTTTGCCAGGAAATCGGTGGTGGACATATGAAGCGCCCTGCTCATTTGCAGGACATCCAAAGGGGTCAGAACGATATTTACATTGGCACAGCATACATTGAAGCAGGAGACACCGGGGTGGCAGGCGAATTGGAAAGTATCGCTCGCCGTCATCTTTTCTCCGGACTCCAGTATTTGTCTGGCCACCTCTTCTCTTTCGCTGATTATGTCTTTATCACTCATCTTCTTCGTCATCGTCGAGGATGTAATTTTTATGCGCGGATGGAGACCATACGGGCAAAGGCCGGGGATGCATGTCAAGGGGGCTCATTCGGCAGCGGTATGATGCTTTCTGCTGGTACCGGCTCAACATCCAATCCCAGCCTTGTACGTAATAGTCGCACTCGTCGTTAAAGCATACAAAGTGGAACTCTTCCTCCCAGGTGGAATCACCCGGAACTCTCCACTTTTTCATGATGGCCTCGCAATAGGGGCACCTGGGATTCTCGTTGTTTTTTTTATCGGGCATATCGAATTCTTTTAAAAATTTAAATGCAAATCCCCGGACGCCGCGGAAAGCGGCGTCCGGGACTTGCAAAGAGTTAATTTGCCTGCCGGCCGAAAATCAAGAAAGCTCGATGATGTCGCGCTTCATCATCTCCCACTCGTTTTTTCCGGCGTCATACTTACAGTTTGCAAAGACTTTCCAGTCATCCTTCATTTCGGGGAAGTCGGAGCGGCGGTAGTAGCCGGGCCACCTGGTTTCCTCGCGGAAGAGGATGGTGCGGACGTGCGCTTCCGCCTGCCACATTCTCTGTACGTTCTCCCAGCACCTCATCAGCTCGTGGAGGTCCTCGGCGGCCAGCTTCTCGGAGTCTTCCTTGAGCCAATTGATCAGCTCGAGGGCCCGCTCCAGGCAGGGCTTGTTGGTGGTGAACTGGGCGTTGACGCCTGCCGCGTACTCGTCCATGATCTTCTGGAGCCGGAACATGAACTGCTTGGGCTTGATGAAGTTGGGGTTGATGTCGGGGTCGGAAGACTGGCCCTTGGTGTCTTCGAAGAGCTTCATGGGGGCGTAGGTCTTCTCTTTAAATTTCTCGACCTCGCTCATGTCCACGTTGGGCTGGTCGCTGTTGTCCAGGATGAACCTGATGGCGCCCTTGGCTGCGATCCTTCCCTCGGCGTGGGAGCCGGAGGAGAACTTATGGGAGGACGCGCCGGTGGCATCGCCCGCACAGAAGAGTCCCTTTACAGTGGACATATGCTCGTAACCCCAGAAGTATTCCTTGGGTGCGATGTCCTCGGGACCGGAGACCCAGGCGCCGGAAGCGCCGGAGTGGGAGCCGATGAAGTAGGGCTCTGCCGCGGCGATCTCGGATGATTTCTCTTCCGGCTGCACGTCAGTGGCCGCCCACAGCAGGGCCTGGGAGATGGTCATGTCCAGGAAGTCCTCCCATGCCTCGCTCTCCAGCTCTTTCATCCGTTTCTTGAAGGACTTCTCGTCGGGTTCCTGGTCGGCGATCTTCTGGATGGCTTCCTCGGTCCTCATGAAGATGGGACCCAGACCATCCATGATGTCCATCATGCCGAGCCAGTTCCTGAGGTTCGCCGGGATGGGCTTGACGGTGCCGTAGGGTTTCCACTTCTCGAGCTCGTCCTTTCTCTCCACCATGTACTCGCCGCCCATGGCGTTGGTGGCGCGGGACTTGAAAAGGAGGAACCAGGCGCCCACCGGTCCGTATCCGTCTTTGAAGCGTACGGGGATAAAGCGCACTTCCTGGCAGGTCTGCTCTGCGCCGGCCTTCAACGTGAAGTACAGGGAGGACCCGCTGTTCCAGGGGGGATACCAGGCGCGGCCTAGTCCCTCACCGGTGCTCCTGGGACGGAACACGTGGACAGCGCCGCCCATGCACGCCATGACCGCCTTGGCCTTGAACACGTAGAACTTGTTCTCGCGCACGGAGAAGCCGACCGCGCCGGCGACCCGGTCGCCGTCCATCAGGGGCTCGATGGCGAACACGCGCTCGTAGAGCTCGCCGTTGTCGCCCAGCTCTGCCAGAGCGTTCTTGCCGGCCTCGGCCACGATGGCCTTGTAGGACTCGCCGTTGATCATGATCTGCCAGCGGCCTTCGTGGACGTAGTTTCCTTCGGAGTCCTTCCAGATGGGGAGGCCCCACTTCTCGAAAAGATGTACGGAAGAGTCCACGTGGCGGGCGATGGATGCTACCAGGTCGTCGCGGGCCACGCCCATGAGGTCCTGTTTCACGTAATTGATGTAATCCTCGACCGTGTTGTCGCCTTTGCCCAGTCCGATGTACTGGTTGATGGCGGAAAGCCCCATTGCCACAGCTCCGGAGCGCTCCATGGCGGCCTTGTCCACCACGGTGACCTTGAGGTTGTTCTTCTTCGCCCAGTGGGAGGCCTCGACCGTGGCTCCTGCAGCCGACATTCCGCCTCCGAGGATCAACAGGTCAGTAGTAACTTCTATGGTTTCCATATTTTCCATTGCAACACCTCCTTACTTTTTCGTCCAGACTGCGTCAAGGCCCAGGGAGGCCGGCTCGGTAAAGAGGGTCACCGAGTCCTTGATGTCGCCGCTTCCCTCGCCGAAGGCGCCGTCAGGCTTTGCCTCTCCTTCAGCGGTGGTCCGGATGGGGAACTTGAACCTTTTGATCTGGCCGCTTCTGAACTTGACGGTCCACATGATGGAATCGGTGCTGCGCATGGGGGTCACCGCTGCTCCCATGGGCACGAAGTCGGCGTATCCGCGGACCTCGACCGCCTGGGTGGGGCATATCTTCACGCAGTTGTAGCACTCCCAGCACATCTCCGGCTCCTGATTGTAGGCCTTCATGATATCCTTGTTGAGCACCATGAGGTCGTTGGGGCAAATGTACTGGCAAGCTGTCTTGTCCAGCGCCTTGCACCCGTCGCATTTTTCAGGAATGACAAAACTTGGCATATCCTTTCCTCCTGTTTTTTCTTAAATGGATTTCTTGGGGGAACACTTCCCGCCTTAACTACTCTAGACGACCTTTAATTGCCTTCCGACCGTCTATAACACCTCCTTGCTCGATCTATATTAAAACCCGGGCCACACTTTCCAAGCTTACTTCTTGCTCTCTTCGGTGGGACCGGTGGCTGCGCCGTGGAGCTTTACTTCCACCTTCTCGTCCAGGTTCTGGTAGTACTCCTTGAGTATCTCCACCACCTCCGCCCGGGAGAACTCCTTGGGAAGCTCCTTGCCCTCGGAGAGGTTCTTTCTGACCATGGTTCCGGAAAGGATGAGCCGGTCCTCTTTGCCGTGAGGGCAGGTCTTCATGGAGGCCATGCCATCGCACTTGTAGCAGTAGAAGGTCCAGTCGATGTTCAGGGGCCGGAGCACCAGGGAGTCTTCCGGGATTTCCTTGAATATCTTCTGGGCGTCAAAGGGGCCGTAGTAATCTCCCACTCCGGCGTGGTCTCTTCCCACGATGAGGTGGGAGCAGCCGAAGTTCTGGCGGAACACGCCGTGGAGCAGGGCCTCGCGGGGACCGCCGTAACGCATCTCCATGGGATAGCCGCCGGTGACCACTGTGTCCTTTACAAAGTAATTGTCCACCAGGGCGTTGATGGCCTTGACCCGGACGTCCGCGGGGATGTCGCCGGGTTTGAGCTTTCCGACCAACTGGTGGATGTAAAGACCGTCGGTGACCTCGATGGCTATCTTGGCCAGGTACTCGTGGGAGCGGTGCATGGGGTTCCGGAGCTGGAGTGCGGCCACCCTGCTCCAGCCCTTGTCCTCGAACATCTTCCGCGACTCTGAGGGACGCTGGTAGATTTTCTTGAAGTCCTCCGGGAAACGGTGCTCGGAGACCACCTTGACCGGTCCGGCAAGGTTATACTTCTTCTGGGCCATTACCTTGGCCACCCCGGGATGCTCGGTGTCGGTGGTGGTGAATATCTGCTTGCACTCGTGCTCCTTGTCGATCTCATACTTCTCTTTGACCTGCATGGTGCCCATGACCCAATCGGTCTCTTCGTCGATCAGGGCGACCTCGTCCCCCTCTTTGACGTTCTCGTCGTCGGTGGAGAGGGTGATGGGAATGGGCCAGAACACCCCGTTTTCCATCTTGAAGTCGTCGCAGACGCCCTTCCAGTCCGCCTTGGTCATGAAGCCGTCCAGTGGAGTGAAAGCCCCGATACCCATCATGATGAGGTCCGAGGTCTCCCGCGAAGTCATCATGACTTTCTTGTCCAGACCCTCCGCTCTTTTCTTCTCTTCCTCGCACGCCTTGCCTTCCAACAACAAGGGCTTCAGACCGCCTCCCCCATGGGGAGGAACCAGTTTTCCTGCCATATCCCCTACTCCTTTCTTGGTTTCAAAAAAGCCTTAAGACCAACCGATCGCCTTTATTCAAAAAAAAAAAGAACGCAACTTAAGAGTCAAAACCCGTTTTTAAACTGGAGTAAACTTTAAGGACCCTTGATTTAATAAGATGGATACTTCCGGCTAAATGTATCAATTCGCCCCAAACCTTCCAAACTCTTTCGAACTGCCATTACTGCGAAGCTATTGCCGGCTAAGGGAGTACGCTTTTATACCCTGATATGGTGGCAAAAACACCATTAGAATACAGTTAAAACAACATTAGTTTTTCTTAAATCAGGAGAAAGAAAAAGGAAGGAAAACCGTACTTCCTTACCCCCTTAAATAATTGTCATATATCCCAAGCACCCCAAATACTGCTCATCCTCCCGCAAACTCGATAAAGAAATGGTCGATACCCTCCGCCATGTCTTTTAGCTCACGGAATCAGTACATATTCCTATCATGAAATCCAACCAAAGTCAAACAAAAATTACGAGGTGGTGCTCTAAAAGCTCAAGGGGATGGTCTAAGGTAATGATTAAGAAATCAGGGATTCAAAATTCACAGGTCTTTTAAGGGATATGTTGAACCTGCTATATTGTAGGACTTGTCTCCTTAGTGCGTTCCAGCTCATGACTCCCTGTTTTCTGGCGCCCTTTTGGAATATGAATCACTGCTTATGCGCCTAGTGCCTTGACCGCCAGCTAATGTCGGGTTGATTAATTTCAACCAATCACTA
>CAYQTK010000159.1:0-10593 GCA_964420375.1 uncultured bacterium
ACTAGTGCTCTGTCAAGTGTTTTTAGTCGCTTACAAGATAAATATTTTTTGTGCGAGCGACTTCAGTCGCGACTAAAGTAGCTCGCACACTATGCGTCAGTGTAAGCTTGACAGATCACCAGCCACCCGGAACCTGCATGGAAAAAACTCCCAGGATCAGGCCGATCCCTTTGTCTTATCAGGGCCCGGAAAGAAACCGGCAGATGCTGCGGCGTACCCGTTGTTGCCAAGCCTTATAACGCATGATAAAAATGGTCCATGCGCTTTTCTTTGCCCTCCATGTACCGGGTGCGACAGGAGCTTTACAGCGAGGAGACAGAGGATGCTCCCGGCGAAGTGAGCTCCGCGCTGGAGAGGAGCGGATTGAAAAGGCGGCTTACAAGGGGGGACAGGATAGCTCTTACCGCCGGCAGCAGGGGCATAGACCGGATTGACGAGGTGCTCGGGGAGACGGTATCCTGGCTCCGGCAAAGAGGAGCGCGGCCTTTCATCCTGGCTGCTATGGGCTCGCACGGCGGCGGCACTGCTTCGGGCAGGAAGAAAGTCCTGGAAGCACGGGGGATCACGCAAGCGAGCATGGGAGCACCGGTGCGGGCGGGCAGCAGGATAACCTGCATCGGCCGGGCAGAAGGCGTGCCCCTCTATTGCGCTTCCGAGGCTTTGCAGGCGGACGGGGTTATAGTCATAAACCGGGTCAAGCCCCATACCTCCTTTTCGGGAAAATACGAGAGCGGCCTTGCCAAGATGATGGCCGTGGGTATGGGCGAACAGAAAAGCGCGCCGGCTGTCCACGCCCGCGGAGCGAGCGGACTCGCCCGACTGGTGCCGGCAATGGCAAAAGTGATGTTAAAGAAAGCGCCCGTCATCGCGGGCATGGCGCTGGTTGAGAACGGGCGGGACCGGCTGTTGGGCATCAAGGTGCTTTCTCCTTCGCGGATCATGAAGGACGAGCCTGAGCTTTTGGAAGAGGCCCGGGCCATGCGGCCGCGTCTGCCTTTTGATCACGCCGACGCGCTGGTGGTCGACCGGATGGGCAAAGACTTCTCCGGCACGGGCATGGACACCGAGGTCATAGGAAGGCTGCATATTGCGGGCGAGCCCGAGCCTGCGCTGCCCTGCATCCGGAGGATTGCGGTCTTGCGGCTTTCCGAGGGAGCGGGCGGCAACGCTTACGGAGTCGGGCTGGCGGACGTGACCACTGATGCCCTGGTGCAGAGCATGGACGCGGACATAACCCGGACCAACGTGATGGCATCAACGTTTATTGAAAGAGCAAGAATTCCCCTGTCGTTTCCATCCGATCGCAAGGCGATCGCGGCCGCGCTCCAGACCTCGGGAAACCCGGACCCGCAAACCTGGCGGGTGGCCCGCATCAGCGACACCCTGGACCTGGAAGAGCTCCTGGTAAGCAAGCCGCTGCTTGGCGACATGGAAAAAGAGAAAAGGAAGATCGAGTTACGGGAAGGACCGTTGCACTGGCGGTTCGACTCCAGAGGCAACCTGGACTTGGAATAGAGCGCGAACTGTGAAAAGCGAAAGCGCGGAAAAACATAACCAGGAAAGGAGCAAAATTGAGCCAACCTTCTATTAAAAAGTATTTGACCCCTTTGCTGGTGGTGGCTGTTGTTGCTGCCGCAGCAATGTCGCTTTACGTGGTGTGGCAGGAAAGGTCCGGGGGAGATGAGACCTCGGCTTTCGGGCCGCCTGCAAAGCCGCTTACCGGTCCTGTCACTGTGCCGGTAGAGGACACCTGGAAGTCATTGCTCGCGGCAGAGGACACCGACGGTGATAAGAAGATCACGGTGGATGACAAGAGGGAAGGGCAGGAAAAACGCGGCGACGGGGTGTTTGTTTTCCGGGACAAGGAAGGAAATCAGCACAAACTGAGGGGCGTTTACCTCCTTTCCAATCTGCTCCAGGAACTGAGCGTGGCCCGGCAGTCCGGCAAGGAGTTCAAAGAGATCAGCCCGGACAGAATCTTCGAGAACCCGGTCCACCGGACTTCCCGGCTGATTCGCGAGGTCTACTGGGACAGCCTGACCAGGAGAGTCGATGAAGAGTATCTGCCCCGCATGTTCCAAGACCCCAAGGTCGGCTCCGAGGACAAGTATAAATACGTGTACGTGGCCCGTAACGACGGGTTTGCTCTCGATTACTTCTCCGGGCTTGCCGAGGACCACCCTGAATGGAACATGAAGGCTGTAAAACTTCCCCAAAAGATATCGCCGGAATACGTCCGGAGCAGGGACGGCAGGCACGGCATAGTGGCCTTGAAGCTTACGCGGGAAAACGGACGCATCCGCGGCGTTCCCTTTGTGGCTCCCGGGGGCAGGTTCAACGAGATGTACGGCTGGGATTGTTACTTCGAGGCTTTGGGGCTGCTTGCCGACCACAGGATAGACCTGGCCCGGGCCATGGTGGACAACCACGTCTACGAGATCGAGCATTACGGAAAGATTTCCAATGCCAACCGGTCCTATTACCTAACCCGATCACAGCCGCCTTTCCTGACCTCCATGGCGCTGGCGGTTTACACGAAGACTGACAAGAACGAAGCGGACAAGCAATGGCTCACCGAGGTAATGAAAGCCGCCGTCAAGGAGTACCGCCAGGTGTGGACCAGTGCTCCGCGGCTTACAGAAACCGGGCTCTCGCGCTACTACGGCGGGGGCAAAGGCCCCTGCATCGAGGTCGAGCCCGGACATTACGATCCGGTGATAAAACCCCGCGCGGATGCGCTGGGAGTCTCCACCAGCGAGTTCCTTCAAGGCTACATGTCGGGCAAGTACAAGGACCCCGCACTTGATAAATTCTTTGTCCATGACCGGGCCGTCCGCGAATCAGGCAACGACACCACCTACAGGTTCTCGGGAAAATGCGCGAACTTCAACCCGGTGGACCTGAACGCACTCCTTTACAAAATCGAGACGGACATAGCAGAAACCATAGAAAACGAGCTGGGAGGAGAGCTGGAGACAGCCGCGGGAGTAGAGACGCCGGCCGAGTGGCGTGAAAAGGCCGCGCGCCGCAAGGAGCTTATGGACAAGCTCATGTGGGACCCGGAAAAGAAGATGTACTTCGACTACGACTTCCGAAATAAAAAGAGGTCGGAATATGTTTATGCCGCCACCCTCTACCCGGTGTGGGCGGGCATGGTAAGCAAAGAGCGCGCGCAAGAGATCGTGGAAGCGGCGCTCGAAACCCTCGAGCAGCCCGGCGGACTGGCAGCATCAGCCGAGTCATCCCGCGGAGAGGTCTCCGCGGGCAGGCCGCCCCGCCAGTGGGACTATCCTTATGGATGGCCCCCCCACCAGATGCTGGCCTGGCAGGCCATGCAACGATACGGCATGCAAAAACAAGCCCGCCGAATCGCCTACAAGTGGCTGTATACCATCACCAGAAACACCCGCGACTACAACGGCACCATACCCGAGAAGTTCAACGTGCTGACCCGGTCCCACAAGGTCTTCGTGGAGTACGGCAACGTGGGCACACAGTTCGACTACATCACCAAAGAAGGCTTCGGATGGATGAACGCCTCATACCAGGTGGGGCTTCAACTCATCTACGATGAAAACCGCAGAGAACTCATTAAACTCACTGAACCGGCTTTAGTGTTCCAGGAAAATCCGGATCAGTCCAGCATCTCCAGGTAGGCGTCTATCCTGTTTCTGATCTGCTCGGACTGGTACAGCCTCGGGTCGCCGTGGTCGGTGTCGAGAAGCAGTCCGGGCTTTCCGGTCATTCGGGTGACCTCCTCCAGGGTGTCGGTAAGACCCAGGGAGAGGAACCGGCAGGAGTGGTCGGAGTGAAGGATGAACCCATCGAGGTCATAGCGCCGGATGGTCTCGGCGATATCGAACGCCCGGTCGCGGATCATGGGGTCGTAGTTTTTGAGGTAGCTCTCGGCGTAGCTGGGGAAGATGTTTTCCGGGTCTGCGGCAAGCTGGGCCCATGCCCGGGTGTAGTTGTTGGCCACCAGGTTGGCGCCGCGTTCGAGAAGGATGGTGTAAAAGTCGGCCACTGACTGCCACAGGGGCAGGCCGTCCCAGTAGAGCCGGTACTTCTCGTTGGGTATGCCGCCGATGCCCTTGTCCACCCGGTCCTGCACTTCGTCAAGCAGCTTCTTGTAGAAGTCCACGGTGACCTGTGTTCCCCGCTGGTCCACGATTGGCGCCATGGCCTGGTACTGGTCGAACAGGGTCAGCGGCGCCGGCTTGGCGGTTGCGCTTTCCATAATCATCCACCACAGCTTGCAGGCCTCCTTGGATAGCTCCATGGTGTGCTTGAGCTTGTCGGGGTCCATCTTTCTGCCGGTAAGCTCTTCCATCCACGAGATGCATTCCTTTAACTGGTCGATGATATAGTCGGTCACGTAAGGGTCGGGATCGTGAAGAAATCCCCGCCCCTGGCTGGGAACGTCGAGCACGAACATGGGCGCGTTGTAGCGGCGGCCCAGCTCCTCGAACCACTTGCCGATGGTCCAGCACTGGAGCGAGCCGAAGATGATCATGTCCGGATCGGGTATTCCCCCGATGGGCGAGCTGTCCTTGCCGAGCTCCCGGTAGCCGAGGTCGCACCGGGCATAGGAGCAGACGTCGGGCGAGTATCCCGCGGCCTCGGCAGCCTCCGCGGTCTCCAGGGCCTTGCGTTTTACCTGCAATACCACCGCGTGGTTCTCCGGATAACAGGGAAGGACGTCCATGGCATAGCACAACTCGGTGGGAGCAAGCGCGTTCATGTAACACACCGGCGTGCCCGACTCCTTGGCCTGGTGAAGTCCCACGTGATAATAAAAATTGATCTGTTTGAGTTCCTTTAACGTCTCGATCCGCTGGACCTTCAAATCTTCGCTCATCAAGTACTCCTCGAATGCTTATTAAACAGTCTTCAAGTTATCACGGAGTGCGGCGGGGGGCAAGAAGGTTTTTCTGAATAAGATTTTTTGATTCGCAAACGGAAGGCGTGCTACTATTTGTTCCGGGTATTATCCCGGGGTCCGGAATGAAACGTCGGAGCTTCGGCTCAATTTTACTCGGGAGTGGAGGAGGAAAATGAAGGATTTAACAAAAGAGTTCTGGTTTTGTTTTATTGCAGCGGCGTTTTTGGGTGTTTTTCTTGTGATCGGCTTTCCTCTACTGGCAGACACCGAGTCTGAGGAATCTTATGTTTTGGGCGGTGTTGATCCCGACGAGCCGCAGATACTGGTGACCGTGGAGTACATGACCTTTGACCAACTGATGCAGCCGGAGGTCATGGCCCTGGCCAAGCGCCATAACCTGCTGGTGGCGCCCAACATCCGGGCGCATTACTTAAACGACAAGCTGGACGAGTTCCTGACGGCTTATGAGGACGCGGGCATCCAGGTGGTCTTCTGGCCTTTGCTTCCCCGCGAGGAGTGCCTGTATCTCAATGAGAAGCACGCCGAGGACTTCCTTGACCACCTGGATAAGATATATGACTGGGCAGAGGAACACGACCACAAGATCGAGGCCATGGTGGTGGACATCGAGCCGCCCAACTGTCAGGAGGGCACCGACCGGGCGCCGGAGGAGGCAGCTTCCGAGTCTGGCGCTGAAGAAGACCTGGGCCAGATCTGGGAGATGATGGACAAGGAGGAGTTTGAGACCGCCCTTCCCAAGTTCAAAAAGGTGCTGGCCAAGCTCCACGAGCACGACACAGTAGCGATCAGCACGGCCATGGATTACGCCGCGGTGGACCTGGTGACCGGCCAGCCGGTGGCGCAGGACATTGCCGGCGGACCGGCTTTGTTCGTGGACTGGGACTACGTCTCCTTCATGAACTTCGGGTCCCAGAACACGGCTTTTTTAAAGGACATGTTCGGCGGCATGGGTATGGAATGGGACGTACACGACACGCGCTACCTTTCCTATCTTATCTGCAAGACCATAGCCGGGGAGTACGGCAACCGGGCGGCCATCAGCCTGGGCCAGACCATCCCCGGCGAGGGCCACGGCGCGGTGTGGGAGGACCCGGCAGAGCTCGGCAAGGACGCTGCCGCCTGCAAGGCCGCAGGCATAGTGCACTTCGGTATCTACGACTTCCAGGGTATTGTGGAGTCGGATGATCCTGACGCCTGGGTCCGCGCGGTGAAGAACGCCGAGCCTGAAAAGCCCGACTATTCGGTGAAGGCGGCCACCCTGTGGAACTTCATAAAAACGGCTTCCACCTACGGCGCCGTGAGAAGGGCGTTGTAGTGCTCTGTCAAGCGATTTCTGTCGGTTACAAGACAGGTGGTTTTTGTGCGAGCGACGGAAGTCGCGAAGAAAGCCGCTCGCACAGGAACTGCTTTTTGTAAGTGATAAAAACAATTACGAACAAACACCAGGAAAAGCAGAAGATGCAGGTCTGCTTATAACAAGTAGAAGCTGAGAATATGGAAGGACTGAAGCTTTTTCATGAATCGGGTTTGTCTTATGTGTTCGCTTTTATCGGGGGAGCGTGCATAGGCAGTTTTTTAAACGTGGTGATCCATCGCTGGCCGCTGGGCGAGTCATTGATGAAGCCGGGCAGCCACTGTCCTTGCTGCGGCACTCCCATTCCGTGGTACTGGAACCTGCCTATATTAAGCTGGCTGATCCTGGGCGGCAGGTGCCGCTGGTGCGGCGCGCGGATATCGGTCCGTTACCTGGTGGTCGAGCTTTTGGGTGGTATCTGGGCGGTGCTTTGCTTGCTTCGTTTCGATCCTTCCTTGTCCGCGCTGGCGTGTTTCGTCTTCGGCGCGGCACTGATCGCGGGCAGCGCCATTGACCTGTATCACCGGCTTTTGCCGGACACCATCACCCTTGGCCTGGTCCCCCTGGGCATAGCAATGTCCCTGCTTCCCCCCTCATGGGCGCCGGGGTGGGAAGTGAGGTGGTATGAATCGCTTGCGGGAATGGGAACGGGCGCCGGGCTGTTTCTTTTCGTTCTCTTGACGTTTAAACTTGTGACGGGCAAGGAAGGAATGGGCATGGGGGACGTCAAGCTAATGGCAGGACTTGGTTCCTTTATGGGTTTCATAAAACTTCCCATGGTAATCCTCATAGCGGGCATGAGCGGCGTTCTCTGCTGGGTGGTGCTATACCTTTCGGGCAGGGCCAACCGGGACTTCCGGGTGCCTTTCGGGCCGTTCCTTTCCGCTGGGGCCATGCTGGTTATCATGCTCTGGCCTTTCCTTGAAAAGCGGCTTTTGATGGATCACATTATTTATTGAGGGGACAGAACCGGTTAGGGAGGCCGTATTGACAGACAAGTCAAAGCAAGACAAGCATTCTTCCGAAACCGAGGCGGACTCCGACGCTAGGTCTCATATAGAAACTGATAGCACGGAAGAGTCCAAGAAGGATGCGCGTATGCCCAGCCTCTTAGGCGAGGTCGTGGTGAGCATGAGCGTTCTCATGTTCGGCGCAATCGTGCTTATCTCCATCCTGGTTTACTTTATGCAGGGTTACTGGCCTGCCGAGTATGTCCATCGCTACGGCGTCTTGATCATTATTCCTTACATCCTTATTTTCGCTCTGACAGTTGCCGTTTTCGGCTGGCGGGTCCTTAACAAGCAGGTATTGGCTCCCGTCCATTCGCTTCTGGAAGCCACTGAAAAGGTCGCTCGCGGCGAGTTCGACCACCGGGTGGACATTCATCAGAACCGGGAGATGAAAAGGCTGGGCCGTGCTTTTAACCGGATGACCCGGCGCCTGGCCGAGAACCGCAGCGAGTTGGAGGATAACCTTACCGAGCTCAAAAGGGTCAACGAGAACCTGGAACAGACCCAGCGTGAACTTCTGGCCTCTGAAAAGCTGGCCTCCATAGGAAGGCTGGCAGCAGGGGTGGCCCACGAGATCGGCAATCCCCTGGCGTCCATTAACGGCTACATGCAGATACTCCTGCGGCGCGAGTACCTAAAGGACAAAGACCGGCAGATGCTCGACAGGGTCCTTTCCGAGTTGAAGAGAATGGATGATATCATCAACGAGCTCCTCGATTACAGCCGGCCGCAGGACCAGAGCGCCGGCAAGACCGACCTGAACGAGATACTCGACTCGTCGATCACCCTGCTTAGCGCCCAGAAAGGCTTTGACAAGGTTGACCTGTCCATTGACAAGGGAGACATTCCCCTGGTCGAGGTCGGACGCAACTCGATCCAGCAGCTTATAGTCAACCTGGTGTTGAATTCGGTGCAGGTAATGCCCGAGGGAGGCGAGCTGAGATTAGCTACCCGCCGGGCGACAAGAGACGATATGCAGGGAGTCGAGCTTTCCGTGTCCGACACCGGACCCGGCATCTCCAAGGAGAACCTGGAGAAGATTTTCGATCCTTTTTTCACCACCAAGGAGCCCGGGCAAGGCACCGGCCTGGGGCTTTCCATTTGCCTGCGCATAGCGGAGAACAACCGCGGCATACTGAGCGCGGAGAGCAAGGAGGGACAAGGCGCAATTTTCCGGCTCTGGTTGCCGGCTGCCGAGTGAGCGTGCTCTTTTAGAAGATGAAAGGATATCATTGATTCACGTGTTATCGGAACACTTGGCAGCATTGCTGTCCAAAACATGAAACTAATGCTGAGAATAATATCACGCAAAGTCGCAAAGACGCGAAGAATCGGGAATCTCTTGTTCATTCGAGTGTCTTGTCAAGATTAAAATGACGCATACCGTGCGAGCGACTTTAGTCGCGCTATCAGTCGCTCGCACTAAAATCATTCTTCTTGGAGGCGACAAAAAACGCTTGACAGAGCAACAGCTCGGAAAACAGATGCTCGGTATTGATATGCAAAAGCCGGCGTTTTTTTAGGTTCGGGTTCATTGAAAAGCACTCCTTGAATAGAGTACTGTAAAATACAGCAGAGGCGAAATCTTGTTATATTTTTACTTTGCGCCTTCAAATAAAAATCTATTTTGGACAAAAGTGACTTTGCAGTTTTGAAGAGTTCTTGAATCGTTTAGTATGTCCGGAAGCATCCAAGTAGAGGGGATAAATATGGCCCGCAAAGTTCTGGTAGTTGACGATGAAGCCAACATGAGGCACATGCTGGAGGTCCTTCTTCAAGAGGAGGGTTACCAGGTGCAGTGCGCTTCCAATGGCGAGGAGGCCCTGCAGAACCTGGAGAACGAGAGCTTTGACTTCGTGCTCTGCGATATAAGGATGCCCAAGATAGACGGCCCCGAGCTTCTCGAACAGATGAAAAAGCGCGGGTTGAACGCAACCGTTATCATGATGAGCGCCTACGGCACCATGGACACCGCCATCGAGACCATGAAAAAGGGCGCCTATGATTACATTCCCAAGCCTTTCCGGACGGATGAGATCATCCTTACCCTCAGAAAGGCAGAGGAGCGCGAAAAACTTTTGCGGGAGAACGTGATCCTTCGCCGGGCAGTGGCGTCCGAGTACTCCCTGGACAACATTGTCACCCGGAATCCCAAGATGACCGAGCTACTCGAGACCATTAAAAAGGTGGCCCCCTATAAAAGCACCATCTTGGTCACCGGTGAGTCCGGCACCGGCAAGGAGCTGATTGCCAAGGCAGTGCACTACTCGAGCAACCGCAAGGAGAACGCTTTCATACCGGTAAATTGCGGTGCCATCCCGGAGACGCTCCTCGAGTCGGAGCTGTTCGGACATGTAAGGGGGGCTTTTACAGACGCGGTTTCCACCAAGCGGGGCCTGTTCGAGGAAGCCACCAACGGCACCATCTTTCTGGACGAGATCGGAGAAATTCCCTTCTCCCTGCAGGTCAAGCTGCTGCGGGTACTGGAGGAGGAGCAAATCCGCAGGGTGGGCGATACCCAGCAGATTCCGGTGGACGTCCGTATCGTGGCTTCGACCCTCCGGGACCTGAACGAGGACGTAAAGCAGGGCAGGTTCCGATCGGACCTGTTTTACCGGCTTAACGTCATGAACATCCATATCCCTCCTTTGCGGGAGAGGAGAGAAGACATTCCGATTCTGGTGGATCGGTTCATAAAGGCAAATAACGAGGCCATGGGCAAGCAGATCGAAGGTGTCTCCAGTGACGCAATGGAGGTCCTTATGGCATATCCCTGGGAAGGGAACGTGCGTGAGCTGGAAAACGCTATCGAGCGGGCCATGACCCTGGCGGATGGTCCGCAGATAACCGGTGACGACATTCCACCTTATATAATGGAAGATGAAAGTCAGGGAATATTGAGCATTCCCGACAACGAGCTGAGCATCAAGAAGGTCGGCAGGTACGTGGAAGAGATACTCATCAGGCGCGCCCTGGCCCACACCGAAGGGAACCGGACCAAGGCCGCCAAGATTCTCGAGATAAGCCACCGGGCCCTTCTTTACAAGATTAAGGAGTATGGCATCAAGAGATGATCTCCGGCAGCGGTTTATTTTAATTCCGGTCCATCCGGTTAAAGAGCAGTACCGGACTACATTAAAGTTTAGAAGTTACGTGAAAGCGACTTCCCTCGCAGATAAAGCTTCCTCGCATCTGTTTTCCGGAACCCGTAACTTCTGGCCTGAGTTTACTATGAACGGGCTGGCATTACCAGTACAACTTGCTGAAAAGCAAGAACTTATTGCTGTCTTTATTTGTATACACCAACACCTTTAAATCGCGGTCTC
>CAYQTK010000160.1:0-10433 GCA_964420375.1 uncultured bacterium
CGAGATGAACATCTATGTTGGAAACCTGTCTTATGACGTTGACGAGGATCAATTGCGCCAAGCTTTCGAGGAGTACGGCGAGGTCAGTTCGGTAAACATCATCAAGGACAAGTACAGTGGCCAATCCAAGGGATTCGGCTTTGTCGAGATCAACGACGATTCCAAGGCCATGCAGGCCATCGAGGGACTTAACGAGAAGGAACTCGGCGGTCGTAGAATGAACGTCAACAAGGCCAAGCCCCGCACCGACAACCGCGGCGGCGGCGGCGGAAGAGGAGGTCCCGGCGGCGGACGTCGCTACTGATCTTTAAATGGTCAACGGCCCGGCCCCGCCTGGAAATGTTTTTCCAGCCGGGGCCTTTTTATTGCCTGATGATTGGTCGGGTCTCTACTAACTTTATTTGAGGCCTTGTTCTGGTAAACCGGATTATGGAGAACGGAGCACCTCTGCGATAATCGTTTTCCGGACCAGTTCCGGCGACACCATACATAACTCTTGACTTTCCCGGCGCGATATGTCATTAATGTCGCGTTCCCAGGTCGGCAAGAGGTGGTGCCGGGCGCGCCCCGTCACCTTACGCCTTGCGGCGGACGAGCGCACGTGCAGGCCCCCGGCCGGGAGGGCTTTTTAACAGGAGCTTTGGGAAGGCCCTGGACAGGAGACTCACGCCCCGAAAGTCGGTCCCGAACCAAAGGAAGAGTGAGTCAGGTATGGTAAGAGACGGGGTCGGTTCTTAACGATAAAGTTTATGTTTTTCTTCCCCGGTTCCGACGTAGCTCCATATATTAGCCACAAAGCTTAAGATGCCGGAAAAGAAGGAGGGCCAACGTATTTAAGTGCGGGCAACTGGAGAATATGTGAATGACCGCTTCCGGATCCGTGCGGACTACAAAGGGCAGAGATACTGGGCCGTTGTAAGAAGGGACGGCACCATAAGCTATAATGGAGAAATCTTTACCAGTCTTTCTTGTGCCGGCAAGGCGGTAACGGGAAGAAATATTCAGGGACCGCTGTTCTGGAAGTTTAAAAACAAACAAGGCGAATGGGTCCCCTTAAAGAAACTTAGGAAATCATAAGAGGCGATCTCCTGTCCGGTCGTCATGAGCGATTAAAACGACACATGGAAATCCGCAAAGAGACTATCTGAGTTCATGAAGAAATCCACCCGCAAAATATTCGCCATGCACGGCGCCCGGCCCGACCGTGCGGTGCATAACTACATTTACTTCAAGTGGTACGACAAGTACGTGAAATACTTTTTGAAGGCCGGCCGTTTTGTGCGGGAGAGGCTGAGCCGGTTCTCTGCCATGAGCGGCCTTTTCCGGGTGGTTTTCAACCGCTATCACGCCAAGGTCCTCACCGGCCCGGACGCCGAAAAGATACTTACGTTAAAAGAGCCTCTTGACCTCGGCGAAGACGCCACCGAACAGGTCATACCCTATCCCTTTGCCCGGCGGATCATCTTCTCAGAGCCGCAGCATATCGCTGTCATGGACTGTCCCTGCCGGCTTTCCCGGGAGAGCCCATGCCTGCCGGTCAACGTGTGTATAGCAATAGGCGAGACCACTGCCGGGTTCTGGCTCGAGCACGGCGAAAAGTTCAACTCCCGGCGCATCTCGCAGGAGGAGGCCCTTGCCATAATCCGCGACGCCCGGCAGCGGGGCTGCATCACCACTGCATGGTTCAAGGTGGCCACCGGCGGGAGGTCGGGTGTTATCTGTTCGTGCTGCTCTTGCTGCTGCGGCGGTCTTGAAGGAATGCGCATCGCCCGGTCGGTGAAGGGTGGAGAGGACCTCAGCAATATCGCGCCCGCGGGATACTCCGTCCGAATCGAGCCCGAGCTTTGCGACAACTGCGGCCGGTGCGCCCAGGTATGCATGTTCGACGCCATTACAATAGACAACTGCGGCCGTCCCGACTACATCCGGGAAAACTGCATGGGCTGTGGCCTTTGCGTGGAGCACTGCCAGGAGGGTGCAAGGTCGCTGATTCCCGACCCGGACAAGGGCCTTCCCCTGGATATCGACCTGTTACAAAAAAAGGATTTAAGCCGAGCGCCCTCCTGAACCGTGTCGAGGGGCCTTTACTCCCGCCCTTCCGGGTATGCGCAATCTTTCAACTTCCCTTTTTGGCCGCAGTTTATCCCCGTGATAAAATCGATTTTATAATCGGCTTTTCGTATCTTTTCCAAGGAGAACATTTCAATTATGGCCTCATCGCAAAACGATGCTGATATCATCATCGCAGGCGCCGGACCGGGCGGCCTGATGACCGCGCTGGCCCTGGCCCGGAGCGGGAGGCGGCCCCTGGTCGTGGAGAGGCGCTCCCGGGAAGACATGGGCCGTAACCTGCGGGTGTCCCTCGAAGAGTCGGTGTTCGCAGAGGTCGGCCTTGCTCCTCCCGAGCCGCCGGAAAAGAAGCCCTCCCCCATGAGCCGCGAGTGTATCTCTCCGGACAATGAAACTACGCTTAAGCTGGAAAACGTGTCCCTGGTCTCCGTAGACCTCCGCTCCCTGCTCTCCCGGATGATGACAGAGGCCGAAGAACATGGAGTGGAGTTTCTCTTCGAGAGTACGGTGACCGGACCTTTGCTCGAAAACGGGCGCGTGCAAGGCGTGGTGGGCTCTTCCGCTGACGGTCGCCTGCTCGAACTTCGGGCCCCCCTTTGCGTGGACGCCACCGGCATTGCCGCTGTTTTACGCCACGGTCTCGAGAACGGCGGCGACATCGAGGTCGAGATCGACCCTGCCGACGTCATCAACGCCTGGCAGGAATCGCGGGAGATAGACCGGGAAGCCGTCATGGAACTGGTCTCCCAGGACCGGCTCCGCCCCCAGGTAAACGTCTGTCGAACCGGATTCACCTCTCCCTTCTCCCTGTTCTCCATATACGTGGACCTGGAGGACGACAGGGTTGACGTAAACGTGGCCCTGCCTCACAGCTCCCAATACAAGACCGCCCGCCAGTTGGCAGGGGAGTACGTCGAGTCCCGGCCCTGGATCCGCGAGCTGATCAGCGCGGGAGGCGGGGTCATCCCGGTAAGAAGGCCGTTGTCCTCGTTGGTCTCCCATGGCATGGCCCTGGTGGGGGATGCAGCCTGCCAGGCTTTTCCCATGCACGCCTCGGGGGTGGGAAACGCGATCTCTGCAGGAGGCATACTGGGCAAAGTGGCGGACAGGGCACTGGAAGAGAACGACACCTCCATAAGCGCACTGTGGCGGTATAACGTGGAGTACATGAAAGACAGGGGCATGGCCCAGGCCAACGCCGACCTGCTCCGGCATTTCATACTTACACTCAAGCCCGACGAGCTCTCAGCCCTGTACGGCTCCGGCCTCCTCACCGAAGAGGGCATCCGAGGATCACTCGAAGGACTGGCGCTAAAGCTGCCCCTCTCCTCGGTGGTCTCGTCCTTTCCCGGACTGATCACAAGACCCGCGCTGGCAGTAAGGCTCGCACTGCTCGGCAAGGACATCAACAAAACCCTGCGCCTCTACTCCGAGTATCCGGACCACCAAAGCCCGGAAACTTTCAACTCATGGAAATCGGAAGTGGAGAAAATTTTCAGTAAATGGAAACAAAAACAACCCCTGCCCTGAAACGACCCCCTCTTATCGCGTTCTGCAAATTCTGCAAAAAGTGAGCTAAGACGTACGAGCGGCCTGGGTGTGCGACATATTTGCTGGTCATCGCCTCCCAAGTGGCCCACGCAGTTTCGTCCCCGATACTGCGTGGGTGGCAACGCCACAGGCTGAACAGCTTCTCCATCATGAACCTCCGGCAATCGCGATGGTGTCTGCCTCAGCCGAAGCAGGTCACCCAGAGCCCTGTCTCTCGAAAAAAGAGGAACAAGGCCGACGAAGATCGCGGTATCAGCCGCTCGCACGATTCTATTCCGTTACATCGCACGATTCTCTTCTATTCTTCGATAAGCATTTGACACAGCAGTAGTGCCTTGTCAATCTTACACTGACGCATAGTGTGCGAGCGACTTTTAGTCGCGACTGAAGTCGCTGGCACGAAGAAATCTCTTGTAAGCGAGAAAAAAGGCTTGACAGAGCACTAGTGGCGGATCACATTAAAATTTATAAGCTGCGTGCGAGCGACTGATATCGCGACTAAAGTCGCTCGCACGAAGAAGCTCTCTCTTGTAAGCGACGAAAAACGCTTGACAGTGCACTAGTTCCCGTTGCAAAACTCCGTTTTGGGATTGCGCCTGCCTGTGCCGGACACGCCTGCCTGTGCGGACACGCAGACAGGGCAGACAGGAAAGCTTGCTTCCCGGCGGAAAAAGCGGACAGCTTGCTGCCGCAGTCCAAAACAGCGCCGAAAAGTAAATTAAACCTCCGTTTCGCAACAGGCACTAATTAAGCAACGGATTACTTGAACCTTTTCTCGTAGAGCGCGATGACCTTTTGGGTATCTCCAGGTATTCGCCAAGTGCGGCGGACGACATTGCCCGGGGTTTCTCCGGTGAGCTCGTTGTGGTCCACCACGATCTGACCGTTCACGATTACATAGTTGATTCCTTTCGGTTTTAAGTGTTGTTTGTCGTAGAGCCACCTCGCGCGGTCAATCACTGTATCGGGATTGAAGATGACTATATCAGCGTCGCAGCCCTCTTGAAGCCGGCCTTTTTTGTCCATGCCTAGCCACATGGCCGGTGCTATGGTCGCCTTGAAGAGCGCCTCTTTCATGGTGAGAGCTCCTTGCTCGCGGGACCAGTGGCCCAGCAGCCGGGAGAAGGTTGCCAGCCCCCTCGGCATGTGGGGGTCCAACTCGCCGGTTTCCGGGTCGACCGCCCTGCCGCTGTGGTCGTTGCCGACAAACACCCATGGATAGGAGAGCGCCAGCTTGGTGTCCCCGGGGGGGATGATCCTGCAAATCAGGCCCAGCCCGAGCCCGCCGTCGGTCTCGACCCGGTCCACGTTCTTTCGAAGAAACTCGGCCTGTTCGAGCGTCACCTGCCCGTATTTCTCCAGGTAAAGCTCACCATCCACGTAAACGTCCTGGGCGGCATAAAACTGGTCCATCTTGAAGTTCCCCAGCTTGAGCATGAACCATACCGGCAGCTTTCCCTTAAAGGTAAGAACGTAAAAGTCGTTGCCCAGGTAATCGTGTCCGATGATGTCGCCGGCCAGGGGCAGGCCCTGCTCGTGGATGGCCTGGTCAATGGTGTCGAGCGCCCAGGGGGTCGAGTCCGCCTGTGCCATGTCGGTGATATGAGAAACTATGAAGGGCACACCGGATATGCGGCAGGTGTCAATGGCCTCGTAGATCGATCTCTTCAGCACCACGTTGTCTATGCCAAGAGAGAGGTGTTTAAGGTTAAAGGTAGGATACCTGGTATGGCTTGCAGCCATGCCGCCGGCTTTTTTGCTTGTCCTGGCCAACTCGACCATGGCCTTCTTGGTGGTCCCCATATCGTACATCACGCCATAGGACACCCCAAAGGACCCGGCATCGAGGTCCCGGGCCAGGATATCCTTCATCTTCTCGATGTCATCCTCCGACTCCTCTTCCATGTGATGGAGAGCCATATTGGAGCGGAGGGTAAGGTTCCCGCTCAACGTGCCGTAATGGTTATAAAGCGGCACGTTCTCAGCTTCGTCCAAAAACTTGCTCAAGGGCTTGTCAGGATTTCCCCTCTTCAGGGCGTTTCCCTCATCGAGCCGGACGTGCACCCCGGTGGGCGACATTCCGCAATTGCCGCCCAGCCAGAAGGTGATGCCGTCGTGGACCATGAGCTTGGACGCGGGAGTAAGGTTCTTTCGAGTGTCGGCTTCACCTCCCTCGTGGGTGTGGGTGTTGATAAAGCCCGGCGAGACAACCATGCCCTCGGCGTCAATCACCTCTTTTCCCGCAGGATCGGAGCCTGCATCCGAGCTGATCTTTTCTATGGTCCCCTCGCATATCGCTACTGTAGCAACCTCGTCCCGGCCGGTCTCCATGTCAATCACCCGCCCGTTCCTGATGACAAGATCATAAACCCGCGGCTCTTCTGCGCCCCCCGCGCCGGGATTACCGACAGCAAGGAAAATTACTATAACCGCGGCCAATGCAAATAAAACCAGCAGACTTTTAGACCTGTCGGCAATCATTTGACACCTTCCCCTCAGGCGATATCAGCACGGTATCGCCTTGTTGTCGATACCTGTAAAAACAATTATACACCACCTTTTCCATATTCGAATGTCAGCCTCGTGACAGGGCATTATTAAAAAGACATTATTTTAGGTGGGGGGCTGTTTCTCTCCATGACCTTACCATCTCGACCTGGCGGCCGGTACCCGGCGAGGGCAGGAGACCCATGTAATGTTCGGTCTCCCGAAGGCGTTGCAACCAGGCCAGGGATTGTTCCCCGCTCATGCCGTGTCTGACCAGCCAGCATCCCACCACTGTGCCGGTGCGGCCTACTCCGGCCCGACAATGTATATAAACCGGCAGGTCATCTTTCAGGCCCCTGTCTATGCGGTCAAGGATCTCACTCATTTGCCCGGCAGAAGGCACAAAGGCATCTGGTATGGGACTTCGGTAGAAGGAAAGCGGGAGATCCTTTTTATATGCTTGCTTTTTTGCAATGCTCGGATAGTCCGGAGACATTTCCGAACCCAATCCGGGCTCGAAATCTTCCTGGAGACATACGATCAGCCTGATGCCTGCATAAAGCAGGCTATGAATATTATCCCTGGTCCGGTCATGGTCTGCACCGACCGGGCTGGGACCGGCCAGAAATCGGGCCGGCAAGACCCACCATGTCCCTGTAAAAGGCGCTTTCATTATTCCCTTCTCTTTGTCCTCTGAAAAGATGATAACACAGTCAATCCATGCAGACGGCAAGAGTCGGGTGTGCGACATATTTGGTGGCTTTTGAGCGGGCCTGCCTTTTGGACGCTGGTCTGATTGTATCAAAGACTATCTGGAGGAAGACAGGGGCAGGAGCGAAGGCTGGACTGAAAAGAGAAGGAAGGCATTGGTGGAAAAGCTTGAAGAGAGCGGGAAGTTCAGGGAGGGTGGCACGCGGTTTTGTCCTCGAAACTGGGTGGGTGGCGAAGCCACAGACTGAATGTTACCCAACCATGCCATCTCCCCGGCATAATAAGGTGAGATATGTCCTTTACAACGAAAATTACTCCGGATGGAGGGGGTAAGCGGTTCAGTTGAGCAGAGTCTTGTCAAGATTAAAATGACGCATACCGTGTGAGCGAGGAAAATCGCGACTAAAGTCGCTCGCACGCAGCTCATGAATTTTCATGTAACCTGCTTCGGGTGTGGCCGCCGGCATCGGGACCGCGGGAGGGCCATGATGGTGAGGCGTTCAGTCTGTGGCGGCCACCCACGCAGTTTCGGGTACGAAACTGTGTGGGCCACCCGGGAGGCCATGACCACCAAATCCGTCTGTCGCACACCCGCAAGAGCCTCATTTCTTTACTTTTGCAGTTTAATCCTGTTACAGTTCTCTATGTACAATGGACGGAAGAGACAAAAGAGGCTGGGGAGGACTTGCGGCTGTTATAGCCGGGGGGATACTGTGTCTTGTTGCTCTCTGCTGCGGCTTCGGGAACTGGCAGGTGTTTGCGGAGCTACGCATCGGGCTTGGCATGGCGCTCTTTTTTATTGCGCCCGGCTTTTTTTTGGGACTTATCATTTTTCGCGGCAGGCGCTTATGTTCATGGGAATGGATTCCGCTCAGCATCGCTATATCCATGGGCGTATGGGCCTTTCCCGGGCTGGTCGCTTACGTGCTCGAGCTTCCGCTTATGAGGCTTATAACGCTTGAGCTTTACGCGCTGGCTTTGCTTTTCATTGCAGCACTTATTTTTCGGGTACGTGCAATACAAACCCGCGCAGAGGATATTGACGAGAGGCCTTCTTTGCCTGGTGTTGTCGTGGTTTTTGCAGTGGGCATCGCGGCAGTCGCTTTGTCCTCCTGGATGGGCGCTTTCCGAGGAGACGAACTTGACTGGGACTACTTCAACTACATCTCGCATGTAAGAAAGCTCCTCTCCTGGGACAAGGCGTCGATTTCGTTCTTCGCTTACAAAGACGCTCCTCCCGACCCGGTGCATTCCTATAACATCTGGGCGCTCCACTGGGCCCTGGTGGCCCGGCTTTTCGAGCTCGACCCTGTCGAGCTTTATTCGCGGAGCGCGTTTATTACCATTCCCGCGTCCCTCATGGCCTTTTACGGGCTGGCCCGCCGGCTCTTCTCCGAGAGCGTGGCCCGGGCGGGACTGGTTCTGTATTTTTCGTATCACTTTATTTACGGCGGCTTCCTGTTTATAGGCAGGACGACCTTTTATCCTGCGGACAGCCAGTGGCTGCTCACTTTTCCCGCCTGCCTGTACCTTTTGACCTTTTTTCTTGAAGATACCAGCCGGAAAGAAAAAGCCGGTCTTTTTATCGGCCTGGCATTATCCGGGCTCGCCATGTCAATTGTCCACGTACTGTGGGGGCTTTGCTTCTATATAGTTTTGATGCTTTTACTGGTGTGCCGGTTTTTCTCTGCAAGCAGGGTTTATGAGCGACTCGGGCTTGCCTGGCGCTCGAAGTGGAAAGCCGCGATATGTGCTTTAGTTGTTCTGGCGCTTTTTCCTTATGGACTAAGCATTGCCAAGGTCATCGCCATGGCTGTTCACGGCAATACGGATGGAAAGCCGCCGTTGTTTTCCGGCACAATGGAAGCGCTTTTCTCTTTGCAGCTCTGGGTGTACCTACTGGCTCTGGTGGTTGTTCCTTTGCTGGGCGCAGCTTATCTATTATGGCGGCAAAAGCCGCTGGTGCACTTATCGGACCACGAGGCGGGAATATCTTACCGGGGAATTGTCCGGCTGATTGCCGGATGCCTGCTCATATCCGTTCCCTACATTCTGCTTCGCTACGAAGCAATCCAGGCGACCAACTGGGGCCAGTTCGGAAGGAACCCCTATCGCGCCTTTATAAGCGAGACGCTGTTTGTTCTTAATCCCTTTAAGTGGAGTCTGCAAAACCCCAACATGACCTTCTTCCCCCTTTACGTGCCCGCATTTCTGGCGCTGCCCCTGGTGTGGCGAAAGCGAAAAGATTTCAAAGGAGCGTGGCTTGTCATGGCGGTTATGATAGCCGTGCCCCTGGTTTGTTTCCATCCGGTGATTGCACCGCTTTTTGCCGGGCTCTTCAGCCTGGGCTACTTGAGAAGGCTTCTCCGGCTGGCAGCCTTGTTCTCCTTCCTGCCGCTCGCACTAATGGTTTCTGAAGGAGCGGGTATTGTCTTCCAAGAGGACCGGCGTCCATATCTCAAGTCGTTGCTGGTACTTATTGTTGCCCTGGTTCTTAGCGGCGCGAGCATTCTTATTCCTGCCCTGCCCCGGCCGTATAACCACATGCTGCAAAAAAGGATCGAGATCACCTTAAAGACCGACAAGGACTCGCTAGTCTTTGCTGATGCGCCTTTCCGTGCTATCCGCTCTCATAATTGGTTCAAGCCGGGCGATGTCATCTTTTCCGACATCTGGACCAGCTACCGCCTTACGGCATATCTACCCCAGTACGTTGCTGCCCAGGCAAAACCGGGCACAGGAGTTCCCGACCAGGACATAAGGCGCCTACTTACCAGGGAGTTCTTCCATGCCCCCACCTCCATAAAGCGGATGAGGGTCATACTTGACATGCTGGGCGCAAACGGCGTCGTCATAAACCGCAATCCGCAATACACCATGCCCTCTTATAACCTGGTGTGCGGCCATCCCCGTGCAGCGGAAAAGCTCTTAAAAGACAAGGAGCATTTCAAACTGCTTTATGAAGAAGACGACTGGCTGGTCTTTCGCTACAGGGCGAATGATCTTAAGTAATCGATGGAGCAGGTAAGGAATTTAATAAAACCAGAAGACTGGACAAGTCATGCCGCATGCCCTGATAAACGGCGCAACGCCGCAACGAGTTTCAGGTTTTTTTCTTAATCCCTAACCCGGCATAGCCGGAACTAAACAAGTCTTGACTCTTTCATTTTGTTTACATATGATTCCAATCACCCCTTAAATGGAAAACACTTTTATCAGGAAACCGGCAAAACTTGACGCCCTTAACAAGAGGGAACATTTGTCCGCTTTTCATGGCCGTTCTCCAACAACTTA
Source organism: uncultured bacterium (assembly GCA_964420375.1). Lineage (GTDB taxonomy): Bacteria > RBG-13-61-14 > RBG-13-61-14 > RBG-13-61-14 > DATKZS01 > CAYQTK01. Next base: position 10,114 of record CAYQTK010000160.1, read on the forward strand.
AAATTATCGGCTCCTCACCAGAAGCTATGGGTGAATAACAGTCGTGCAAGCACTCTACAATGAGTGTAGCTCATCTCCTCCAAGAGGAATGACAGCCTTGGTTAAAGGCCCACGTCCTTGCGAGCGCTTGCAAAAATCAGACGATTCTGCCAGTGCTCTGGCAAGCGTTTTGAGTCGCTTAAAAGATAGATAGTTCCCGTTACGAAACTCCGTTTTCGGAGTGCGCCTGCCTGTGCCGGACACGCCTGCCTCTGTGCCGGACACGCCTGCCTGTGCGGACACGCAGACAGGGCAGACAGGCACGCAGACAGGAGAGCTTG
>CAYQTK010000161.1:0-10278 GCA_964420375.1 uncultured bacterium
GGGAAGCTTGCTTGTCGGAAATTTGCCCCACAAGAGGCTCACAGTTTACGAGACGTCTTTTTGTAAGTTCCGGCAAGCCGGAACTTATGAAAGCGAAAGCAAGCTTTCGCACTCCCAAAACGGAATTTTCGCAACAGGAACTAACTACTCTTTGGCCGGACAAACCGGTCAGTTGTCGAGTTATATTATTGTTGCGATCAAGGCGCCGGCATTTGCTGCTGTTGCTTTAACATATCTGCCGCTCAGTTGCTTTTGCGCTGTTTCTCTTTTTTCGGGAGGGGTGCTTCATCAACCGTTTCTTTTACTGCTTCCAGCGCCATCTCTTGTATTGTGATCCATTTGCATCCCCTTTGTATGAACTGAGGCAGGTTGAAGAGGTTTTCGAAGAGAGCTTTTTGTTCGTCGTGATAGCGAAAGCTCCAGAGGATTTTTCCGCTTTGGGGGTCCATGAGATGCAGACAGAAAGACATTGCCGCGGGTTCTGCTGATGCATATTGAGACCCTTTCCGCTGCCGGTAGCAGTAGATGTAGCCGAAGAGCACCGCGTCCGCGGAGAGCTCTTTGCCGATGGCCCGCTGCCAGGAGCCGTAGCGGGTGAACTCGGGATGGCCCTCCTGTTTCAGGTCTGCCCGCGCCCGGTTTATGCGGGACTGGTCAATCCACTCGATATCAATGTCCGAGCCGTAAAGTGCATGGGCCATTATGCGGGAGAACTCGGACTCGGCGTGGTCCAGAATGCTGCACGCGGAATGGTTTGCATTATAAACAGGGCACTGGGTAAGCTCGCCGTTGCCGGGACCGACGGCGGTGAAGGGAAGGAAAGCGACCCGTTTGATGGAGCTTGCGTCGAAATCCTTGTCCCGCTCAGATGAAACGATTGCCGAAATTGCTGCGGACCCGCCAATAAGGACAATCGCGGGCAGTATCAGGGCGGACAGTAAAGAGACGGCGCTTTTCTTACGCATTGCCATGCACCCATTCTCCGAAGTTCTTTAATATGCGCAGTCCCGGCTTCTGGCTTTTCTCGGGATGGAACTGGCAGGCGAACACGTTGTCGCGAGCCACGCTTGATACGAACTCGATGCCGTAGTCGGTAGCAGTGGCTGCGACCTTGCGGTCCTCGGGCGCAACATAGTAGGAATGGACGAAGTAGAAGTATGCGCCTGCGTCAATGCCTTTCAAGGCAGGCACGTCCTGTTTCTTGACGACCTGGTTCCATCCCATGTGGGGGACCTTGAGAGCCGGCGCTTCCGGGTCGTCAGGGTCGGCCATTTCAGAGGAGAACCGGACCACCCTGCCGGGAAAGACGCCCATGCCCTCGCTGTAGCCGAACTCCTCGCTCTGTGCAAAGAGCACCTGGAGTCCCAGGCAGATGCCCAGGAAGGGCTTGCCCTTAAAGATGGACCTTTTGACGGGTTCGATAAGGCCCAGTCGGTCGAGGTTTTGCATGCAGTCGCGGAAGGCCCCCACCCCGGGAAGGACCACGCCGCGGGCGTTGTCAACCTCTGCGGCTGTGCTTACCACCCTGGCGTCAAAGCCCATCTTCTCGAACCCCTTCTGCACGCTGCGAAGGTTCCCCATCCCGTAATCCACAACAGCTATCATGTCCCTTTACTCCGCGAACCGCGCACCCGCCTCAACCAAGCGAACCCTTGGTTGACAACAGACCTTCCACATCGCGCGAGACAGCCTGGGAGAGGGCCCTGCCCGCGGCCTTGAAAACGGCCTCGCAAGCGTGGTGATAGTTCTCGCCGTAGTTCAGGATAAGATGCAGGTTCATCCTACCGCTGTTGGTGAAAGCCCGGAAGAATTCCTTGACCAGGTTCATGTCGAACTCCCATTGGTCCCGTTCGGGAATGTGCACGTCATAAACCAGGTAGGGTCTGCCGGAGAGGTCGACCACCGCGGTGGCCAGCGAGTCGTCCATGGGCACCAGGGCCTGCCCGAACCTGGCGATTCCCTCCTTGTCGCCCAGGGCCTCGTCCAGCGCCTGTCCCATGACCAGGCCCAGGTCTTCGACGGTGTGATGAGCGTCAACCTCGGTGTCGCCTGATGCGGAGGCGGCAAGGTCAAAACGGCCGTGATGGGCCAGGGAGCTGACCATGTGGTCGCAAAAACCGTAAGGCGTGGACACGCGGACCTCGCCTTTGCCGTCCAGGTCGAGCTCGACGTTTATCCGCGTTTCCTTGGTCTCCCGTTTTACAACCGACTTTCTCTCCGACTCCACCATAACAGACCTCCCCTCTTCCGTCCCGTCCCGCATCGCCGCTCCCGGGGCGGGCGCGGACTACTTTACTATCACCGAAGCATAAGCCACCACGCTTCCATAATCGCCGGTGGCGTCTCCGGAGTTGCGGTAGTCGACAAGCTCGGCTTCTTTTGCGCCGCGCTTGTTGGCATAGGCCAGCATGGCAGTGACCGGCAGGAAACCGCACATGCTGATGCGGTTTTTAACCACGGTGTTGAAAAGACCCTCCGGGTCCAGCGCCAGTACCCGCTCAAGTGCCTGGTCGTCCTTTTTCTTGGCCGACTCCGAGCTCTCGAAGTGGGTCATGTCAGTGCTGGCCACCACCAGCACTTCGTCCCCGTACATGTCCACAGCCTCCGCGAGAGCAGTGCCCAGCTCTTGGCAATCGTCGTATCCCACCCTGCCCAGCGATACGGGCACCAGCTTGAAGTCCGGCCGAAAGTACTGGATGAAAGGAAGCTGGACCTCCAAGGAGTGCTCCGCGGCATGGGCGTTAGGATCGTCTTCAAGAGAGGGACACTTATCAAGCAGCATCTTCGCAAGGCCGGTTTCGATCTCCACGTCTCCGGAAGGAAGCTCCCAGGTGCCTTCAGCCATCACCGCCATGTCCGCGCCCCTGCCGCGGTGGTTGGGGCACAGGACCACGACCGTCCGCGGTATCTCGACACGGCTCATGGCAATGCCCGCGCCCTTGCCGGAGAACATCCAGCCCGCGTGCGGAGACATAATACCGATGGCCTTCTCCTTTTTTGCGCCTTTCTCAACGAACCGTTCCAGTTGCGACAGGATCTCCTCTTTGGACCCGGGATAGAACTGGCCAGCCACTGCGGGTCTGCGAGTCATCATCAGAGTCGCCTCCTTTCCTGCCGGAACTCGATCAAGCCTCGATAATGCCTGAACACCTCCCGGCAGACGGGTAGGTTCGGGTTTTACTTTTCCCCTTTCCTCATGGTTATTGTAATGGATAGCAAATGGGATTCAACCGAAGTTGAAAACAGGACAGCAGAACTCTTTTCATGTCCCTTCCTTACTTGGAAGGCTTTCTGACTTGAACTCCTTGAAGCGGCAGACGATCCAGCGCCAGTGCAGGATTATATGCACGATCAAAAGGCCCACCAGGATCATCGCCAGCCAGAAATGGAAGTCGCCATACTCGTGCCGGTCCCAGCCCAGAAGCGTTTCCGGGCCCTGGCCGGTTCCCTGGTTCTGTCCGCGAAGAGGCGGAAGCGTGTACTTCATGATAAGACCGGTTATTGCAAGACCGACCATGGAAAAGAACATGGCAGCATCGACCCAGAAGTTGGTCCATATCTTTTTCAACTTATATCCCTCCATTCTTTCCAGTGCTCTGTCAAGCAATTTTCGTCGGTTACAAGACAGCTTTTCTTCGTGCGAGCGACGTTTAGTCGCGACTGAAGTCGCTCGCACAAAAGAACTGCTTTTTGTAAGCGACGGAAAACGCTTGACAGGGCACCAGTTGATTTTACGTGCCGCGGTCCTGGCCGAAATGACTTTTTACGAAGGCATCACTACTGCTTCACATGAAAAACTGGGCTATATATTCAGGTGCCGAACCGCCCGTCTCCTCTCCTGTCCATCTTCCTGCCCCCTATCCAGCCGTCTTTCCGGCATTGGGGCCTCGAGTCCACACCGGGTATGTAAGGCTTCAGGTCCAAAAGAGGAGTGCCGTCCACCATGTCCACCCCGGAGACCACCAGCACGTTGTCCTCCCGTCGGACAATGCCCACCACCGACAGGGCAACGGGATTGGGCCTTGCCGGCGCCCGGGTGGCGAACAGTCCTCGCTCCCGGGTGTCCATAAAAGGGACCACCTTCATAGATGGCTCGCCCGACTGGTGGCAATACCACAGCACCCAGGCGCAGTCGAACCCGTCAAGGTCATCGAGACCGTCGGCATAGCCGGCCAAAACCTCGATGCGGCCCTCGCTCTCCGGACGGTGCGGACCCTGGATGGGGGCCTCTGACGCGCTCTGGAAAGGGGTGTGAATGGTCCCGATAGAACGTATCTCAAACTTCTCTGACATTAAGAATCTCCTTTATTTCATTACGTCCGAAGCTCCGGCTTTATTTGAAGCGGGTTGAAAAACCAGGTGTTTATGAAAAACGCTGTTTAAAAAGCGGCTCCAAAAGAACGCTTCTTTTCATCTTCTTCTTTTTCGCGCTCGGAAGCGCACGCGGACGGGCACGCCCGTAAAGTCGAACGTTTCCCTGATCCGGTTTGCCAGGTATCTGCGGTATGACTCGGGTATCTTGTCGGGATAGCTACAGAAGAACACCAAGGCCGGCGGCCCGCTCCATGTCTGGGTCATATAGAAAAGCTTTATCTGCCTTCCGCCCGGCGACGGCGGCGGATTATGTCGGGTCCACTCTTCCAGCGCCCGGTTCAGCTCACCGGTGGGGACCCTGCGCCAGAAATTATCCATTACTTGGCTGATATGGTCCGCCAGCTTTCCCACCCTCTTTCGCTCGAGGGCCGACATGGTCAGGAGGGGCGCATAGTCCACGTGGGGCATCCGGAGGCGGACCTCATTTTCCAGCTCCTCCCGCTTTGCCTCCTTGTCTTCCACCTGGTCCCACTTGTTAAAGGCGAGGATAATCGCTCGTCCCCGGTCCGCGGCCAGGTCGGCCAGCTTGGCGTCCTGGTCCACTATGCCTTCGGTAACGTCAATAACCAGCACAGCCAGGTGGCACCTCTCCAGGTTCCGCAAGGACCTCGACACCGTGTATCTCTCCAGACGCGAGTCTATCCGGCTCTTTCGGCGCATGCCCGCGGTGTCTATGAAAACATATGATTTGCCGTTAAGCTCGACCCGGGTGTCCACTGCGTCGCGGGTGGTTCCCGGCTCTTCGTGGACCAGGAGGCGGGGTTCGTTGAGAAGGGTGTTGATAAGCGTGGACTTGCCCGCGTTGGGACGGCCGATCACGGCCACCCGCGGCTCGGACGACTCTTCGGGAAGCTCGGACTCCGGTAAGCCCGGCATAAGCTCGACAAGGGCGTCGAGAAGCTCGTCAACCCCGTACCCGTGGGAGGCGGACACGCCGAAGACGCGCTCCGGTCCCAGCTCGTAGAACTCATACACCTTGTCGTCGTGAGAAGGGCCGTCGATCTTGTTCACCGCGTAGAGGACGGGCTTGCCCTGCCGCTTGAGCCTTTCCGAGACCTCCCGGTCGGGAGGAAGGAGGCCCTGTTTGCCGTCCAGCAGAAAGATAATTACATCCGCCTCCCCCATGGCCAACTCCGTCTGCGAGCGCATGGCCCGGAGAATGTCGTCTTCTGTGTCCGGCTCGAAGCCTCCCGTGTCGATCAGCTCCCACACTTGTCCCACGTAGTCCATCCGGCCGTAACTGCGGTCGCGCGTCACCCCCGGAATGTCGTCCGTGAGTGACCGGCGCTCACCAACCAGGCGGTTGAACAAAGTGGACTTGCCGGTGTTGGGCCTGCCCACAATAGCCACCAGCGGCAGCCGTTTACGTGCCTTGCTCATCTCCTGCTATTATAAGCCGGGACACCAGGACACGAAACCGGGAGGCTATAAAAAACCTGTTTATCGGTTTAGAGCGTTATGTCACATCCCGGCTCTGTGATAGCTTTTTATAACCAACAGAAAAAATGCCAACGGACAAGGACGGGCCATGAAAAAGTTCATTTTTGCGACGTTTATCGCGCTTTTTGCAGTTGCTTTACTTCTTGTTTTCGCAAGGGATGCGCGGCAGCAGAAAGGCAACCGGTCATCAGGAAAAGCAAAACCAAAAATCCTTGGCCCGGACCGCGCCCGGCTCGCCAGGGTCACGGCAAGCTCTTTCCGGCTTGCACGCCTGGAGGAGATTCCGCGGGCCGAGGAGTTCAGCGACATCCTGATGGACCGGGAAAACAACTGGCCCAGAAGGCTCCCGCTTTATGCCGCGGACGGAAGCCCGCTTACATTCTGGGCCACCAGCGGCAGTAAAGACGAGTACATCGAGTACGATTTTACAAACCGACTCGCCGAGACTGCGCCCGTTGCTGCGGTCGAGATACAATGGGGCCGGCATCGTCCCTCCATCTTCCAAATCACTGCATCAACGGACGGCAAACACTGGCAGGTCCTGGTAAAGAACGACGCCGCAGGCAAGGAGACCTTTTCTCTGTCTTTTGATCAGCCGGTGCAGGCCGGGTACTTACGTGTCTCTTGCAACAAAGGCCGGACCGGCAAGGGCTTCACAATTAAAAGGTTCGCGGTGTACGGGCCGGCAACTGAACCGCAACCGCCGGGGGAACTGCAAGCCGAAGCTGTTGACGGAAAAAGGGTAAGGCTCGAATGGAGCGGTTCTTCGGTGCATGGAGTTTATCGTTACTGTCTTTTCAGGGACACGGAAAAAGGCTTTGCTCCTGCAAGGTCGAACCGCGTGGCTTGTACGGACAGAAAAGAGTTCACGGACGTGGTGCCGAAAGGAGGCACTTATTATTACGCGCTTGTCGCTGAGAGCTTTGGCGGCGGGCGCTCGTCTGTAAGGCGTGCCGGGCCGGTTACCCTCTCCGGTCCTGTGCAGTCGCCCTTCGAGTTTCGCGGAGTGGTGGAAGGGTTTTACAACGATCCGTGGCCGCACCCGGAACGGCTGAAGATGATATCTTTCCTGGCCCGCGCAGGCATGAACTATTACCTGTACGCGCCCAAGCAAGACCCCTATCACCGGCAGTGGTGGCGAAAGCCATACCCGGAAAAAGAGCTCGAAAACTTCCGCGAGCTTCAAAATGCCTGCAAAGCCCATGGCATAACCTTCAACTTCGGAATCAGCCCGGGGCTGGATTACAGCTACGATGATGATTCCGATTTCCGAAAGCTTTGCGACAAGCTGGACTCGCTTTATGAGCTGGGCGTGCGTTCATTTACTCTGTGCATGGACGACATCACCGGCTGGAAACACGCTGACGCGCACATGGCCCGGCAACAGGTCAAGCTCGCCAACCGGCTCTACAGCCGGCTCCGGGCCAAGGACCCGGAAAGCGAGCTTATCTTCGTGCCCACGGTGTACATGCGCACCTATGATTACTGGAAGAAGAAAAAGCCCGACTTTGCGGGCTATCTCCGGGAGGTCAAAAAACTTGACCCACAGATCGAGGTCATGTGGACCGGCCCGGGCATGATCTTCTCTGAAGAGATATCCGCGGAGTCGGCGGGGAGCATGGAAAAGGTATGGGGAAGAAAGCCGGTGATATGGGACAACGTACCGGTGAACGACGTGACCCTCCGGCGCCACATCATCATGGCTCCCTACCAGGGCAGGAGCGCAAAGCTTTTTAAGTCGTGCAAGGGAGCGCTTCTAAACCCCATGTACCTTCCCAACTCGAGCATGGTCACCGTTTTTACTGCGGGCCGATACCTGGAGGATCCGCAAATTTATGCGCCCCATAAGGCGTATGAATACGCTCTCCGGGAGATCGCCGGGAAGGACTGTGACGCCTTCCATGCGCTTGCCGACGCCCTGGCCTATCATCCGCTCTTTCCCGGCCAGGGAGTGGCTGAGCTGCCCCTCACCCGAAAGCTCGACGCCTTTCGCAAGGCAAAGGCAAGCGGGCAAAAAATAGAGCGCGCGGAGCAGGACCTGCGCGAGCTCTTTGCAACCTATGTCAATGTGCCGGAAAAGCTCGGTGCCGAGCTCGACAACTTCGAGCTTAAAAAAGAGCTCGAGCCCGCGGCGAAAAAGCTCTCCATCTACGGCAAAGCCGGCCTGCTCGCGCTGGATTACCTGGAAGCGGACGATAAAGAAAAGAAGACAGACCTCATGCCAAAGATCGAGCGACTCCGCCAGAAGGCGGGCGGGATTCCCTGGAAAGTGGCCGACAATAGTCTGGAAGGTCTGTACACTCCTCCGGGCAGCAAAAGGGGCAGGCATGAAAACGTTATGGAGGAGTTCCTGGAATGGTCATTGTCCCGCTAAATTCTTGTTTGCGGTTAACTACGCGCAAGTCGCGACTGAAAGTCGCTCGCACACTATGCATCAGTGTAAACTTGACAAGGCACTGGCTCTCGAGTCGAACGCCTTATCGTGCTCTATAAAAGTAAGCTGATACGTGCGAGCGACTTTCAGTCGCGACTTGCGACGCTCGCACACTATGCGTCATAGTAAGCTTGACAAGGAACTAGTGCTTTGTCACTCGGAAAAAGGGGAACAAGGCCGACGAAGATCGCGGCTAAAGCCGCTCGCACGAAAATCGCGGTATCAGCCGCTCGCACGATTGTTTTCTGTTCCCCAAAAAGCTTTTGACAGGACACTAGTCGGTTTCATCCTCCCGGGGACCGGGTTTTACAACCAGGACGCTGCAATGCGCCCGCCTCATCACGCGTTCGGCAACGCTGCCCACCAGGAAGTGACTGATGCCGGTGCGGCCTTGGCTGCCCATGACGATCATGTCGGCGTTTGCCTCCTCCGCCTCTGCCAGTATCTCGGAGAAAGGCACGCCGTTCCTTATCTTGGCCTCCACCGAAAAACCCTTGTCGCGACAGCTTGCGGCAAGTCCCTCCATCTTCTTGTCTACCGTGTCCTCCAACTGGCGGGTCACGTCCTGCTCGATGCTGGGAGAGATCACCGGCTCCAGCCAGGTGCTGGCCTCGGTGAAGTGCGGAACGTGTAAAATGTAGAGTATCTCGAGGACGGCATCGAACTCGCGCGCCAGGAAACCCGCGTAATCGAGAACCCTGCCGGTCATGTCCGAAAAATCGATGGGAACCAGGATACGCTCTATAGCGGGCTCGGCCATGTCTTCCCCCTTTTTGAAAAGAAACGGCACCGCGCTTTCAAAACTTCACTGTTATCAAATTAGCATATCCGGGCCGGTTGCGCCAAGTGGAAGTACAAAATACGTAACATGTTATAGTAGTATGTTCGATGGTCTTGCAGCGTCTTGACAATACTGTGCCGGTCCTTTGTTGGTTGAGTATCGTCTTCAGCCGGCGATTGAAGCGGCGCAGTGCCCTTGCGGGTTGAGACTGAAACGCGCAGAACCGGGTCGTCGCGCAGATCGTCGGCATCGTCGCAGTCGCGCCAGCCCTGGCCGAGAAGCAACAGCGAGGTGTGCAGAAGCTCGGGAAGCGGATGGGTGATAAGCTCGGGGTCGCGCGGGTCAACGAGCCGCCTGTTCATCCACTTCACTATCCCCAGCCGCTCGATGATATAATTGATCACTAATATCGTGGTATTTTATCAAAGCCCCAAAAAAGGCACAAGAGAGCCCTTAGTATTTCTGCCCATATTTTGGGTAAGCTTTGCTATTGAGAATTGAATACCATGTGCCGGATGAATAATCTCTGCTCCCAAATCAATTAGGGATTGCCAGCTAGTGCCTCGTCAAAAGATTTTTGGGGAATAGAAAATAATCGTGCGAGCGGATTTTTTCGCGACTAAAGTCGCTCGCACGCAGCTTATAAATTTTAATGTGATCCGCTATTAGTGCCTCGTCAAAAGCTTTTCGGGGAATAGAAAACAGCTTTTCGGGGAATAGAAAATAATCGTGCGAGCGGCTTTAGCCGCGATCTTTATTGGGTCCGTTCCCCTTTTTTCGAGTGACAAAGCACTAGTACTCTGACCGCACGCAAGCTCCCCTCCCGCCGCAAAACCCCCTGAAATAACTCCAATAATCACCAGCCACCACCTCGCCAAATTCAGGGAACATCCGTTGCAGGGTTTGAACCAGCTTTCCACCGCGGCGATCTGCAAGGGCGAGAGGTCCTGGACCTCGTCCACGAACGCCACATCCATGTCGGGCCGCAAGCCTTCATCCAGGACGAGTTCAAGAACATCGGTAAAGTCCAGCAGGTTCTTGTCGGCCTTGTACTCGTCAAGGCGGCTGACAAAATTCCGGAAGTGGATGGCAGGCACGCGCACCGGGCACCTGCCCATGGACCGCTCCACGTCGAGCCTTCGGTTGGGCACTCTGCTCGAATGCATCACACCCGAGAACAAGGAGATCATCAGCGAGAAGATGGTGGCGCTGCGCAGGGAGCGGGATAATCTAAAGGGAGAAATGGAGA
>CAYQTK010000162.1:0-10256 GCA_964420375.1 uncultured bacterium
TTTTGCCGCTTTTACCGCCCAGTCGAAATCCTTGCACATGTCCAGGCCCACCGGCTCGTCGTTCAAGTTCAAGATGTACTTGTACTCGTGTGTCCTAATGGCCCGCATGGGGGTATATTTCACGTGGTAGGTCATCTCCGCAAAAATGGCGTCGTGTGTAGCTTCCGGCTCGCCCCTTCCTGCCGGGAGCAGCGAAAGGCCCTGGACTTCGGGGGGGACGGACACGCCCGCTGCCGAGAGCGCCGTGGGCATAATGTCAATAGTGGAGCAGAGGCCCGAGACTTCGCGACCGCGGTCTAGCCCTGCGGGCCAGCGCATAATCAAGGGGGTGCCGATTCCTAAATCGTAACAGCACCCGATGCCGCCCGGGTACATGGGCCCGTTGTCCGACACGAAAATGATTAAAGTGTTTTCGCTTAGTCCTTCTTTTTCAAGATGTGCGGTGACCTGGCCGATGACGTGGTCCATGTACGCCGCCTGGCTGAAATAGGCGGCCACGTCCTTGCGTATCGCCGGCCAATCGGGAAGGCCGTAGTAATCGGGCACATGGACCTTTTCCGGGTCCACCGGGAAGTCGGGATGCTGCTCATAGGCGTAGCTTATGTTCGGAAAACCGGGCCGATGGGTCTGCATGAAGTTCATCTCCAGAAAGAAAGGCCGGTCGCGGTTGTCGCTTATGAATTTGCAGGCCTTGTCCGCTTCCTTTATGGCAAACATGCCGAGATGCTTCTGGTAACCGTACCATGAAGTGGGCCGATAGGGCGAGACGTGCCACTTTCCGTTAATGACGGTGGTGTAGCCCGCTTTCTTCAGGCATTCCGGAAGGGTCTCTACCGAAAGGGGCATCTGGTAATGGGGGTAGAGGTGAGTAAGCCCGAGCACGTCCACCGAGTGCGGAGACTGTCCGCTGATCATGGTGGCCCGCGACGGACTGCACGAAGGCGCGGTCACAAACGCGTTGTTGAACTTGACCCCCTCGTCCGCCATCCGGTCGATATGGGGAGTGCTGACGTTCTCTTCACCGTAACAGCCCAGGTCTTTCCAGCCAAGGTTGTCCGCGATCATTACGATGATGTTCGGGCGGTCCTTGCCGGCAACCACTCCGTGCGGCACTAAGGAAACCCCGGCAGCAAACCCTGCACCTTCCTTTAAAAAATCCCGCCGACTCTTGTGACCCTCTCCAGTACCACTCATTACCAGACCTCCATTGATTTTGGTTGACGCTTTAGATAGCATGACAACTTGAAAGAAGTGCTTCTCAGCACCACACACAGCAGTGTCTTTTACTATGATAACAATCAGGGAGTATTTAATGAAATCGAAAGCAAAACACAAGGCAGTATCGCGAAAAGCAAAAGCGGCACTGGTGCCGGCTTTACTTCTTTTGACCGCCCTTTCTCCGTCTTCAAACGAGCGGGAGTTCGGCAAGGTCAATGTGCCGGTGATGCCCGGCGTCAGGCAGCTTTATGAAAAGGTCACCCTTAACCTGGTAAAGCCCCACCTGGAAGAAGCGGGCGGTGATTGGCTGTTTGCAGCAGACCTCGCCTCCGAGTCCATGAGCGGGGCTTCCAACTATGCCGGCGCTCTCGGCAACGGCAGGCTCTTTGTCGAGATATCGCCATGGGCCGAGCTTACGGTCATGAGGTGGCCAAACCCCACCTATGCGGACCAGCTTCGATACTTTACCTTTGAAAACGGCATCACCCTGGCAAAGGCAAAGCCGGTGCGCATGGGAGACGACGCCCCTTGCCGGGACTGGAAAAGACACGGCAGGCCCATCGAGCCCTGCCGCGGCCTGGGCTCGTCCGGCGGCGTGCTCCTGCCCGGCGGGGAAATGGTATGGTCCCATGATCCCAAGTGGCAAAGCCGGCGTTCCTTCGAGCCGGAGGACTCGACTGTGCTCTGGACTACAATTTCCAACCACGAAGCCATGATAACGGTCCGCGACTTTATCCCTCCCCAAATGGACGTCCTGGTCCGCGACTACACAATAAAAGGCGCAGAGAAGTTTATGTATCACGGCTCCTTTGCCCCGCTTCTCGAAAGCTCTGCGCACGCAGTGGAAAGCGATCCGCCGGAAGCAGGCTACGCAACAGTCTATTTGAAAGAACATGACGCTGTCCTCCATTTCAAACCCGAGAAAAAGGGCCTCTCCATCCCCGAGCTTTCCGGCAATGAAGTTTCCGCGGCAGACATTGATGACCTCTATCCCCGGGGAGGCGTATTCGTGGCCTGGACTATTCTGCAAGGCTCTGAAGGATATCAAGTGGGCCCTGATGCCTGTGCTGAGAATAATTCGTCCGAGGTGCCCGGCCCGCTTCAGGACAGCCTTGACGGATCGCTCTCCGGTAACGGCTTTTATCTCGGTAAGACCGATGCAGCGCTCTCCCGCACGCTTGACCCGTCCGGCACGCAACGCGTCTCCGTGATCATCTCCATCTCCACCACTGCCGCGGGCGCAGTTGACCTTCTCGAACGGTCGAAGACAAAAGGCGTGGACGCCCTTAAGAAAGGAAGCCGCGATCATTGGGGTAAGGTGGCTTCTTCAGTCGAGCTTCCCGAAGAAGCCGGAGAGATTACCCGCAGGGTGGCCCGCCGCTCCGTGCTCAACCTGTTGCAGGGCCAGGGCGAAGAACACGGCGCAATTGTGGCCTCGGTCTCCAGGCAGCCCCACTACCACTTCGACTGGCCTCGCGACGGCGCCTTCTTCGACCTGACCCTCGACATGGCCGGCTTCCCGGACCGGGTGGACGACCATCACGAGTTTTATAGGAAGACTCAATATCGGCAGAAGCTCGACTTTTCCTTCATCAAGCTCTTCAACTACCAGCTTCCTTTTTACAAGCCGAGGGGCCACTGGCCCTGCAACATGGCTGCGGACGGCTCTGCAGGGTCCATACCCAAGGTGCTCCAGTTCGAGATCGACGAGACGGCTCTGTTGGTCTGGGACTTCTGGAGACACGAGCGGCTGTTGCAAGGGCAGGCGCGCGAGCAATACCGGCATAAGATGAAACAGACCATGGGCCTTGCCGCGGACGCGACCCTTGATTACGTGGACCTCGATAAGGGCTGGACCAAACCTGCGGTAGAAGATGACAACTTTCCGCCCGACGCCACCTTGCACGGGGTCGCCGCGGTGCTGACCGGCATGGCAGCCGCTTGTGACGCGGGTCCGCGCTGGGGGTTCTCCGACGAGCGGACTGAAAAGTGGTGCAATGCAGCGTCAGTGCTCCGGAAAGGGGTTCGTGAAAGGATTGGCAGAGATAGCATCCGGGAGCGCGCGGGCTGGCGGGGTCTATCCTGGTCGCTATGGCCCGCTCCGGTGTTCGACGATTTCCGGGAACCCGCGGCCCAGTCCATCAAGGCGGAGCTTGCGAAAAGGATCGAAGAGAAGATAAACCAAGAGACACCGGGCTTCGCCTACCTGGGAGAAGAGATATTCACCCTTGCTCTCGCCGACAGGGAGGAGGGAAGATACGAAGGGCTTTTGGAAAAGGCCCTGAGGTTTTTGACCGCTGAGGTCCCTTTCCCGGGCACCGACTGTTACGGCGAGGTCACCGTGTGGGTGGACCTGGACGGTAAAAAGGTCTCGCAGCAGCGGACCAGCATTCCCCACATCTGGAACGGGGTCACCGTATATCTCGCGACAATGGCGGTGTATGAGCCGGAGTCTTTCGATTCCATGCAGCCGCCTGCTCCTTAAAACCGAGATAGAGGATGAGATGATAAAGAAAAACTTGAGAGCGCTGGTATTATTCATTTTCTGCCTGGCCGCTCTATCAGCGGCGCAGGGCGCTCCCCAAAGCCGCGTCCATGCTGTCATGGACCTCTCCGGAGAAGGCGGGTTTTTCGACCTTCCCTTTCCCACCGAGCTTCGCAGGCAGGAAAACGGCAGGATCGACGTCGGCGATTTCCCCAATCCCTGGCACAGCGAGATAGTGGCCCGCACCAAGCGCGACTTTAAAGCTGGGTATGGCTACTCCACTGCGCCCGCCATGTATTTCCGATTTACCGATAAGATTGGCCTGTCCGCGCTGCCCGGCCCCAAGGAGGTCATGGGCAGGGACGGGCCGGTGTTCCTTCTGAACATAGACCCGGACTCGACTGACTACGGCAGGAAGCTCCCGGTCATGGCCCGCTTTTTCAAGGAGAGCCCCCGCTGGCTCTCGGACGCGGATAACGTGCTCGCAGCCATTCCCGTACCGGGCTTCGTGCTCCGGGAGAACACTCTCTACGCCGCGGGTGTAAAGCGGTCGCTTGGAGACGAACAGGGCAGGCCGCTCGTAAAGAATAAAGAGCTCGTCAGGATGTCAAAGGAACGTCCGCCCGCGGCCAAGCTTGGCGAAAAGGCGCTGGCCTTGTACGGGCCCGCACTTACCCGGCTTTCCAAGCTCGGCATGCCCGTAAGTGAACTGGCTGCCCTGACCGTCTTTCGTACCGGCGATCCCACTGAAAGGATGATGAAGCTCTTTGACGGCGCAGTCTCCGGTCCGCCCCTCGAGCTTGTCGAGAAGTTGCAGCTCACAAGGCAGTACGAGGATTACTACGTGATAAAAGGTGCGGCCGTGATGCCCCTGTATCAGCAAGGCGAAGCCCCGTTCTGGCACGGCAAGGGAGGGGACATAAAGTTCAATGCCGCGGGCAAGCCCATAGTTCAGGACCGTGTCCGGGTCCCTTTCCGGCTGACCGTTCCCAAGCGCGAGATGCCCGATCAAGGCTTCCCCCTGCTTGTCTACATCCACGGGACCTCCGGGCTGTCCACCCAGTTTATAGACCGGGGAGTGGTGAGGGAGGACGGAGAAGAACCGCCGCCCGGCACCGGTCCGGCAATGGTGCTGGCAAGGCGCGGCATTGCCGCGGCAGGGGCCGCGCAGCTTCGAAACCGCGAGCGGGGAGGGACCAAGTCAAAGATCACCTATCACAACGTGCTGAACCCCCGGGCATACCGCGACAACATCCTTCAATCGTCCGTCGAGCAGGCGCTGTTCTTAAGATTGCTTGTGAACTTGAACATAGACAAGTCCCTGTGTCCGGAAACAAAAGCCCGGGGAAAGATATTCTTCAATCCGCAAATGGTCTTCGGCATGGGCCAGTCGCTGGGAAGCGCTTCGCTCGGGCCTTGGGCGGGGGTCGAGACCAACATGAAGGCGGTTATCCATTCCGGCCACGGCCCTTACAAAGTGCTCCAGATCGCGGAAGGAAACCAGCTCAACCTGAAGTCTCTTAAAGAAAAAGGCCAAGGCACCGGCGAAGGTCTTCTGGGCATGGACAGGTATCACCCGCTTCTGAACCTGTTGGGCGCCGTCCTCGCGCCTGCCGATTCTTTCGCCTTCGAGCCGCACTATTATAAAAGGCCGCTTGAGGGACGGCCCGCCAAGCACTTGTGGGTCTCGTTCGGCACTGACGACCATTATTTCCCGTCCTCGACGCAGAACGCTTCCGTGGTCAGCATGGGCCTGGACCTCGCCGGACCGGCAGTCATTCCCGGAACGCTCGAGATGATAAAGCTCGCCGGGATCGAGCAGCTTGACTACCCGGTGAGCCTGAACAAGTCGTCGCCGGAAGGCAAGGTCACCGCGGTAACGGTCCAGTACGGGGCCGCTCCTCCGCTGGACGGCCACCACATCAACTTCCAGCGCACCGAGACCCGCTACCAGTACGGATGCTTCTTAAAGACACTGGCCGAGTCCGGCAAACCGATACTCTACGCGCCCGCCGGGAGGTGGGACGCGCCGTGCGGGCAATAGGAAATTTTAAGGTAGTATATCACTCTGTTTGGCACTTATGAATATCTTTGGGTCAAAGTCATGTGTCGCATTCATCCCGTCCTTTCACTCGCTCGATAAGGCAGTTTTCCGTATGCCCCGTCGCACGACAGTGTAGGTGACCGGCAAAAAGAGCAGAGTCAGCAGCAACGAGTAAAGCAGCCCGCCGATGACGGCGATGGCCATCGGCATGAGCATGTCTCCGCCCTCGCCAAGATTAAGCGCCAGGGGCGTGAGACCCAGCACCGTCGTCAACTGAGTCATCAGGATCGGCCTCAGACGTATCGGAGCGGCCCGACAAATGGCCTGGAGCGGCATCTGTCCCTCCGTGCGAAAATCTTCGGCCAGCGTCAGCAGCACCACTCCCTGGGATGTGATCCCGCCCATCATAACCACTATGCCGATCAGCACGGTCACGCCTATCGGCGTCCCCGTCAGGTAGAGCGCCAAAAACGCGCCCGTCAGGGCTAAAGGCAAGTTCAGCATGATCAGCAAGGGCAGGGAGTAGGACTCGAATTGAATGGCCAGAACCACGTAGGAAAACAGCAAGGCAAAGCCGATGATCAGGCCCATGGCCCGGCGATTCTCAGCCATCATCTGTGCCTGACCGCCCATCTCGAACTCCACGCCGGCAGGACGCTCCAAGTCAAGGACCGCCCGCTCGGCGCGAGAGATTGCCTCGCCGACACTGATACCGACGGAGTCGGCGCGTACGATAACTTCTTTAGCCTGGTCTTCTCTCACGATCTCCACGGGACCGACGGCGCGGCGGACCTCGGCGACATCGAGCAGGTAGACGGGGTCTCCGCCCTGTGTATCAATCATCAGCCCTTCCAGGTCCGTCTTGCTCACCAGGCGGGCCTCCGGGACCATGACGCGGACATCGTAATACTCACTGCCCTCCCGGTATTCCGTGGATACGACGCCATGGACGAGGGCGCGGAGCGTCGAGGCGATTTCATTCACCGAGATGCCCATCGCCGAGGCCCGAGCTCGGTCAATATACACGCGGTACTCAGGTTTGGTCATGTCCATTGAGATGTTCACATTTCCCAGTCCCTGCGTATCGTTAAGTTTTCCGGCCACCTGCTTGGCGAACTCGAAAATCGGCTCGATCTCCGTGCCCTTGACCTTGACCTCCACCTCCTGCTCGCCGATTTTGCGAATGCCCTTGACCTTCATCTTCATTACGGGCGTCTTGCCGCCCGGCGTCGAAACCTTGCCCACGATCGGCTTGATCTTCTTAATGAACTCCTGCGTTGAGATATCACGCCTGCTTTTGGGCACGAGCTGGATGTTCAATTCCCCCTCATTGGCGATCTCGTAGGTGTAAAGCCCCCATACCTTGCCGCCGGCAAGGGTGAAGATGCTCTCGATCTCCGGCATTCCTTGAAGTTTTTCCTCGATGCTGCCCAAAATAGCGTCCACCTTTTCAACGGCGGTGCCGCTCGGCATTTTCACCTTCACCTTGACCCGCCCGTCGTCCACCTTCGGGAGAAACTCCGAGCCCACGCGCTCAGCCAGCATGAGGCTGCCGGCAAAAAGCACCACGGTCAGCGCGATTGTCAACCAACGTGCCTTAAGACAAAAATCCAACGCGCCTGCATAAATCCGCCTCAGGCCGGCGAGAACGGCATCGAAGGCCCTTGCAATCAATGAAGGCCGACCGCCCCCCTCGCTTCGAAGGAGCCGGTCGGTCAGCAACGGTGTCAAGGTGATCGCAACCAGGATCGAGATCACAACAACGCCCGCCACAACCATCACAAGTTCCTTGAAGAGCAGGGCCGCCAAGCCGGGCACGAAAAGGAACGGCAAAAAGATGGCCAGGAAGGTCAGAGTGGCCGCGACGATGGCTGAGCCGACCTCGCTCGTTCCCCGCAAGGCATACTCCCCTTCGCCCTCCGCCTTGAGGCGGGTGATGTTTTCCATGACAACGATGGAATTGTCGAGGATGACACCCAGAGCCACAACCAAGCCGCCGAGAGAAAAAAGGTTGATCGAGAAACCGGAGACCTGCATCACGAAGAAGTTGGCCAACAAGGTAATCGGCAGGGCCACAATCATGACCAGCACCTGCCGCCAGCGTCCAAGAAACAGGTAGACAACCACTATGACCAGGACAGCGGCCATAATCGCTGAGTTCTGGACACTTCGGATGGCGCCGAGAACGTATTCGCCCTGGTTCTCCACGTAGCCTATCTCAATATCATCCGGGATGTCGCGCCCGAGCTCATCCAGACGGTCCTTGACCGCCTGCGCCACATTGACGGTGTTGGCCTCCGCCTGCTTGAGCACATTGAGCTTGACGCACGGCTTGCCGTTAAACCGCGTATTGACGCGCATGTCTTCATGTGAATCTTCGACCGAGGCAATATCTTTCAGATAGACGTTCTCACCGTTCGCTCCGCGCACTACGACCACGTCTCGCATCTCATCGAGGCTCTCGAACTCGCCCATGGTGCGGGCGATGATTTCGCGCGTCTCGACCGTCACGCGCCCGGCGAACATCTCCCGGTTCTCTTCGTAGAGCTTCTTGGAGATTTGTGCCGGCTGTAGTCTGTAAGCAGCCAGCCGGTCTGGATCGAGATGGACGCGGATTTCGCGCTCCAGCCCTCCAACGACCTCGACCCCCGCCGTGCCGGCGGTGGCCGTCAGACGGTCCGTCAGCCAGTTGTCAGCCCATTCGCGCAGCCAGACCAGGTCCCGCTGTTCGGACGAGAGCGTCACCTGCATCACCGGCAACTGCGAGGGGTCTGCTTTAATGATGACCGGCGGGTCCATGTCCGGCGGCAAGTTACGCGACACGCGCCCCATGGCCGTGATCACGTCCTGGTAAGCCTCCTCTACGTCCACGCCGTACTGGAAGTTGAGCAACAGGGTGTACATGCCTTCGATGCTGCTCGATTCCAGGTAGTCCAGGTTGTCCACCGTAGCCAGTACGCGTTCGATCGGCTCTGCGATGTTGGTCTCGATTTCCTCCGGCGTGGCGCCCCGCCACCAGATGTGGACCTTGATCATCGGGTAGGTGATCTCGGGCAGATAGTCCACATCGAGCTGCTTCAAACTGAAAAGTCCGGACGCGAAAACCGCAATGGCGAGGACCGTCACGGCGACGGGACGCTTCAATGTCGTGGCTGTAAACTTCATTGGTCTTTCCCGCTGTTCGCCGACGGTGGGAGCTTCTTGCTGCCTCCTGCAAAACGCACCGGCGAATCGTCCTTCATCCCTTCGTGACCGGCGACGAGCACAAGCTCTCCTGCCTGCACCCCTTCGACGATTTGCACGGACCGCTCGGTCTCGATCCCGGTCTTCACCTTACGCTGGACGGCCTTGCCTTCGGACGCGACAAACACCACCGATTCGCCCGAGGGCGTGACCACGATGGCCTTCTCGGGGACGGTCAGCGCGTCCTGCACGGACTCGATGATGAGTCGGACGCGGCAAAACATGCCGGGCAACAATTTGATTTCATCTTTGATGGAGAGTTCGATGGTCCGCGTGCGCGTGCGTTCATCGAGGGAGGGATAAACTTGGACGACCCGGGCGGAGAAAGACGAATCGGGGTAAGCGTCCAAATTGATCATGGCCTCCATGTTCTCGCGCAATTTGGCCGAATATTTTTCGGGGACCTCGGTGCGGATGACGAGACTTTGCGGGTCGTACATTTCCACCAGCGGCGTGCGAGGCGTCACGAAATCTCCGTCTCTGACCATCACTTTGGAAACCATGCCCTCCCACGGCGCGGTCAGGCTATAATCCATCGCCTTCTCCTGCGCTTTCACCAGTTCGGCCCGGGCGCGTTCGAAGCGGGCTTTGGCCAGATCAAGCTCCTCACCAGCCAGCGCATTCTTTTCAACCAAAATCCTGGTCCTTCGCAGGTTGTCTTGTTCCTTCCTTAATTCCTCGCGCAAGGAAGAGATCGAAGCTTCAACGCCCTGTTTGCGTCCGATTGACAACAGCTTCTCACCTTCCTTGACCACGTCGCCCTCCCGGACACCGAGGTCCATAACAGGCCCTTCAGCGGGTGAGGCCAATTTCGCTATTCGGTAAGGAGACACCGTCCCGGTGAGGTCTATTGCATTGATGACTTCGCCCTGCTTTACCTTTTCCACGGACACGAGCGGGGGCTTTTTGGGGGAAGGCGCCTGGTCTTTTTCACCGCAACCGGTGGCGAGCAGAAAGGCCGCCGCGACAAGACCGGTTGAAATATATTTCGTCACGCCCCGCCATTTGGATATTCGGTTCTTGATCATTTAATTTTCTCTCCCATTGCCAGCCGCAGTTGGGCCTTCGCGACGTTAAAATCAGCCACTGCCCGGTAGTAATTGTTTTCGGCGCCCAAAAGCGCCGCTTGGGAATCAAGAACGTCTACGATGACGCCCTTGCCCATTTCGTATTTTTGCCTTTCAATCTCAAGGTTTTCACGGGCCAGCGAAACGGCGCGTCGGGTCACTTGAATCCTCTCTTGCGATGATTGCGCTTTGAGAAGCG
>CAYQTK010000163.1:0-7994 GCA_964420375.1 uncultured bacterium
GCCTCGTAAACTGTGGGCCTCTTGTGGAGCGCATTTCCGACAAGCAAGCTTCCCGAGGATTTTATAGTTGCGAGGTGTTTGACAAAGTTAGGCCCTCCTTATACCATTTATAGAAGTAGGGTCATGCCTGAGAAGAACAAAACCGGTGTGAAGCGGGAAGAGCTGACCTCCAACATGGAGGACTACCTGGAGACCATCTACGAGCTGAGCGAGGAGCAGGGAGCCCCCCAGGTAAGAGTTACCGACATCGCCAGGCGAATGGGCGTGACCCGGCCGAGCGTAGTGGGAATGGTCAAGCACCTGGAGGAGCACGGCACGGTAACCCACACTTATTACGGAGGTATCCTCCTTACTGACGACGGCGAGAATATCGCCAGGGATGTGTTGAACCGCCACCGGGTGTTGCGGAGGTTTCTGGAAGAAGTGCTCGGGCTCGATGCCCAGATAGCGGAAGAGGATGCCTGTCGAATGGAGCACGCCTTGAGCCAGGAGACCATTAAACGCTTTATCGCCCTGGAGGAGTTCCGGGAGGGAGGACCCGAGCGGGGGCTGTTAAAGGGCGAGTCCTTCCGGAGGTTCCTCCGGGAGAAGAAGCTGGAAAGCCGCAAGGATTCCTCCGACATAGAGGAGTAGCAAGAATTTTTTTATATTTTGACTTGACAAAATATTAGGCCAGCCTAACATATACTGGTAGGAGAAACATAAAAGGCTATGGCGGAGGTTTTGAAGAATAAAAGATGAGAAGAAGAAACTGGCGTCCCGGAGTAGGGGGGCTTAACTCAGACAGCAGAACGGAGAGTTCTCCTGACGGATGCCCTTTATCATCCGTGCAGAACGGAAAGACAGTCGAGGTCCTCCATCTTGAGGGGGGAAGACATTTTATATCCAAGGTTACCGCACTGGGCTTGACTCCCGGAGTAAACGTCCGTGTTCTTTCCAACCTGGGCGGCCCCATAATAATCGATGTGAGGGGTTCCCGCATCAGCTTGGGAAGAGGTATGGCCCAAAAAGTAATCGTCCACTGATGAGCCGGCTTCTATCCAAATAGCTTTTCTTCTTTTTCCAAGCAGGCATGAGACGCTTACCTTTTTCAAAAGGCAGAAAAACAGGAGGAGAAAAAACTTGTCTGATGAAGTCCTGAAGCTAAGCGAGCTCGCGGTAGGCGAACAAGGCGAGATAACCCGGATCGGCGCCGTTGGCGAGATAAAAAAGCGGCTTCTGGAGATGGGCGTTGTCAGAGGCGCCCGCTTGGAGGTCGAGCGGGTTGCACCACTCGGAGACCCTATTGAAGTGGAGATCATGGGGTACCACTTGAGTCTTCGTAACCAGGAAGCCCGGGAGATAGAAGTAAAGCGGCTTTCTACGAGTTGACTTTTTTAGGAGAGACGTGTTAGGGTTCCCTAACAAATGCGGGGGAATTAGTATGACTGATGAGGGACAAGCAAGGGCGGGAAAAAAAGACCTTTACATTGCTCTTGCCGGAAATCCCAACTCCGGCAAGACCACCATTTTCAACTCCATAACCGGGGCACGCCATCACGTGGGCAACTACCCGGGCGTCACCGTCGAGCGCAAGGAAGGCGAGCTGACTTACCGGGACCGACGATTGCGGGTGATTGACCTTCCGGGCACTTACAGCCTGAGCTCCTTCTCTCCTGACGAGTTGGTCGCCCGCCGGGTGATCCTGGAGGAGCAGCCGGACGCAGTGGTCCAGATAGTTGATGCGGGCAACCTGGAGCGGAACCTCTACCTGGCCGTTCAGCTCATTGCCATGAAGATACCGGTGGTGCTTGCTTTCAACATGATGGACGAGGTCAACAAACGGGGTATCAAGATAGACCTCGAACAGCTCAGCGTGCTTTTGGGAGTGCCCATAGTTCCCACTGTAGGCAACCGGGGCGAGGGGATTGCCGAGCTTTTGGAGAAGGCGGTCGAGGTTGCTGAAAACCATGCCCCTCCCCGGGTGGACATCCGCTTCGGGTCGGAGTTGGACCGGGCGCGGGAGAACATCCTGCAGGCTCTTTCCGGGCTGGAGTTTACCCGGAAGTATGCACCGGATTGGGTATCCATCAAGCTTTTGGAGGGCGATCCGGAGGTCATCTCCTGGCTGGAAGAAGAAGGCGAAAAAGAGGTCCTTGAAAAGTCGGAGCAGGAGAGGGATCGTGTCAGAAGGCTCATGGGCGATGACCCGGAGATACTTCTGGCTGACGCGCGCTACGGGTGGCTTCACGGCGCTGTCGCCGAGACCATGCGGCTTACAGTGGAGGACCGCCGCACCATTTCCGACAAGGTGGACACGGTGGTGGCCAATCGTGTGCTGGGGCTGCCCATCTTTTTCCTGGTAATGTGGCTCACCTTCTACATCACCTTCAAGCTGGGAGACCCGCTGGCGAATCATATCCATCAGGGCTTTATGGGGCTGGGAGGATTGGCTGCGGACTCGATGTCTCCCGGGCTGTTGCGTTCCCTGCTGGTGGACGGCGTGATCGCTGGAGTGGGCGGCGTGGTCATGTTCCTTCCCAACATCATGCTTCTTTTCCTCATGGTCTCCCTGATGGAGGACTCGGGATACATGGCGCGGGCCGCTTTTATTGTGGACCGGGTGATGCATCTTGTCGGGCTTCACGGCAAGAGCTTCATACCGCTTTTTCTGGGCTTCGGCTGCAACGTGCCCGCGATCATGGGCACGCGCATCCTCGAGAACGAGCGCGACCGCCGTGCCACCATCATGGTATCTCCTTTTATAAGCTGCTCCGCCCGGCTGCCGGTATACGTTCTTTTTGCAGGAGCTTTCTTCGGGGCCAACGCAGGCAACGTGATCTTCTCTCTTTACCTGCTGGGCATTGTCGTTGCCATGGGGATGGCCCGGCTTCTCCGGGTGTACGTTATCCGCGGAGAGCCGACCCCCTTTGTGATGGAGCTTCCGCCATATCGCATGCCCACTGCCAAGAGCGTGCTGGTCCACATGTGGGAGCGGGCTTGGATGTACATGAAGAAGGCGGGGACCATTATCCTTGCCATGTCTATATTGGTGTGGTTCATGTCCAACTTCCCTTCGGATACTGACTACTCCAATGAGGTTGAACAGGGAATCTCGCAACACGGCTCGGTGGAGAGCCTTCCCGATAATCTTCGGCTTAAAGCATCCCAACAGCGCATGGAGCAGAGCTACGCGGGCATGCTGGGGGGAGCGGTAGCTCCGGTTTTGAAGCCCGCGGGTCTGGGTGACTGGAAGGTCAGCATTTCTCTTCTCACCGGGCTGATAGCCAAGGAGGTTGTGGTCTCGACCATGAGCACCATCTACAGCCTCGGGGACACCGGCGCGGAGTCCGACAAGCTCCAGGACACCATCAAAAAGGACCCTTTTTTCTCGCCGCTGCGGGCTTACACCTTTTTAGTGTTTATTCTGTTGTATATCCCTTGCATGGCTACCGTAGTGGTGGCCTACCGGGAGCTGGGGTCTTTTAAATGGGCCGCGGCCATGCTGTTTATGACTATAGCCACCGCCTACGTGGCCTCTGCCGCGGTGTGGTGGCTGGGCAACTTGGTCGGTCTGGGGTGAGCATGATGGAGAAAATCCTGGTAGGGCTGATTGCAGCAGCCGCAGCCGGCTTCGTGGTCTACTGGCTTATAAGGTCGTTGCGCGGCGATAAGTGTCAATGTCCAAGCTCGTCCGGCTGTCCCTACTCCGGCAACTGCCCGGGAGCGGACAGGTGTCACCATGATCAGGCATTCAAGGATGAGCCGGATCAGGAATAAGCGTAACGGTCTCGAAGATTTTTGAAAAGCAGGCTGTTATTTTATTTCTTGCTATCGCGCTCGTAAGCCGAGTATCCGTTTGCAAAGCAAAGCTCCGTGAGCGGGCGGCAAGGCTTCCCAGGGGAAGCCCAAAAAGACCCGGGGCAGGCTCTCTTTCTCCTCCTCTTTCCAGTTGATCGCTGCAACGCAGTTTCCCCTCAAGTCTCGCAGAAGCCGCTGTTCAGCGCTTTTGGTCTCCACCCGCAAGTGTGATGTAAGGGCAGGGTAGTAAGGAGCCCTTCCGCGCAGCTTTAGCTTCCTGGAAAAGGGTTTGTCCGGATATCCCCTGATCTGTTGGAACCCTGCCGCGGGCTTTATGTTTTCCAGCCCGAAAAGATCAAGCAGTTCGGAAGCAGGGTTTTCTCCCGCTCTCGAGGCGCTGAGCACCAGGGAATGTCCCGCTTTGTCAACCGCGCGGAACAACTCCACCCGGGCGGGTCCGGGATATATCCCTTGTTGCAGGGACCTGGTCCCGCTGAGCCATATCACAATGGGGGGAGCGCCAACCCGGCTTTTGGAGGGCAGCCCTTGTTCCCTTACGTTCCAGGCCAGGTAATCGGCATTGGCGCGCTTTAAAGACCGGAGGCAGTATGGAAACAGGTCGTGGCTGGAATCATTGACCATGAATATTGAGGGTACGCCCATGCTGAGGGAAAGTTTAATTTCCATCTCGACCTCGGGCGAGTCCGAGGATATCTTGATCTCAGGGGACAGGTTTGTAAGACCTTCGTCCGATTCGGGGTGTCTCTCTTCCGTCCCGTCAGTATTAAACATGCGTATCCATGCCTCCTGGAAGGAACTGGACTCCGCGAGCCGCACCTTGAAGCCAAAGGTCAGCTTTTCTCCCGGTTCCATACTGTTTATCCTCTTGGGAGACTCATACCAGAAGGTCTCCGGAGCCTCAGGGACAACGGTTATCTTGTCCGCTTTCCTGCCCAGGTTGATGATGGTAAGCGTCAGCCGGGCGAGTTCTCCCTTGTCCGGGAAACCGTTGCCGTTGCCTTCGATCTCCGTCCATTGCCGATCAATGATTTTAAAGTAAGGATAGTTGTGAAAGGGAACGGCGTTGTCCCGCATTTTTATGCTGACGCGGGCCTTATGGTCTTTTATGCTGAGGTCTTTTATACGAATGCCGGCAGGCACGCCCCTGTAGGTCATGGTATGGGCTCCGGCAAAGGGGTCCTCCGAGGCGCCCGTGTCAGCCCCCACCTCCGCGGCCGGGCTTACAAAGAAATCCGCGGCGTCCGCGGCTTTCATCCTCCGCTCCAGGTCGTTCTTGCCGTCGGCCTGCACCAGCGACAGCAGCGGGCCGCTTTCGCATAGGCCATTGCACTCGAACCGGTTCTCGTAGATGGCGTCCTCGTTCACGTGCCAGAGCAGCAGGCCGCTGCCGTAGAGGTGTTTGTCATTTCCCGCGGGCTCCCGAAAGGAGAGAAGGAAGTACTCCCCTTTGTCACCTGAGGGCATCTTCAATATCCGGGGGTTTTTATGCAAAGGCTCGAGAGTAACATTCATGTCCCGGGTAACCGTTAAAGCCTCTGCCCATCCCAGGAGGTTTTTCGAAAAGGCGCTGAGACCCGTGATTGGCCGGGTTTCTCGCGAGGGAGGAGCCATGCTCATCAGGCCGGTACATCCGATGCCGTAGGATGATTTGTCCTTGTCGTAAAGATCGAAAAGACCGAGAAGATGTCCGACTTCGTGGGCATATACCCGGGTGGAGTGCTCGCCGGGGTATTTTACGTACTCGGGCACCAGTATAAACCTGTCCAGCACGGCACTGCCCAGGCGCAGCGGGTCGGTGCCGTAAACCGACACATAGTCCATTCGGGGCCAGAGCCTTTTTGCGGGTGCAGCTTCGGTACGCAAAGCCCCGGAGTAGAGAACCACCAGTCCGTCAATGTGTCCATCGCCGGTGTTGTCGAAGTTGTCAATGGGAGCACCAGAGGTATAGGCCTGCCGGGCAGCTTCGGTCACAAAGCCGGCCATGTTGCGCGGATAAATATGCCCTCCCTTGCCCTGCCGGCCTGCGGCATAGTAATTGATAGGATGGGGAAGCTCTATCCAGTTGCTTACCGTGCCTTCCAAATGAAAAGACCCATAAGAGGCGCGGTCGTAGTACTCAGCCACCGAAAGCAGATCGTCGTCCTCCCTGCCGAAAAAACGCGACCAAACCTCCTCCGGAGATATCCGGCTGTCAGACCCCTTGGTCTTGACAAGAAGAACAATCAGCTTACGGTTCCCCCGAGGCTCAATAAAATCGTAGTAGCTGTTCGGCAAGCCGCCAAAAGAAGCAAGGGGGAATGCCGTAACAGCAAACACACCGGCAAGAAGAATAAAAGCTCGGCGCGAAAAAATCATCATGAGACTAATATAAACTAAAAAGAAAGCATTTATCAACAGGAAGGAGCAAAAATGCGTCAGTGTAAGCTTGACAAGACACCGGTGCTCTGTCAAGCGTTTCTCGTCGCTTACAAGACAGATATTCTTCGTGCGACAGATATTGGGGAAAAGGGGGTTTTATATGCCTTTGATATAATTTCATGACAAATCCGGCAATAATTTCACTGGTAAGGGACTAATAAAGAGGCTCTGTAACCTTTTTTACCTCCATATCTGCAAACGAATTATGCAATTCGTAAGTTATTGTTATCATTTTCTCTTCGCCTTTCTTAATATAAGTTTCTTCAACCAGGATTCGATCATCCTCAATGGCTAATACCCGTCCTCCATATCGGCCGATGTTGTGATCGCCTTTTTTTACTATATAGTTCCTCTGGCCGGGCACGGCGATGACAGATTTGCGGACGCCTTTTTCTTTATAGCTCCTGCAAAACCTGACCTCATTAACTTCGTAGTCAGTATAAACACCGTCTATAGGCACGGCCTCAGAAACCCGGCATTTAATGCTATTCCGGAGTTTCATCGCCTGAACGGAGACATAATCCATCATGCGGCTCTGTGTCTCCTCTATTTGTCCCTTCTTTATCCTGATTCTGTAAAGTGCGTCGGCAATATAATGATCAAGCCGGCACAGTTCCATGTCCAATCCCCTTATCCTGTCAAGCTCCCTGCAATGCTTTTGATACTCTTGGTGCAGCTCTTCGATCCGGCCGGCATAAGGCCAAAGCCAGACATCGGTATGCAATACACGGCAGTCTGAAGTCAAAGTTTGGCAATCGGGATCGGTCAAAGTTTCTGGAAACTCGTATACCAAGACGGAAAGGATTGCACTTTCCCCATCCACATCAGTTACTTTCCATTCGTCCAGGTATTTTGTAAACTCCGGCTTAAATTTACTTATTACAACCTCCTCTTTAAGATAAACACTGCCGGGGCCGTACCATTCATTATTCTCTGTTTTACGCTCCGGTGTAATCGTTATTCGAACTTTTAGCCTAGTGGCCCTTATCCCCGAGTCTTTCTCAATTGTCTCAACTTCCTTTGCAGTAACATCGACATGATTGATGACATGCTCTCCTAAAGACTCCAGGTCCTTTATATACGCATCCATGTCCAGGGAATGAGGGACCTTGACTCCGGTAATCATCTCCCGCCTGGCCTTTGCCAGTATCCTCTTTTTCTCACGGATATCTCTGTGTATTTCGGCAGGGTCCCGCCGGGCCTCGGCGATAAGCTTGCGAAGCTTTGTGGACTCCGCAGCAAACGTCTTACACTGTTCGCGAAGCACGTATCCCATGGCGCCCAAAAAGGCCGCTGTAAAAAGTACGGCAACGGCCCCGCCCTTGGCTGCGGCTGCCGAACCTCTTTTTTTTAAAAGGATTAATACGACAATTAAGTCCACAAACAGGAGCGCTGCGGACAGGGCGATAAACGTCCATATCGCCAAACCTGCGCCTCTGTCATGCCCCTTCGGAGTCGCTTGCTCTTGCGAGGAGGATACTTCCATAAGCGAGACATTTTCACCGTACCAGTCGATGAGACGAGCCACCTCTTCCTTGTCGTTTTCGCGGGCCAGCATCTCAGGTGTTTTATCGTGCTTGTCTTTAACGTCAATTAATGCCCCTTCCATCAATAGCCTCTCGACCATGTCTTTGTGTCCTTCCCTCGCGGCCAGGTGCAGGGGGGTCTCATAATCCTCATTCCTGGCGTTTAATTTCGCTCCTTTATCTATAAGCAACCGGGCAATGTCTTGATGTCCCTTTAAAGCTGCGTAATGAAGGGGCGTATCTTTATAA
>CAYQTK010000163.1:8094-10184 GCA_964420375.1 uncultured bacterium
AAGCAATCCTGCAATTTCCGGATAACAACCCAAAACAGCTCTGCCCAGAATGTCAAGGCCATCAACATTGACTTCGGCCCCCGCTTCTAATAACATCTCGACCGATTCCCGGGAATGTACGCAAACCGCTTGGTAAAGCGGAGTATTCCATTCACTGAAATCTTTATACTTTACGTTCACCACAGCGCCGTGATCGAGCAGAAGGCGGACCATGTCCTTGTTTTTTACAGCATGAAACAGGGGCGTACGGCCCCCGGCCTCTCCTTTTGCCCTTGCGTTAACGTCGGCCCCCTTTCCAAGAAGCAACCTGGCAACATCCACATGGCCCGCCTTGACGGCCTCGAAAAGAGGTGTAGGTCGACGCTTCGGATAGACTTTATAAATATTGCCGTGCTCGTCTTGACGCTCCTCCGGTGCGGATATGACATTGCGATCGTATCCTCTCAAATCAACGTCAGCGCCGTTTTTCAAAAAAATTTCCACGATCTCCTTGTGACCGTGCTTGGCTGCTATGTGTAATGGAGTGTCTTTCGATTTACCGGCATCAAGGCGGGCGCCATTTTCAAGAAAAAGCTTTACCATGTCTTTATCGCCTTTTGCCGCCGCAAAGTGCAAAGGCGTTTTGCCGGACTTGTTTGCAGCATTAATGTCCGCCCCATTTGATAAGAGAAGTTCAATTAACTCCGGCGTCGCGGGCTTACCATGACGATAAAACAACACCAAGAGAATCTGGCTAACCGCGTCGTGCAGGGGCGTAAAGCCTCTATCATCCCTAGCGTTAACGTCGGCGTTACGGTTTATTAAAAGCTTTGCAGTCTCCTTGTGCCCGAAACCGCAAGCCCAGTGCAAGGGAGTATAATGGCTATCATTTCTTGCGTGGATCAACTCGGGTTTTTTGTCGAGAAGCTTTCTCGCTTTTTCCGTGTCTCCCTCATATGCGGCGTCGTGGATTAACATATCGTTCATGTAAGCATCTATCTCGTCCTGGTCTATTTCATAAGACTCGAGAACCCGGGAGAGTCTTTCCAGTTCCCTCTCCTGATACTCAATTGCACTGAGCTTTTCTAACTCCGGCAGGTCTTTCTTTAAATCCTTGATGTCGTCGGCTCCGACAAATATATTAAGATCGTGTTGCCGGGCGTATTCGTAAGCCCTGATACGGTCACGGCTCTCGACGAGAGCATTGGTAAAAGCCTTTTCAAGCTCTTCCCCTTCGAGGGAATGCCAATAATGAAATTCCTGTATTCTTTCTTCTTCATAAGAATATCTTCTATTAAAATCTAACTTAAAACTCAGTTGCAGAATGGGCCATTCTTCCTTTTCCAAAGCTACCTTGTATTTCCCGTCCTGCTTTTTCATTGTCAGGTCCCGGATTCTATAACGGTCTCTACTGGCAGGGACCAGGAAAACATATTTTCCGGAACAGGGCGGACTGCATTCGCCCACTAGACGGATTTCCTCGGGTTTTAGAGAATATCCATCCAATCCCATGTACATAAGAAGAAAATTGCCGGTAACTCTTTTGAAGAACTCGTCAACGTCATAACCTGGAGGAAACCACATAACTCTTCGCAACTTTTCAATACCGGAGTTTGGCCACATTCTGCCGCTCAGCTCCGCCCTCCCTTTAAAATAGAGGACGGCCGTCTCTCGTATGGACTTTCTCTGCGCATCGCTCAGCGGCTTTGGGGCCTGCGATCCAGGTGAAGACAAGCTCATAAAGAGCAGAAGTACGAATATAAGCGGGAATAAATTCTTCATACTTTGAATATGGTATATTCCTGTTTAGAAGTCAATCAACTTGGATCAAACTGTACCTGGTCATGAAGGGAACGCCCTTTTAAAAATAGGGGCCTCCCAAGAATCTGTGGGTGGTTTGGTGCGATACAGAAGAATTAGTGCCGAAATATCAGGAGGTTGGTTCATTTTCAGCCACCTCCCGCCACCCCAGGGGGAAGCGACGGCATGGCACGGGCAACCTGGCCTGAGTTTACTATGAACGGGCTGGCATTACCAGTACAACTTGCTGAAAAAAAAGAACTTATTGCTGTCTTTATTTGTATACACCAACACCTTTAAATCGCGGTCTC
>CAYQTK010000164.1:0-10134 GCA_964420375.1 uncultured bacterium
GATTTGACCTGCGACCCGACACAAAGACGCGGTCAAAGCACTAGTTACGAGGCCTGAAAAGGCTGATTTCGGACTTTTTAGATGAGCATCAGGCTTGTTTCGATTTTTTACGAGGGCATCAAAAAACAGGCTCCTCACGAAAATCTGCGGGAGAATAACACTTATGCAAGCTTTTTATCATGAGTGTTATTCCAGTCCTCCCAGAGGAATGACAGCCGTGGTTAAAGGTGCACGGAGCGAGTTCCCTTGCTCTTGTGCTCGAGTCCCTGAACCCATGCTGTCGCTTCCCCCTGCGGGAGGCGACACTCCATTGCCGGGGACTGACATCCTGGGGACGCGTGCTTTTCTCGAAGACGGTTTTTATTTTATTCCTGACTGGAGTGCTTGAGTAGAGGTTTCGAGGATTCCTTCCGGGAATCCGACGATCTGGAAGGTTCCCATAAAGCCTATAAACCATACCGCCACGAGGCACAAGAGCCACAAGAGCAGTCCGTACTTTACGAAGTCAATAGGCGCAAGCGCTCTCCTGCCGGTATCGGGATATGTTCCCAGTCCGTAGACTATGGCATTGTTGGGAGTTCCCACCACCAGGAAGTGGGCGAACGAGGTGGCGAATGCCACTGCGAAACCGGAGGCCCACGGTTCGGCGGCATTGCCGGACATGATTCCTACCGGTAGCACGATAGGGCCTAGCAGTGCGGTGGTTGCGGCGTCTGACATGAAGTTGGTCATGAGTCCGGAGAAAGTGGATAGTCCTATCCACATGGGGAGTCCCTCTTGGATGCCGGCGTACTCGAATCCGCTCAGGAAATTATTGGCGAGCCATAGAGCTGCTCCCGACTCTTTAAGTAGGGCTCCCAGGGTGAGGGCCCCGCAGTACATGAACCAGGCGTCCCATGATATGCTCTTTAAAATTTTTCTCCACTCGGAGATTCCGAAGACGACGGGCACGACCAGGGCGAGCAATGCGGGTCCTCCCAGTCCGAGATCATGTGAGCCGACGATCCAGAGGACCAGTATAGTCAGAAGCATGAACAGTGTTACGTACTCGGGGTACTTCATTTTTCCCATGCTCTTGGTTTCTTCTTTCATGGCCTTGAGTCCGGGGGTCAGGTCCTTGTTTTTGATTTTTCTGGAGAAGAAGACCAGCATGTAGACGGCTACGAGCACCGCCAGTATGGGCACCATGGGCAGGCCGTACTTCATCCAGGTGAAGAAGTCCATGGGCACGTTGTAGTTTTCCCAGAACCCCATCATGATGACGTTCCTGCCGCCCGCGGCGGGCGATCCCACGCCCCCGACGTTCAAGGAGAAGCAAAGCGAGAAGAGCAGGAACTTGGCGAGATGGGGATCGTGCTTGACTTCTTCCACCGGGCTTTTCGATGCCACGGTCCCGAAGTAGACGGCCATTATGACGGGCGTCATGAAAGCGCACATGGCGTGTGCGGAGATAAACGAGCCGATGACCGCCATTCCCACGCAGAGCACGAACACGGGCATTAAAAAGCCTTTGGTCCAGCCTAGTATCCACGTAGCCAGTCTTTTATGAAAGCCTACCTCGACCACCACCACCCCCATGGCGAGGACACCGAGCAGGAACAGGGGGGCGTCGCCGGCAAAGGTTTTTCCTATCCTTTCGGTGGGAAGGAGTTTAAAGAAGTAAGCCAGGATGGGCATGAGCACGCCGGTGAGTCCTATTGGTATTGCTTCGGTGGCGAAGAAAATAATGGCCATGGGTATGATGCCGAGGACAATCATGGTTTTATCCGCGGCCTCCTGCACGTTTTTGGCTATGCCCCATTCCATCATCTGCTGGGCATAGTTGTTTTTTTCCATAAGATCGACAAGGCTCTGTGGAGTGGGAACAATAAAGGCTATGACTATAAAGGCCCCGACTCCTACGCCCAACCAGAAAATATTGCTGGAGAAGACACTTCCAGCACCAGCTTCCTTATCATTACTGCCGCTCATTATTTCTCCTCTCCGAACAAACGTACTTCACCTCAGGTTTACTTTGCATCTGGCAACCGCCGACGTTACTTGTCCCCGTCTTTATCTTTCAGGGCAGACCATGGCGAGGACCGGAACTCATCGATCTTTGCCTGTCTTATTCTCTCTTCCTGCTCTGCCTTTCTGGAGTAAGCCCTGGTGACCTTGCCGATAAGGTCGTCCGTCTTGGTGGGTTTCATGAGGTAATCGAAAGCGCCCTGCTTCATTCCCTCGATGGCTGACTCGACTGTTGCGTGTCCCGTCAGCATGATGACCTCGGTCAGCGGCTTGTCCCTCTTTATCATCTCGAGAGCGTCGATGCCGTCCATTCCCGGCATGACAATGTCCAGGATGATGACGTCGTAGTTTAGCTGTTTTATCTTTTCCAGGGCCTCTTCGCCGCTGGTGGCGGTGCTTACGTCCATTTCACGCAGCTCGAGCCTTTCCTTTAAGGGCTTTACAAACTCTTCCTCGTCGTCCACTATCAACACCCTTATTTTCATCTGCTCTACTCCTTTACTTGTCGCGAGTCCCGGCTTCACTTTTTCACGTCGGGGGGTCGAGGAGTATATGTGCTATTTCCTGAAATACCTCGACGGAACGGAGTACCCCGATAACCTCGCCTTGCTTTATTACCGGCAGAAGGCTCAGGTTGTTGTCCACCATCTCGTAGACCGCCTTTAAGAAATGCTTGTCCGCCTCAATGGTCACGTTGGCGGGTAGCATGACGTCTCGAACCTCCCGGCTTGACCTCTCTTGAATGCCGTGAACCAATTGCTCATAGGAGAGCTGGGAACGTTCCAGCAGTCCCTTCAACCACTTGTCCTTGCTTATGTCGGGAACGTCCGCGCCTACCCGGAAGTCGAATATCCTCTTTCTCTCCCGCAAGGGCTTTTCTTCCAGTATGCTGGGCTCGAGCCCCCGAAGTATGTCCCTTCTTCTTACAACTCCAGTGAGCTTATCTCGCTTGTTGAAGACCAGCACAATGCGGGGAAGGGATTTTCTGCCTCCGCATTCGATCTGCCACTCGGACATCTTTTTTATGGCTTCCTTCAGACTTTGCCATTCGTAAATCCATGGATAATCATGGATGGGGATCATCAAATCGAGGACACATATTGTTTCCATGAAATCGCTCCTGCATGTTTTGAAGTTAGAGTGATCTATTCAGTAGAGGAGGGCTGGTCATGCGCCGGAAGTACCAGCTTTATTTTCCCCGCCGGGGCATCGAATGTAAATCTCCCTCCCAACTGTCCCATTACCTCAGCCATGCTCTCCTTTTTATCTTCCTGATTCTCTATCCGCGGTCCGGACAATGACAGGACCACGGAGCCGTTTTCCTTTCCGGACTTGATGGTAACTTCATAGTCTGACCCGGCGCCGTCCAGATATGCCGAAAACGAGGTGAAAATTGCCATCCGCAGCCGGAAGGCGTCGATATCCAGGGATATCTTTCCGTCGGGAAATTGAGGGATGAAGGATGCTTTCTTCTGTCTGGCGTATCTTGCGGAGAGCTCTATGATGTTGTGCACTACTTCTTCAAGCTCGACCCTTGATGTCTCCTGGTCCACGCTATGGGAGAACTTATTGAGATGACTTATTATGCCCTTTCCCCGCTCTATATGTTTATATATGCTTTCGTTGATGCTGTTCACCTTTTTCTGCGGAACGCCTTTTTTTCCGCCTGCGGCAAGCAGGTCCGCAAGCAGGCCGGTGTTCTCGTTTACTATGGAGAACACGTTGTTTATCTCGTGGGTGGCCGCGGCAACTATTTTTCCGAAGAACCGCAACTCCGCGTTGTACTGCCTGTTATCTTTTTCCGACATCATCCTTGCCTTATTGCTTTTTTGATCCTGCCGCCTGGTTCATCTTTTCGATAAGCTCTTCTATCTGCACCGGCTTGATGAGATAATCGTAGGCCCCTTTCTGCATGCCTTCCTCGAAGTCCTTTTCCGACCCTCTGCCGGACAGCAGTATTACCGGTACCTCCGGCCGGTGCTTCTTTATCTCCTTCAGCACGTCAAAGCCCCGTGCATGCCAAAGTACCAGGTCCAGCAGCACAACGTCGTACTCGTTGCTTTTCGCCTTGTCGACCGCGTCATTGGCGCCGTCGACCACGTCGGCCTGAATGTCCCGTAGAGCCAATCTTTCAGCAAGGGTGTTCGCAAAATCAAGTTCATCTTCCACCAGTAGTACATGAAAGCCCATGTTATTCCTCGCTTTGTCAATGGTTAACGCCCAAGGGCAAAATCACGATGAAGCTTGTTCCCTTTCCGACTTTGCTGTCCACGTCAATGTCGCCTCCCAGCTTATTGATGATCCCGTAAGTTATAGAGAGACCTAAGCCGGTGCCCTGGTCCCTGGTGGTGTAAAAAGGCTCGAATATGTGTTTCAGATGTTCGGGGGGAATGCCCGGCCCGTCGTCGGATATGGTTATGGCTACACGGTTGTTGTTTTTGGAACCGATATGGATTCTTACCTTGCCTTCCTTGTTCGCTTCGGACAGAGCGTGCAAAGAGTTGTTGATGATGTTCAAAAGCACCTGCTGGAGTTGGCCCCTGTCGCTTTCCACCACCGGGACCTCGTCGTCCGTCTCCATCTCCAGGTCGATGTTCTTGTAGCGGGCCTCATACTCCAGAAAGCTGATGACCTCTTTGACGAGTTGTTCCAGGTCTATCTTTTCCACCCTGACGTCAATGTGTTTTGCAAACCCCAAAAGCCTCTGGGTTATTTTTACACAGCGTTCCACCGACACCAGTATGGAGTTTACCAGTTCGAGGCTTTTCTGTTTTTGCGGGAAATCGTCACAGAGCGCCAGCAGGTCCTTCATCATCCCGGCTTTCTCGTTGATTATGGCCAGGGGGTTGTTGATCTCGTGGGCCACTCCCGCGGACAGCCTTCCTATTGAAGCCATCTTGTTGGTGTACTCCACCTTGTGCAATACCTGGGCCCTTTGCCGGTCCGCCGCGCGGATTCTGGACACCATGAAGTACGACGATCCCATGGTGATGAGAACTATAACCACTGCGCTGGTTATCAGTATGGCCCACAGGCTTTTACGCAACGCGAACCAGCTTTCCATGGAACTTGGCAGGTGTTTTATTATCACCAGGATAAAAGGAGAGTGATCAATGTACGCGTATCCCTTCATGAGGTGATGGCCATTATCGTCCCTGCTCTCGATGACCTCCCAGGTGTCCGAGTAAGGAGGCACTTGCAGGTTGGCCTTTTCCAGAAGATTGCCGTAATCAGCGGAGGGTGTCTGGAGAATGCCCTTGTTGTTAATGATGAACACCTCGGAGGGCGGGCTCAGGTTCAAAGGCCTTATCTGCTGCTCGAGTGTCCCCGAGTCTATGGTGCAGCGAAGCACGTAAGACTTGCCCTGCCTGCCTTCACCAGCCACTGCTATAACGAAATGGGGAAAGTCCCGGTAACCCATGAAAACGTCGCTCACGTAATGTCCGCGCAACTTTACTTCATGGAACCAGTCCTGGTACGAGTAGTCCTTGCCGGTGAGGTCATAGGGCCCGACGTAAGCGAGTTGCTTTCCTTCCGAGTCAATGAAACCAAGATCAACGATTCCGCCCAAAATCTCCTTCAAGTTGGAGTACACATCAGAGAGCTTTTCCGGGTCCGAGAGCTCATCGTAGGTTCGTTCCTTGGTGATGAAGATAAGGGCCGAACGCCGCTCTTCCAGGAAGAACTCGATGGACCGCTTGGTCAGCGATGTTATCCTGTCCACCCGGTTATTGACCTCGTGCTTTAGAGCGCGCTGATACTGGAAATAGTTGACAAAGGTAAGGAGCACCAGGGGAGTAACCGCCACCAGGATAGTCACCACTACCACCCAGAACCACAGCTTTCTGTACCTGGCTTTTCTTTCAGACTGCCTGTTTTGTGCGCTCATTTTACGGCGGCCCCCCAACCGTGGGTTATCCGGAGGGGTTACTCATCTTCGTCCATGATCTTCTTGGCCGTCTTATAATCACCGGCTTCTGCATAGGTGGCGGCAACCGCGCTGTCCTCGATCCTCCGGCGGTAGGCCTTTTTCATCCTGTCCACCAGGGTGTCGATGTTGACCGGCTTCTCCAGGTAATCAAAAGCTCCCAGGCCACGGGCGCGCTCCTCGTCCTTTTCCGTGCCGTGGCCGGTGAGGATGATCACCTGGATGCCCGGATAGGCCTTCTTGACCTGCTTTAAGACTTCGATGCCGTCAATGCCCGGCATCTTCAGGTCCAGAACCATCACGTCAGGTTCTTTCTTTTCCACGAAATCAAGCGCCTGCTCGCCGTCGTAAACCAGGTCCGATTGGAGGTCCCGCATCTTGAGACGCTCGGCCAATGCCTTGACGAACTCCTCCTCGTCGTCCACCAGCAACACTTTAAAGTTGTCGGCCATTTTTACTACCTCCTTGTTTATGCCCCCCTTGCGGAAGGTGGCCGGATTTTACTGAATTTTGAGGAATCTCCGCACATTTGTCAAATGACCCGGCTTCGGAAAAAGCTACAGACACCGCAAGGTCTTCCAGACGACTGCGCAAGGAGATCCGCTTCTTTTTTGAGCCGGCCTTTTGGAAAGCTTTTCTGATCCTGCGGACGAGTTCGTCAAGATCGAATGGCATGGTCAGATCGTCGAAAGCTCCCAACTTCATGCTTTCTATAGAGAACCGCAAGGCCGAAGGGATACTGAGAGTTATTACCTCGACAGGAGAACGCATTTCCTTGAGCCTGCGCAGAAGTCCTATCCCTTCGGATGACAGGTCCTGCATATTGAGGACCATCACATCTATATCCGAACTGCCGGTTTCGGCAAGTGCATCAGCAGGGCAGTCCGCTGTAAGCACCTCGAAATCATCATGGAGACGGGAACGGATCAGTTCCATCTGTGGAGTATCATGGCCCACCAGCAGAACTTTCCCCCCCATGAAGAACTCCCCCTTTTAGGCGCTTTTGCACTCCATGTTGTTTAAGGCCACCGTCCCGAACCAGACCTTTACACCAAGAGCGTTCAGATCAAGGGAAGGCTCAGGGGAACTTTTTACTTTCATATACTCCCTGGCAGTGTCGAGTTCGCCGCACTCGGCAAACGCTATGGCTGTGGTCAGGTCGTCCAGGGTCACGGATTTTTCCGGCTCAGCAGGATATCCCGCCATCTCCCGCGCCCAACCGGCCTGGTTGGCTTCGGCAAAAGCTGCGGCCGACATCCATTTTTCTATTTTTTCTTTTAGCTTCAACATGTTTTCCTCCCTTGCGATTCGGTTTTTTTGTCTGTTTTCTATTCAATTTTGATGCCGACTTTAATGTGCTCATAAAACAGAAACTTACAAATCGCAGCAAAGAAACAACTTCAAATATGAAATGCTTTGAAACGAATTGATACAAAACCGACAATGTCATTATGTTTCATTTCTTTTCAATTCCGCGGCCGAACGGATGCGATCAACCAATGTCTCGATGTCTACCGGCTTCATTAAATAATCAAAAGCACCGTACTGCATGCCTTCAATACCTTCTCGGGTGGAGCCCTTGCCGGTAAGTATGATGACCTCCAGGCCAGGCTGTACGGATTTCGCTTTCTTTAAAACCTCGGTCCCGCTGATTCCCGGCATCATGAAATCTATGACCGCCACGTCGAACTCCGATTCCGAGAGCAGGGAAAGCGCTTCCTCCCCCTCAAGGGCGGTGCTGACCTCCAGCCCCCGCAGGGACAACCTTTCCGCCAGCGTATTTATGAATTCCTCCTCATCGTCTGCCAGGAGCACCTTTACGGAATCTTCTTTCATGCTTCTTCCCTTCTTTCCTCCAGTACGGCTCCCTCTTTCAAGGCGCCCTTGGCGGCGCGCTCCAGAGCTTCGGCATAGGGTCCTATCACCGAATCAACCACTTTCACGTGCTTCCACACCAGAAACCGGTAGTACTCGTTCTCGATGCCCCCGCAAACCACCGTTTCGACCCCCTCGGAAAGTATGAACCGGCAGAGCTCCTCTGCCGAGGTGGACGGCAACACCATGGTCTTTTTGCTTTTGATTTCACCGGTTTCGCCGTCAGTCTCGGCCATGAGAACCTCGGAAGCCAAGTCAAACCGTGGAGCTATGTCCTTATGCCAGATGGTAATAAGAATCTTCATCAAAGACCGTGCTTTTTCATCTTTCTCCACAAGGTGGACCTGCCCCACCCCAAAAGCTCCGCCGCTTGCGAACGATTGCCGTGGGTTTGCAAAAGAGCTTCAGCAATCATCCGGCGTTCCATCCGGTCCCAGTCCAAACCACTTTGTGCTGCCTCTTTTGCAAGAGGGCTTTCACCTGTCTTCCCTCTTGGCACCACAACTTCACGCTCCGACTCATCCCCCTGGTAACTGAAAAGGTACTCGGGAAGGTGTTCCGGTTTTATCTCGCCGGAAGGACAGATACTGACCGCGTACTCGACTATGTTCCTGAGCTCGCGAACATTGCCCGGGTATGGATATGACATGAGCATCGAGAGCGCCTCACCTGAAAAACCCTCTATCTCCTTGCCGAGTTGCTCGGCACCCCTGTTCAGGAAATGTTCGATCAAAAGCCGCATGTCATCACCCCGCTCGCGCAACGGAGGAAGGTCTATCCTGACCACCTTGAGCCGATACAAGAGGTCCTCCCGGAAAGTGCCTTGTCGCACCATGGCTTCCAGGTCACGGTTGGTCGCGGCTATGATCCGGACGTCGGTCTTTATGCTCCTGGTGCCACCAACCGGTATGATCTCCCTGTCGTCCAGGAAGGAGAGAAGCTTCACCTGGAGTGAAAGCTGGAGGTCCCCGATCTCGGTGAGGTAGATGGTCCCGTTCTCAGCGAGTTGGAACCTGCCCGGCTTGTCGCGGACCGCGCCGGTGAAGGCGCCCTTCACGTGTCCGAAAAGCTCGGACTCCAACAGGTTCTCAGGCAACGCACCGCAGTTGACCTTTATAAAAGGGCCTCGAGAGCGCGAGGACATCCGGTGGATGACCGCGGCAAGCAGGTCCTTGCCGGTGCCCGTCTCACCGGTAGTGAGCACGGAAGAGTCAGTGTAAGCGATCACCGGCAGCACCTCGTAGATCTTCTGCATGGCCGGGCTATGGCCAACCAGCTCCCCGTACTCGGTGGATGAAGGTATCTTCCAGCTTTTTTCTTCCTTAAAGGAGATGTCCTCCACGGTCTGGGTCACTCCTATTATTACCCCAACAACGTTTCTAAGCGGCGTTGCGGTTATATAAACGGGCAACTTCTCCCGACCCCGGTTTATAATATCTCCTTGCTCCTGAGCCTTATTGCCGGTATGGAGGGCGCGGGCCGCGGGGCATTCCTTTACGCAGAGATTGTCGCGAAGCACCTGATGAATGGAAAGAAAGCGGGCATCCTCAAAGCTTAAACCGGTAAGCGCCTCCAGCGCCCCGTTCATGGCAACCACCTTGAGATTCCGGTCAAGCAGGGCCATCCCCACAGGTATGCCCTCTATTAAAGAAAACAGCTCCATCCCTCCCAAAATATTTTGAGTTTGAGATTTTTCCATTTTACTTATGAATTATAAAGAAGACCGGCGAAAAAACAATATGAAACTCACTGCTGTCCAAAATAATCTGAAATGCCGTTTTGGAGAGGATTGCCTTAAATCTTACGGGGTACTATGAATAAGGTGGGATTAACTGGCTCGAGGTTTCGAACTCCAAGTTCTACGAATGGAAGAAGCGTTACGGAATAGCCAACGAACAAAACGGAAAAATCCCCCGTGATTTCTGGCTTGAAGGCCGCGAGAAAAAGGCGATCGTCGATTTCCACAGCGACCATCCCCTTGAAGGCTGCCCTCGCCCGGCCTTCATGATGATCGACGCAGACGTGGCCTATGCTTCCCCTCTAACCGTCTACCGCGTCCTTTCCAACGCGGGCCTGACCCGGCGGGCAAGCCGGCAGGCCGGGACGAAGAGATATTGGCGGAGCGCGACCGCAAGCTGGAAGCAGCCCGCGAGGAGCGGAAACGGAAACGTCAGGCGGCCCGGGCCGCGACTTCAACTCTGAAGAACCTCTTTTTTCGCACAGGAAAGGCATACCAAAACGGCCCTCTAAAACGACAATTCAGGC
Organism: uncultured bacterium; assembly: GCA_964420375.1. Lineage (GTDB taxonomy): Bacteria > RBG-13-61-14 > RBG-13-61-14 > RBG-13-61-14 > DATKZS01 > CAYQTK01. The sequence continues at coordinate 10,076 of CAYQTK010000164.1, forward strand.
GCTTATCAAGACGGTGCGCGCCTTTGCGGGGTCTTCTTTTTTCGGGCTTGCTCCTCTAC
>CAYQTK010000165.1:0-10116 GCA_964420375.1 uncultured bacterium
TCAGAACAGCATCCAGAAAGGCAGGTCGGCGCAACAGCCAGCAAATATGTCGCACGCCCATCCGCTGAGGGCGCGTTCGTTTGGTGGTATATTTGCAAGCAGAAATCATGTATACTGCTTCCGGATCATTGTCTTGGCGATACAAACAGGGAAACCTTTCGCGGTCTGAAGCGTTAATTCCACTAATGCAATGAAAACAGCGGATATTCAAAAGGAGTCGAAGATGAAAAATGCAAAACCTGCGTTTGTATTAGCCGCGGCACTGTCGATAATTCTCTGCACCGGCACGGGCCTGGCTCAATCGGTGGACCCGGGTGACAAGGCTGAGAAGACCTTGTCTCCTTACTTTCTGGTGACCAGCGAGGACGCGGAGGTTGATCAGTTCGCGCTCGAGTCCACATCCGCGGACGTGGACATAGCCAGCGTCATCGCTGACGTTACCGTGACTCAGGTTTACAAAAACGACGGCAAAAAGCCAATCGAGGCGGTCTACGTGTTCCCTGCGTCCACCCGGGCCGCGGTCTACGGCATGAAGATGACCATTGGCGAGCGGACCATTGAGGCCAGGATAAAGGAGCGGGAGAAAGCCCGGCAGGAGTATGAGAAGGCCAAGAAAGAGGGCAAGAGCGCGTCTCTGCTCGAGCAGGAGAGACCTAATGTCTTCCGGATGAGCGTGGCCAACATCCTTCCCGGCGACGTAATCAAGGTCGAATTGAAGTACACCGAGCTACTCGAACCCGTCGACAGCATCTATGAGTTCATCTACCCCACGGTAGTGGGTCCCCGCTACTCGAACCTGTCAAAAGACGAGGCCCCTGCTTCCGAGCACTGGGTTGAAAACCCCTACCTCCACGAGGGAGAGAAAGCGCCCTATGATTTCGACATCAACGTCAGCATCAGCGCGGGAATGCCCATACAAAAGTTGTCCTGCCCCACCCACAAGACAAACGCCGAGTACGAGGGCAAGTCACTGGCCGATATAAAGCTCGATCCCGCAGAGAAAGCGGGCGGCAACCGCGACTTCATCCTCAAGTACCGTCTTGCCGGAGGCGAGATACAGTCCGGGCTTCTGCTTTATGAAGGAGAGGAAGAGAACTTCTTCCTCCTTACAGTCCAGCCGCCGGAAAGGGTGGAACCGGAGCATGTCCCGCCGCGGGAATACGTCTTCATAGTGGACGTTTCCGGTTCCATGCGCGGCTTTCCCCTGGATACTTCCAAGAAGCTCATGAAGGACCTTATCGGGAACCTGCGGCCGATCGACAGTTTCAACGTGCTCCTTTTTGCAGGCGGCTCCAAGATCATGTCGGACGAGTCGGTTCCTGCGTCCAAAGAGAACATTGAGAAAGCAACCCAGTTTATTGACAGACAGCACGGAGGCGGAGGAACCGAGCTTTTGCCCGCGCTCGAGCGGGCGCTTGCCCTGCCCGGAGTAGAAGGCGTCTCCCGCACCGTGGTCATCGTAACCGACGGGTACGTAAGCGTGGGAAAAAAGACCTTTGATCTCATCCGCAACAACCTGGGCAAGTCCAACATGTTTACCTTTGGCATCGGCTCGGGCGTCAACCGGCACCTCATCGAAGGAATGGCCCGCGTGGGTGCTGGAGAGCCTTTTGTTATAACCGGTCCCGGCGAAGCCCCGGCAAAGGCGGCGCGGTTCAGGAAGATCATCCGGTCGCCGGTGCTGACCAATATCGAGGTCGACTTCGGAAGGTTTGACGTGTACGAGGTGGAGCCTCCGTCGGTTCCTGACGTACTGGCGGAGCGGCCGGTGACGGTGTTCGGCAAGTGGAGAGGCCGGCCGGTGGGGAAGATAACTGTAAAGGGCATGAGCGGAAAGGGCGACTACAGGCAGAGGTTTGACGTCTCTGATTTCAGGCCGCGGAAGAGCAACTCTGCGCTCCGGTATTTATGGGCCAGAAAGCGCATTCAAATACTGGACGATTACAACAACCTGGACCGCCACGACGTGCGGGTCAAGGAGGTCACCCGGCTAGGTCTTAAATATAATCTGCTTACCGCCTATACCTCGTTCGTGGCCATTGACTCGAAGGTGAGGCTCAAAGACGGCAAGGCCGTAACAGTAAAGCAGCCACTGCCGCTGCCGCAGGGAGTGGGAGATTCAGCAGTGGGAAGGGGAGGTAATGTTAGTCATTACTATCGCGCTCCTTCTCTCATGCCGTCCCCGGCGATGGAGAAAGAGGTGAAACCGAGGGTGACTGCTCCTCAAATTAAGCTTGAAGATATAAAGACCTCGGGGGGTATCGAAAGAAGAGAACTTGTGAGGCTGTTTGAAAAAGAAAGGTCTGATATTGACAAATGCCGGATAAATGCGGGCAAAGCGGGCTTTGCCCCTTCCGGCAGGATAAAGATCAAGATCGAAATCGGGCCGGATGGCAAGGTCAAAAAGGTCACAGTAGTCTCGAGCGGTCTTGCTGACAAAGGCCTGGAAAAATGCATCAGGGAAGCCATCAAGAAATGGAGGTTCAGCAAAACCGGAGATGCCAAGAGCGCCACCGCGGCCTTTACTGTCGTGCTTCAGTAGAAAGCGGGAGCTCAACCGGGGCCTGTATTAAACATGCCTTTTTGTAACAGGTCCCGGATGTAAGGCGGGTCTTCTTCTTTTAATGCTCGGGCGGCAGCAGCGCGTAAATTTATTTTGTGTCGCCGGTACTGGTCGGGGTTTTTATTGGCAAGCTCCTTTGCCTTTTCCAGGGCGCGGGTCACTACCTCGTTTTTGGGGGCAAGCTCATCTGCCATGCCGATGCGAAACGCCTCTTCAGGAGGGATGCGCTTTCCGGTAAGCGAGTAGTGCTCGGCGTTGCGCGAGCCAATAACATGGGCGATAAGGGCCACGTTTCCTGGCGGCAGGTCGAGACCGAGGTCTATCTCGGGAATGCACAGCCATCCCCGGTCCTCTCTCATCACCCTCCAGTCCGCGGTAAGGGCGAAGAACAGACCGCCGGCAAAGGAGTGGCCGTTCATTGCCGCGACCACCGGCTTGGGGAACACGAACAGGCGATGGAGAAGGGCCTCCCAGCTTAGGAGAAAGCCCTCCCACGCGGAGCGCTCCTGCTTAACAAGCCAGGTCAAGTCCAGGCCGTTGGAGAAATACTTTTCGTGCGCGCCGGTAAAAACCAGTCCGCGGATGGAGCCGTCCTTTTCCGCCCGGCTCAGGGCGTGGTTTAACTCTTCTATAAAATCAAGGCTGAACCGGTTTTCCGACTCGTGGTCCATGCGGACCAGGCCAACGGTGCCGCAGGTCTCGCAATCCAGGTACTCCAGGTCGCTCAGGTCCATTTGTCATCTCCGGGGTCTCCGCTTTCGTCCTGTAAAGGGAAGTCACTATCCTCCCAGGGGTTTTCGGTTGTTTCTTCTTTTTCTTCTTCAGGCGGCACTTGGGCGCTCTCTTCGTCACCCGCAAGCAGGAGCGCGGCCCGGGCAGCCATGCGGCAGGCGTGGCGGCAGGCGTTTAAGAACCTGGGCCTGGTAAAGCCGTGCCTCCAGCGGAGATCAAACAGCTCGTCGGAGATCACCAGCATAACGCCCAGGTGCACTCGCCTGTAGTCTGCCACTGTAAAGAGTGCGGAGGCCTCCATCTCCACTCCCAGGTAGCCCTGTTTTCCATAGGCTTGCACCTTGTCGCTGGTCTCCCGGAACACCGCGTCTATGGACCAGACCGGCCCCAGGTGATAGCTCCTGCCCGAGTTGTCGAGGACCTTGCGAAGCGACAGTACCGCCTGGTCGGAGGGACGGGACACCTTCAACTCCGGGTTGTAATGGGGAGACGTGCCTTCCTCGATAAGCGCGGCGTCGGGGACAACGATATCGCCTATTTTTACCTCCGGGCTGATCGAGCCGGCGAGACCCAGCATGATGAAATGCTGCGCGCCGTTGGCCACCAGCCGCTCGAAGACGTAGACAGCCGCGGGCGCGCCCATTGCAGGACCCACCAGCGAGAGCTTCCTTTTTCCGGTGGAAACGGTATGCGCCCGGCCGGGAGTGAAGACCCCCCAGTTTTTTCGCGCCTTGTGCATTCGCGCAGCCAGCCCCAATAACGGCTCAGGCGGTATCAGCACCACCGGGTCATGGATGTAAGGGTCGACCCGCGACGAGCGGGGTTCGATTACAACGTCTTTGTTTTCGTCCACTGCATTGCTCCTTGAAATATTACTTCCTGAACTTCATGAAGTCCGGCTTTCTTTTTTCCAGGAACGCGTTCATGCCTTCTTTGAGCTCTTCGGAGCCGTAGGTCATGGAGAGGAGCTCGATTCCGTGGGTGAATGACGGTGTTAGCAGGTCAGCCTCGAAGTTCAGCGACTGCTTGGCTATTCGCAGCGACTGGGGGCTCATGGAGAGTATCCTCTGACACCAGGCTTCCAACTCTTCCGGGAGGCCGTCGTCCGGGACCACCTTGTTGATCCATCCCATGTCGCGGGCCTCGGAAGCGGTGTAGCGTTGACAGAGGAAGACGATCTCCTTGGCCTTTTTGTCTCCCACGCAACGGGGCAGGTACTGGGTGCCGGCCAGTACCGGTATGCTGCCGACTGTAGGCCCCACCTGGCCGAACCTGGACTTCTCCGTGGCCAGGGTAAGGTCGCAGCACATGTTGATCTCGTTGCCTCCTCCAAGGCAATAGCCGTCCACCGCTGCTATCACCGGGTGGGGACAGCGCCGCAATGATTGCAGAAAGCTCATGAAGCGATACAGAAAATCGCGTCCGCTGACGCGGTCCAATCCTCCCATCTCGGACACGTCTCCGCCCGAGCAGAAGGCGCGGCCCCCTGCGCCGGTGATGACCACCACCCCCACGCTGCTGTCGCCGCCGGCGTCTTCAACAGCCTGGTGCATCTCCGTCAAGGTATGCTCCCGGAAAGAGTTCATCTTATCCGGCCGGTTGATGGTTATCATGGCCCTGCCCGCGCTCTTCTCAAAAACAATGTCTTCGTACGACATGGCCGCCTCCTCTTGTGAAGTTCCCTTGTATTAATATCAACAAAACCGGCCGGGCACAATAACAAAGTGACTATCAATAAACTCGCTCCTCAGCAAGGCTTTTACTAACTCGTCATCTCAGGGAGGCGGATGTTGAGCATAAGCTTGACTTAATCCTGCGGAGGTTGTTATTTTTAAACAACCTCTTTTCCGGTTAACTCTAATGTCTTTGTTATTAATTCGGGAACGAGGAGAGTCGTATTAGTACCTTGCGGTTAAATTAAAAGAGATTCCGTCTTCCCGCTTTATATCTTTTCATTGGTAGACATAAAGAATAAGGAGAACCCATGATTTTTTCCGGAAAGCTTTCCCGAACCGGACTTATAGCTGTCTTTGTCGCTGCTATGTGTGTTTGTTCCTCCGCCCCTTTTGCCGCGCCCGCTGTATCTTTTGACCCCGGCCACGTTGCCGCGGGCTACAAGGCGGGCTTTATGTGCTCGGGGGTTTTTATTTCCGGCCGCGATCCGTCACAGATAAATAAGGAGGAGCTTAGAGGCGGAGACCCCACGGTTTTCCTGGTTCCGGATGCGCAGGTGGATTACGACTCCAAGTCGGTGCGGGTCCCCTACAGCCCTTTCATGCCGCCGCGGCTGGCGGTTTTTAATGACGGGTTCGGGTGTGCTCTTCTTCCGCCGGGCTCGACAATGGACGACGTTGACATGCTTCCGCAAACGGATATTCCCGAGCAAGGGGTAGACCCGGCACAGCTCACCTGGCCGGATGGAGACCTTCTGCCGGAAACGGACCTCAGTAGAGTCTATGCCGGAGTTGACCGGCAGAAGCTCGACAAAGCGATCGAGCATGCCTTTACCGGCAAGAAGTACGAGCCGCACAAGACATTGGGGGTTGTGGTTGTCTACAGGGGATGGATAATTGCCGAACGCTACGCCGAAGGCTGGGGCATGCACACCCAGTACCGGACCTGGTCTACAGCCAAGAGCATAACCAACGCCATGGTGGGCATCATGGTGCGGGAGGGCAAGCTGGACGTCAAGCAGCGCGCTCCCATTCCCGAGTGGAAGAACGAGCCCCGCGGCAAGATCACCATCGAGAACCTGCTCCACATGAGCAGCGGGCTTTCGAGCAAAGGCGCCCTCACCCGCGAGGCCTACTGGGGCGGCATCAACACCGCAAAAGCCATAGTAGACAGCAGGCTGAAAGCAGAGCCGGGCACGCGCTGGAAGTACTCCAACTTCGATACCCTGCTGCTCGTCCTCTCCATTAAAAACGTGCTGGGCAATAAGGAAAAGTACTGGAAGCTTCCCCACAAGGAGCTGTTCAACAAGATCGGCATGCACCACACTTATGCCGAGACAGACCCTTACGGCAACTATGTCCTCTCCAGCCAGGTCTATACCACTCCGCGCGACCTGGCACGGTTCGCCTTGCTGTATCTGCAAGACGGGGTCTGGAACGGAGAACGCATATTGCCCGAAGGATGGGTGGATTACACCACCCGGCCGGCGCCTGCCAAGGACGACAAAGGCTATGGCGCCCAGTTCTGGCTTATCGGCATTGATCCGCGCATTCCCGACGATACCTTCACGACCTCGGGCGCGAGAGGCCAGCTTGCAACCATAGTTCCCTCCCGCGACCTGGTGGTGGTAAGGACCGGTCTTGATCCGCTCATCGGCTCGAAATGGAGCCAGGAGGAGTTTGTAAAAGACATCATCGAGGCGATGAACTGAGTGGTTTGGTCCGTGCTCACGGGACTTCTTCAGGTGCTCGCTTGAAACCCCGACAAACTCCATGATAGCATACGTTCGTTTTTTGAATAAGGCAGGTATGACTGAAGCGCCCGGGCGAAAAGGAGGAAAACACATGGCTGAGGATTGCCTTTTTTGCAAAATACTGGCAGGCGACATCCCTTCCGACAGGGTATACGAGGATGAGAAATGCATGGCCTTCAAGGACATCAATCCGCAGGCCCCGCTGCACCTTCTCATCATACCCCGCGAGCACATCGCCGGCGTCAACGACATCAAGCCGGAGAACAAGGAACTCATGGGTCACCTGCTGTACGTGGCCGGCCGGGTTGCAAATGAGCAGGGAGTGTCCGAAAGCGGCTACCGGCTGGTCATCAACACCAACCGAGACGCCCGCCAGGACGTCTTCCATATCCACGTCCATCTTCTCGGCAAACGGCTTCTGGGCTGGCCGCCGGGATAGCCGCGGGTCTCAGCATTCGAGCACAACTCTCTTAACGTAAACAGGGCCCTGCCGGAGCAGGGCCCTGTCTTTTTCGATGCTGTGCTACTGTCTCCTACTCGGTGGTGAAGCTCCTGGTATCGCTTCTGGAGATAAAGCCGTCTCCGTCTGTGGAGACCACTTTCCAGAAGTAGGTTGTTGCCGCGTCAAGGTCTTCCGCGTCTGCAGTGTAGGCCACGGTGTTGTCTTTCTTCTTGTCGTCGTCACCTCCACCGCCGCCGCCTCCGCAGGCGCCCATCACCATGCCCGCGGCGAAAACCAGCACAAAGATGCAGGCCAGGAGCTTCTTCTTCCTGCGCAACGCTCCGGCTGCAAACAGCACTGAAAGAACGCCCAGAACCCAGCCCGCGCTTCGCACGTATTCCTTGTCGCCCGAACCTGCGTCGACCGAGCTCATCTGGATGGGCGTGCAACCGCTCCAGTCCGAGTTCTCGCAAAGATAAAGCTCCTCGTTGACACCCTGTCCCTCGAAGTCCTTGCTCTTCGTCCACTTCAGCGTAACGGGGATGGAAAGGCCGGTGGCGCCGTCAGCGGGCGAGAGGAGCTCGGGCTCCGAAGGAGGAAGGTTAATGAGGGCCACCATCACGTCAAGGACAGTATCACCGTCCAGGTCCTCGAAAGCAGCCATGAAATTATTGTCCTTGAGGTTATAAGCGACTGCGGGCGATCCGTAGGTGGCGCCAGTGGCTACGGTGAAGTTGGTGTCCCCGTCAGTGGCATAGGGACTTCCGCCGGCATCCAGGAGCTGTCCGAAGATATGATCCTGGCCGCTCCTGCCGTCATACCAGAGACTCAGATAGAGCTCTCTCTTCGAGCTAAAGGCCAGGGCACGTCCCATCTGGTTTTCGGAACGGTCGGTGATCGCAAAATTGTTGCCCCAAAGGGCACCGCCCGCCTGGACGAACTGTCCGAACAGGTCTTCATCACCGGCGGCTTCATCATGCCATACGACCAGGAACCTCTCCCGGGCGGCATCAAACGCCATGTCCGGCTGACTGTAGTTATAAGGGTTGGCGGTGCTTATTTTAAAAAGTTCCTGGCCGGGCGTGCTCAGGCTGCCGCCGTCGTTTTTTAATACCGCTCCGTTAATGGAATCAACGAACTGTCCGCAAACCTGGTAATCGGCGGCAATCTTGAACGGCTCCATCAACGGCCCCAGTCCTTCGACGTCCAGGATAAAGCTCACCAGGAAGCGCTTATTGACCGAGTCAAACTCCACTGCAGGATACCGCGAATAATTGCTGGACTCCTCGCATACGGTTATGGTCTGTCCCCAGCTCGCGCCCGAAGCGTCGATTGTACGGCCGTAGACGTCTTCGCTGTGCGACCAGACCGCAAGGTAGTTTTGGTTCTCGTCGTCAAACGCAACATCATATGTGTTTGATACACTGGAAGCAATAAGGACGCTGTCGCCGTGGAGACTTCCGTCGGCGTTAACAATCTGGCCGAAGATTTCATTGGAACCATTTTCCCAGATAACCATGAACCTGTGGTTTGCCGGATCATATGCTATGGGAGCGGGATGCGGATTAGGTCCGGGACTTTCGGAAACATAAAAAGCAGCGTCGACAAGAACGGCGTTCGCGCTTACCAGTTGGCCCATCAGCTTGTCATTAGCGTAATCCTTATAAACCAGCAGAAAGCGGTTGTTCGCATGGTCATAGGCCAGGCCCGGCGAAAAGTCGCCCGGATGCGCAGTGCCGTACGCCTCTACCATGATCTCGATCTTTTCGGCCCCGACGTCCTCTCCCAGCTCGGCAAAGGGTATCTTGAACTCGTAATACTTGTGCTGGTAGCCGACCTTGTCGGTATAGGTGAATAAGGCTTTGCCGTACTCGCTCTTTGACGACGTGACCTTGAACTCTTTGACGACTTCTCCGGTGTTTACATACACCTTGCAGTAGTCGGCCTCCCCGTCCATGGTGTTGTCCGGTGTAAAGTCTACTGCCACGTAAAGGTTCGACTCGTCATTTGAAACCCGGCCGTAAACCCGGCCCGCGGGATGCCCGGAAAAGGGAACAACCCGCTCCTCGAACAGGGGCTCCATGGAAGAGAACTCCTCGGTTGTTCCAGACATGGAAAGCGCAATGCCGTCCGACTTCGGATTATAGGCATAGAACTTCGAGTGCCCGGAAATGGAAGCGCGCCGGTTCTCGGAAGGGAACATGAAAGGCGTCTTGCTGATGCTCACCGGCTCGATACGGCCGGCCAGGGAAAGCTCGGAGCCCCCGGCAGCAAAAGTAAGCACCAGCGGAGAGCTTGCATCTATAACGTCATGATCGATCGCGGAGAGCTTTTCAAGCGCGTTGCCGGGGCCGCCCTGCACCTCTATTGGATGCAGGCCTCCCAGGGAAACCGCGTCCAGGTGGCCCGGGCCGCCGCCCTCCTTTTTAAGACGCAACCGGACCGGACCTTCAAGGACCGCTGGAAGCGAAAGCCGGTGACTTCTTAAAAACCGGTCACATCCTATCTCGCCGACTTCTTGCCATTGTCCGTTGCTCAGAAGGTCTACCTTGTAAACGCCCCTCACCTCCATGTTCTCGTAGGAGTTGATCTCAAGAGGGGTGAATTTCGGATCAGCCGTGCCCGTAAGGGGCAAGATTAAAACCGCTGCCGCCAAAAAGAATAGAGCCGTAGCATTTTTCATGTCTCTCCTCCCTTGTTTAGATATTTAGAAAAACAATACTCTTGTTCCCTGGTCTGTAAAGACAGGAACACGCGTCCCCTATCGCAAACAGGCTGCATCTCAAATCGGCAACCCGGATTACAAAGATCGGAATATTGTCAAGAAAAGCCCTGTGCGAAATGAATCGAATCTATTTACTGCCTGTTGCGAAAAATCCGTTTCCGGAGTGCGCTGTCCTGTGCGTTCCGCCTGCCTGTGCCGGACACGCCTGCCTGTGCGGACACGCAGAC
>CAYQTK010000166.1:0-10113 GCA_964420375.1 uncultured bacterium
CGGAATGCAACAGAAAACGTGATTCAATGACCTGATACTTAAATCGACATTCAAGGAATGTTCTTTCAGCTCTCTTGTATTGTATAATCCGGGGAGGCTTTCCAAGAGGGTATGACCATGGGCGAAGAGTTCGGCTTAAAGCGGGTGATCGGCCTGGGCGGGCTGGTAGCTATCGAGATCGGGACCACGGTTGGCGCGGGCGTGTTCTCTTTGACCGCGCTTGCCGCACGCCGCACCGGTCCTTCGGTGCCGCTGGCCTTTATGGCTGCCGCCATTCCCATAGTTTTTATCATGATGACCGTGGGCATGCTCGGTTCCCTGCTTCCCACTGCAGGGGGAACCTACCGGTATCCTTCCCGCCTGTTTTCTCCCACCTGGGCCACGGTGGGGGTCTGGTGTTACGCGCTGGGACTGGTGTTCGGCGCCTTTCCAATGTATGCCACCGAGTGCATCCATTACCTGCAGGCGATATGGCCCGGTATACCTCTAAGGCCCGCGGCAATAGCCGTCCTTACCGTTTTTTACCTGGTTAACATCTTCGGCATCTCACCCGCAACCGCGGTGCAGGGGCTTATGGTGGTGGTGTTGGTTGCGGCGCTCCTGGTGTTCGGTATAAGCGGTATTCCCCATATCGACCCCGTAAACTTCGACCCCATGCTGAGCGGCGGCACCGGAGGATTCCTGGTCGCTGCGTGCATATTGACCTTTGCGCTGCAAGGCTCCAACTCGGTGATCGAGCTGGGAGCGGAGATCAAAAACCCGACGAGGAACATTCCCCGGTCCCTGTTAATAAGCATACCCGCGGTAACGGTCATCTACGTGGTGGTGTCACTTGCTGCGGTGGGAACAATCGACCTGGAAACCTGGATGAGCTACGGAGACAAGGCCAACCTTACCCAGCCGGCCAGGGCCTTCATGTGCGAAGCAGAACCACCTCCCCAACCGGACGCGCCTGCCGGGAATCCCGCTGGAGAGGCGGGCCCGGAGAGCCCGGACCATCCGGCGGCCCCTTTGAACGGGCTTTTTATCTTCTTCCTGGTGGGCGGCGCCATGTTCGCTTTTACCACTACCTTGAACGGGACGTTTATGTGGGCCACCAAGTCGCTCATGGTCATTGCCAACGACGGCATCATGCCCCGGCGGCTTGCCCGGACCTCCCGGTTCGGCACCCCGGCGCTGTTTCTGACCGTGATCTGGGCACTGGCAGTGGCAGCCATACTGGCTGACGCAGGCATAGAGATATTTGCAGCATATGCCACCATCGGCGGCATGATCATCTTTATACCCTCCATGATCGCGGCCATGCTCCTGCCCAAAAAGCTTCCCCGGGTGTATGAAGCTCCCGGCTACAGACTCAAGGGCTTTATGCTTTACGTGGCCCCCACCATCGGGATTGTGACCTCGGCGCTGCTTATCGTCATCCTGCTCGTTGACCTGGCATCCCAAAACTGGCTCTATCCCGCCCTGTTCCTGGGCTGGTTCGCGCTGGGGTTTGTCTTTTACCGAAGCAGGAAGAAAGCGCTGGAAGCAGGCACGGGCGAGCCACTCTCAAAAATGCTTGCCAGAGACCTGGAGGAGATGGCAAAGAAGGCGGAGCGCAAGGACCCGTCCTGATGGGAACCTGAGAAGACCGGTTACATCAGAGTTCGTTCAGTCCGCGGCGCACCGGAAGCCCACTCCATAGCCCTGGTATGCCGGGTCTGCGTCGTAACGGTTGGAGACCCTGAGGTTCAGGGTATAGTATCCCCAGGCGCCTCCGCGCAGCACCCGATGCGAACCCGACCGGGGCCCGGGAGGATCGTTTACAATGTTGTTTTCAACACAATGCTTATAATAGTCCTCTGCATACCGGTCATTGACCCATTCCCAGACGTTGCCCGCCATGTCGTAAAGGCCGTAGCCGTTGGGGTCGAACCCTTCCACCTCGAGGGTGTCGTTATCAAGTCCGTTGTGTCCGAAGCAATCGAGCGACGAATCGTACCTTCCAAAGCAGGCGTCCGCACAGGTGGTGTTGTTTCCGTGCGGATACCTCTTGCCGGAGAGTCCTCCGCGGGCGGCGTACTCCCATTCCGTTTCCGTGGGAAGGCGCTTGCCGGCCCACGAGCAGTAATCGCGGGCCTGGCTCCAGCTTACCTGGATTACGGGGTGGTTGTCGTACTTGTTGTTGCCGTAGTAGCTGGTCCTGGTATAGCTGGACTTGCTGTCGGGCGCGGTGCATCGGCCTGTCTTCACGCAGGCCTCGTACTCTGCATTGGTGACCTCGTGAACGTCCATGTAAAAAGAAGAGACGCACACTTTATGCACCGGCAACTCATCGTCCTGTCCTTCCTTGAAATGGTCTCCCATCTGGAAGCATCCGCCGGGAATGCGGGCCATTCCTGAAGGAGCGGACAAGGCAGAGGACTTATGGCGTCCCTTTCCGGGTTTGCCGTCTCCCGGGCCGGTCATGGGCGTGGTAAAGAAGACAAACTCTCCGTCTCCGTCCATGTTGAACAGCTTGGGCGTCTGCCTGCCTTCGGAGTCGCGGGTGATGCGCGGTGCGAGGTAGGAGTAGAGCTCGGACGCGGGTATTATTCCGTCTCCGTTTAAGTCGGCGTTGCCTTTTTCCAGTCCGTTCAAGAGGGTGTAGATGAACACGGAATGCCCGCCGCCGAAGCGCTTGCTTTCTATCACGGTCTCGTCGGCCTGTCCCGCGGTCACGATCTGCACCGCTTTCTGGGAGACAAGTTTCTTAAGATATGCTGAAGGCTTGGCGTCCGGCACCGACCGGGTCTCGATGCCGGCGATGCCCGAGTAGCAGGAGTCAACAATGTAGAACACGTGCTTGGAGGGGATCATCCGCGAGGTCTCCTTGATAGTGGCCATGGAAAGGCAGGTCGAGTAGAGCTTGTCGTGGCGGCCGTCCACCGGGATCAGATACCCCATCCGGCCGCCGCCGGGCAGGGAATCGGTCTGGCCGTGTCCGGCGAAAAACACCAGTATCCGGTCATCAGGACCCGCTTTCCGGGGAAGGATGTCTCCGAGCATCTCCTTGATATTGGCAGCAGTGGCCTTGTCATTATAAAGCGTGAACACGTTTCTCGAAGGAAACCCGCCTTTCGAGGTCAGGTACTTCTTCATGGCCTCTGCGTCAGCCACCGCGTATCGCAGGTCGGGAACGTACCGGTACTCGTCAATGGCGATGAGCACCGCCCAGGAGTCTTTATAAACCGACTTGGGGGGCGTTCCTCCGCCCGGCCCCCTTCCGAACAAGAGGTCTCGGTCTCCCGCAGCCCCGATAGAAGACAAAAGCAGTAAGCAGACAACAAGTATTAAATTTTTGCTTTTCATCCGGACCTCCCTTTGACCCGGAACCCGGTCTTGTTCTTGATATCATATAAAATACATTGCGAACGTTCCGATTCGCAAGTCAAGTGTTAAAGAAATAATAGGACCTCTTAATAAAGCTTTGCCGGGCAGCAGGAATCGGGGCGGCTTATTATATACAGCCGGTTTAAACGGTCCTTTTTAGCACGTAGTCGGCCAGGTCGTGGAGGGCTTTACGCGCCCGGTTGTCAGGGCAAACCGCCAGGCTCTGTTGTGCTTGCCGAACCTCGTGGTTGGCTTTTTCCGTTGATTCGCGCACGCCGCCCGTGGATTCAATGATTTCAAGAAGCTCTTTGAAATCCTTTTTGTCCCTTTCCTTTCTCTTAAAAAGCCTCTTAATGGTCTTTCTTTGGTTGGTCCCGGCATTCTTATATGCCAGTATCACCGGCAGGGTTGATTTTCCTTCCAGGAAGTCCTTGCCGCGCTGTTTTCCCCATCCCTTGTCCTCGGCCTTGTAGTCGAGCACGTCGTCCACGATTTGAAAGGCCATTCCCAGGTGATAGCCATAACTTTTCAAAGCATTGACCTGTTTTTTCGAGCCCCCTGCTGCAATGGCCGGCGCCTGGCAGGATGCCTGTATCAACAGCGCGGTCTTGCTCTTTATGATCCTCTCATAGTCCGTCTCGGAAATATCGACCCGCTGTTTCAAGGCAAGCTGATATGCCTCGCCTTCGGCCATCTCCACCGAAATATCGGCCACCAGCTTGACAACGTCCATGTTGCCGCCCCGAATGATCAGGGAAAATGATTTGAAAAGCACGTAGTCGCCAACGATGATGGAAGGAGCGTTTCCAAAAACCCGGTTGGCCGAACCCTTGCCGCGACGGATGTCAGCCTCATCAATCACGTCGTCGTGTAACAGAGTCGAGGTGTGGGCAAACTCCATGGCAGCGGCATAAGCCAGGAGCTCCTTCTTCTTCCGGAACCCGAGCATCCGGCCTGACAACAGCGCCAAAAGAGGCCGGAAACGCTTTCCCCCGCTGCTCAGGATATGCTCCGCAACCCGGATAACAAGCCGAACATCGGAACGGGTCTCCTCCTGAAGAAGGGTTTCCACCTTGGAAAGATCATCCTCAACAAGCGACAAGCCGGGAATGGATGGATTATGAGACATGAATCTATATTCTCTAACCTGTTTCCGAAAGTCTCCTGAAAATGCTTTGCGAATTATAAAGGCAACAAAACAAACTGTCAAAAGAGGGATGATGGAGGTAATGTATATTTTCATGTGCCGACAATATAACAGTGTCAGTGCCTTGTTTCCGGTTGCCGTGATGAAAAAGCTCCGAGTTTGTGAATAAACATGATGATATGGTAAGATTGGCCTGATTTGAATCAAAGGAGGAGGCTATGGACATAATACAGGCCTTGGATGACGGTCGCTGGCTCCAGCTTATCTACCAGTATACCATTGGCGGTCTGTTCTTCTTTATCACCTTGTACCTTTGCTTCCGGCCGGGGGCTGCCAGTATCAAGAACCCCTATGACCGCCGCATGTTGGTCTACCTTATCATCGGCTTTGTCGGATATCTCAGCGTTCACACCCTGTGGGTTTACCTTGCCGAATAATCCCTGGAGAACATGATGGATTTTAGTGTAGAACAGCCTCTTAACATGACCGTGGTCTATGTAGTCATCGTACTTTACTTCGTGATCGTGCTGGGCTTCGGCGGCATCTTCGGCAGATTCACCAAAACGACCCGCGATTTCTTTGTCTCCGGCCAGCGCTTCTCGTGGTGGCTGGTGGCCTTCTCCTGCGTGGTCACCGTGGTGGGAAGCTACTCCTTTATAAAGTACTCCGCCGCGGGCTACCGTTACGGTTTGAGCTCGTCCATGACCTACCTGAACGACTGGTTCCTCATACCGCTTTTCGTGCTGGGATGGATGCCGCTCATCTATTACTCGCGGGTGACCTCTATACCCGAGTACCTCGAAAAGAGGTTCAACACCCCCACCCGGGTGGCCGCGGTGGTGTTCATCATGCTCTACATGATCGGTTACATCGGCATCAACCTGTACACCCTGGGTGTGGCCATGAACGCCATCGCTCCGCTGCACAACTTCCTGGCCGGCTTCGTTCCCGAGGCACAGCACATGCAGGGCGAATGGATAGCGTCGTCTCCCGCGATTACCGTGCTTGCGGGCACGTTACCCAAGGGGGCGGTGATCCAGGGAACGGGCAACATGCCCGACGTCACCATGATGGCTGGCATGTTGCCGGAGGGTTTTTACACCCAGGGGGTATCCAACCTGACCTACCTGTCCCGCTTCTCGTGGGCCCTTATCATCGCCGTCATCGCTGCGGTCTACGTCACTTTCGGCGGACAAACAGCAATTATCATGACCGACCTTTTGCAAGGCGTGCTTCTGCTTGTCGCCGGCCTTGCCCTGTTCGTGCTCGGCATCCATTTTTTGGGGATCAAAGTTGACGGCATGTCGGGCCTGGCCGCGTTCTGGGAGGGACTGAACACCGGCGAAGGGCATCAGTACCCGTTTTCCGGGTTTGCCCATCCCAACAAGTTCCCCATGACCGGTATCTTCTGGCAGGACTTCTTCGGGTCTTCCATGTTCTTCTACTTCGCCAACCAGGGCCTTATCATGAGGTTTCTGGCTGTAAAGAGCGTGAACGAGGGCAGGAAGGCCATCACCGCGGTGGTCCTTATCCTCATGCCCCTGGCCGCGATTGCAGTGGCCAACGCCGGCTGGCTGGGCAGGGCAATGGACACCTTCGGTATCCTCGGCAACGTAAAAGACGCCAACGACATCTTCGTGATCGTCTCCGGCATGATAGTCAAAAACCCGGTCATCTTCGGGCTCATCCTGGCCGCTCTTACCGCGGCGCTCATGTCCACCGTGGATACGCTCATCAACGCAGTGTCAGCCATAGCCGTCACCGACGTCTGGAAGCCCTATGTAATGCCGGGCAGGTCGGACAAGCATTACCTCTTCGTCGCCCGGGTGGCCTCGGTGATCTTCGCCATTGGAGGGCTGGCACTGGTGCCCGTCTACATGAGGTTCAAGTCCATATACGTGGCCCACGGGGCCTTTACCGCGGCAATCAGTCCGCCCATCATCGTGGTCATAGTGTTTGCAGTGGTGTGGAAGCGCTTCTCCGCAATGGCCGCCTTTCTTACCCTGGTGTTGGGAGGGGCCCTCATGTTTGTAAGCCTCATGTTCCCCGATTCTATAAAGCCCCTGGCCTATATCCACGGCATGGACCCGGGAACCGGCTATAACTACATGCGGGCGCTCTACGGGTTTATACTTTGTTCTATTATCGCGGTAGTCTTTTCATATCTATGGCCTGTTCTCTCTAAAATATGTTATTCAAGAAGAGACGCTAAACTGAGTGTTAGAACTTTTTGGTGGCTTTTTATAGTCAAGTTTGTAGTTTGGTTTGATAAACTTGTACCGTCCAAAGATGATGAGTCCATCAAGGGCTTCTGGGTGGGCACGATCCAGGCGGCCAAGTTCATGTTCAAGGGCAGAGCGCCCAACGAGGAGCCGGGCGAGAAGGTCCGTCTCACTCTTGAAGCCGGCAAGGAGGCCATGGAGGACGACTCCGGCGCTCTGCTGGCTGCGCTGGTCGAGGTCTCTGCTGATGATGCAGACCGCATGAAAGCACAGGAGGGGGACCTGCTTTACGTGTGCGACAAAAGGTGGTGGCTGGGAGGCCTTCGTTCGCTCCACGCCCGTCTTTCCATAATCGACCGGGACCAGGGGACCATAAAGATTCCCAAGGACTACATCGACTACGGCCGGCTGCGCATCGGCGAAGAGGTCGTAGTGGAGAAGATCATCTGAGCCGGCTTTATATTTGCCGTTTTCGCGCGAAAAAGTTATGTAAGTAGACATGAAAAACAAGCTCAAGTCGGCGGTTCTTGTCTTCCTGGTTCCGTTTTTTTTCATCCAGGCCTCGGCCGGCCTTCCCGAGGACACCGGCTATACGTATCGCAAGATGCAGTACCTCTCCAGCCTGCCGCAAGGTTTGGAGGGGGCATTTGGAGCGGTGGCCCGACTGGAGACAAACCGTCCTCTCAAGACGGAGCACATCCGGCATAACCTGCACAAGGTAAACAACAGGCTCGACTGCTCAGACTTTAAGATGGCCGGCTTCCTGCGGCTCATGTTTCTCCACGGAGACGACCCCGCACTTGCGCCCCAGGTTAAAAACGCGGTGAGCCGCGCCATACTCGACTTCAAGTACTGGATAGACGAGCCGGGACATGACAGCATGTGCTACTGGTCGGAGAACCACCAGGTCCTCTTCCACTCCGCGGAGTACCTGGCCGGGACCTTGTTCCCGGACGAGACATTCCCGAACAGCGGCATGACCGGTAAAGAGCACCGGGAAAAAGGCAGGCGGCTGCTTTTGAGGTGGTTCTCCTGGCGGGAGCGGTTCGGTTTCTCGGAGTGGCTTTCCAACTCCTACTACGACGAGGACATGTACGCGCTTTTGAACCTTGTCGACTTTGCACCCGACCCCGACATATCCCGGCGGGCAAGGATGCTGGTCCACCAGCTCGCCCTCAACATGGCCCTTAACTCCTACAAGGGCCAGATGAGCTCGACCCATGGAAGGTGCTACGAAAACAACGTACTTCATGCCTCCGGCGACGATCTCAAGCAGGTCATGTACATCCTTTTCGGAAACCGCGAGTACACCGGCGACCTGGCGGAGCAGGAAAGCGCAGCGGTAGCCCTGGCAACATCCGACTATAAGCTTCCGCGGGCCATACACTGCATTGCCAACGATGACCGCGCCATGGAGAACTACCAGACCCACGGTCTCCATATCTCCGAGGCTCCTTCCCACGGCATGTCCTATGACGACCCCCACTCGCTCATGTTCTTCTGGGGAATGGGCATGTACTCCCATCCCCGGGTCATGGACCTTACCGCCAGGATGTGGGAGAAGTGGAGCCTGGAGGACAACAAGTTCTTCATGGGCCTTCCCCGCCCCGTGGTATGGCTCTCCAGGCGCACCAGGATAGAACCGATCATTGAAAGGATGTACATCGCCTCGGAAGGGGCATATATTCACGGCGCCAATACCTATACCTACCGCACCGGGAACTACATGCTCTCCAGTGTCCTCGATTACCAGCCCGGCAAGATCGGCGCCCAGAAACTTTCCTGGAAGGCGTCCCTTGGCCATGACGCCTATATCTTCACCACCTATCCCGGCAAGGTCCCCGGAGGATCCCCCGGCAGATGGACCGGAACAGCTTCCAATCCGCGGGTGGCCCAGCATAAGAACGTGCTGGCGGCAATCTACAACGCTCCTTTAAACACGGCCATTGGCGAGCTCTACCGGGCCGGCTACTCCCATGCCTGGGTCCCGCGCGAGGACTTCGACGAAGTCCGGCAGGAGGGAAACTGGACTTTTGCCAAAAAAGGCAGGTCATATGCTGCGCTCTACTCTGCAAAGCCGGCGTTTTTCAACCGCGTCGGCAAATATGCGGACAGCGAGCTTATAGCTCCCGGCCTTAAGAACGTATGGGTCTGCGAGCTGGGAAGCGCGGAGGAAAACGGGAGCTTTGCCTCCTTCAAAAAAAAGATTCTTCGAGCTTCAATACAGGTAAAAGGCACGAGTGTCGAGTACGATTCCCCGAGCCAGGGCAACATCGAGTTCGGCTGGGAGGGACCGTTCCGGGTACGCAATAAGACTGTCCCCCTCCGACGAGACTTCCGGTATCATAACCGCTACCTCAAGGTCCCGCGCTTTTCCCTGCAATGGAACATCCGATGCAAGGACCACAGCCTTTCGCTCGATTATGAAAACCACGTCGTGAACAGGTCCCCCAAAAACTGAGTTGATT
The DNA here is from genome assembly GCA_964420375.1 of uncultured bacterium. Taxonomy (GTDB): domain Bacteria; phylum RBG-13-61-14; class RBG-13-61-14; order RBG-13-61-14; family DATKZS01; genus CAYQTK01. Next base: position 9,189 of record CAYQTK010000166.1, read on the forward strand.
TTTTCAAAAACACGGCTACCCTGATTCTTTACTTGCCGACGTTTAGAAACTCTTGTCAAACGTCGCAAAGAAGTATTCACTCGGTAAAGACTGCAAACCGGAAGTAAACGAAAGAGAGGAAAAAAATGGATCAGGCCAAGTTATCGAACCCGGCTCCGCTGGGGCTGATGGGGTTTGGAATGACCACGGTATTGCTTAACATTCACAATGCAGGGTTTTACGAAATGAACACCATGATTCTGGCAATGGGCATTTTCTATGGAGGGATTGCTCAGATAATAGCCGGCGCCATGGAGTTCAAGAAGGGCAACACGTTTGGAACGGTGGCTTTTTCTTCATACGGGCTTTTCTGGCTCTCGCTGGTGTTTTTACTTGTGCTTCCCGAGATGGGATGGTGGAAAACTTCTCCTGAAGCAGGGGCCATGACAGCTTACCTGGTGTGCTGGGGACTTTTCACCTTCGGCATGTTCTTCGGCACCTTGAGAAACAACCGGGCGATTCAGTTCGTGTTCCTTTCTCTTACCATCTTGTTCTTTCTTCTCGCTATCGGCGACGCCACCGGCAGTACTCTTATCAGCAGGATAGCGGGATTTGAAGGCATAGTATGCGGCCTGTCCGCATGGTACCTGGCAATTGCCGAAGTCCTTAATGAAGTCTATGACAAGGACGTGCTTCCTATCGGCAGGATGTCAGTTGTTGCTGGTCCCGTGCCTCCTGCAGGAGACTCTACGGGCTGAGCTGAGAATTTCCTGAATCTTTAAAAGTCCGAACCGATGTCTTTTGCAAAAAATGCGGCCATGTTTTCGGTTTCATCTATTGACAAAAAGACAGTTAAATTTATAATAATGGAATTAAGGACGCTGAGGGATGGTCTAATGGCAGGACACCGGGTTCTGGCCCCGGCAGTCCAGGTTCGAATCCTGGT
>CAYQTK010000167.1:0-10087 GCA_964420375.1 uncultured bacterium
TGAAAACCGGTAAATCTATGGTGACATGGTCGGCGAACGGGCCGGGACATGGTCATGGACTTCACGTCTACGGAAATCCAGAGAATCCCTTTGCGTCCTTTGCGCGAACGCTACCGATCAGGCTGTTTCACGGCCGGGTTCTTCGTCGGTTGCGCACGCCGATCAAATGCGAATAAGACCGAGCGGAGAAAATTGGGGGAACTTCACGCGGGCCCTTGAAACAAGGCCGTGTTGCTCTTATAATAGTTAAGCTATCGGGCCCATAGCTCAGTTGGCTAGAGCCACCGGCTCATAACCGGTTGGTCCCAGGTTCGAATCCTGGTGGGCCCATTATTCGGTATACTCCCGGCATTTATTTTTTTGGTGAGGGCATGACTAAGCATTGCAACAGGACGGATGTGCGAAAGTTTGCAGGGCTGCGGCGCTGCCGGAGGAGTGTTGTCTAAGAAGGCGCTTTAGAAGGCGCCTTTTTTTATGCCTGAAGCACGGGCACGCATGGACCGGCCGCGCTTTAAATGGAATTTTCGGGGGGACCGGTATTTTTTAAAACTTAGAATGATGCATACCTTACGGGCGGCGGAAGTCGCGACTAAAGTCGCTCGCACGAAAAACGTTTGTTCGAGCAACAGTCGCTTAAGGAGTATGAATTGAATCAGGAGATAGCGGACTTGTTGGAGCTTCAGAAGCTTGATTTGCGGATAGGTGCTCTGGAGGGTTTCCTTTCCGAGTTTCCTTCCCGTCTTTCCGCGCTTGATGCCGAGCGCGACTCTGCACATGCCGACGTTTTGAATAAGCGCGGAGAGCTCGAGCGTATTCGTGAAGAGTTGAAGGACCGCGAGAAGAAGCTGTCCACCGGGGATGACCGCATCAAGGAGTTGCAGGGCAGGTTAAACCAGGTGAAGACCAACAAGGAGTATGACGCCAGCCTGAAGGAGATCGAGGAGCAGAAGAAGAAGAACGGCATACTCGAGGAGGAGATTTTAGAGCTGTACGACAAGGTGGAGGAAGCAGAGAAAGAGGACCGGCGAACGGCGGCTGAATGGGAAGACCGGAAAAAGGAGTTTGACGCCCGCCGGAAGGAGTTCGAGGACCTTGCCGGGCGGGCGGAGTCGGAGCTTTCCGAAAAGAAATCGGAGCGGGAGAAGAAGAGTTCGGAGCTGTCTTCCGAAAACTACGCGCTTTATGAAAAGCTCCGGCAGAACAAGCGCCGGGCGGTAGTGCGGACCATGAAAGAGGTCTGCCAGGGATGCAACCGTCACATACCCGCGCAGATGTATAACGAGGTCTTGAAAGGAGAGAAGCTGGTTTTGTGTTCCAACTGCGAGCGCATCCTGGTTTACACCGAAAGCGCCATTGAAGAGGGCCTTCTGGAGGTTGGCGATGCCGAGTGACCATGAAATACTTCTGACCCTGGCAAGGACCATGGACATCCAGATGACGCTCCGGGAACATGACATTGACGAGGAGTCGCTGCAATCCCTGCTTTTACAGATAGCGGACGCGCTTGCCGAAGCACATCCGGAGCCGGAAGGCGATCATTCTGATGAGGAGTCGGATGCTTCGCCCGGCGCTCTTACCATCCACATTGACGGGGCGTCCCGCGGAAACCCCGGCGAGGCGGGCGCGGGGGTAGTGATCAAAAGCGGCGGCAGGATGCTGGAAGGCGAGGCCAAGTACCTGGGCAGGATGACCAATAACCAGGCGGAGTATAACGCGCTTATAATCGGCCTGGAGCGGGCCCGCGAGATGGGGGGCTCCGAGGTCCGGGTCCTCACCGACTCCGAGTTGGTGGCCCACCAGATGAACGGGGTCTACAAGGTCAAAAACCCCCGGATAAAAAAGCTCTATGACATAGCTCGCGAGCTTGCCGCTTCTTTCCAGGGCTTTTCCATCTCCCACGTGAGAAGAGAGGATAACAAGGAAGCGGACCGGCTTGCCAACCGCGCGATAGACGAGTTCAAGGGTTCCAGTAAAAACCATGAAACCGAAAGGAGGAAGAAAAGATGAAATGCACCGGATGGGGAAAGGCGGCGATGTTCGCAGCCGCAGCAGTAATTTTTGCGGTATTGTTTGCGGGCTGCACGTCGAACATGTCGAAGATGCAAGCCAAGTCAAAGCAGTCCGAGGCCCGGACCAACCTGAGGGCAATATATACGATGCAGGCCGCGTACCAGGGTGTAAGGGACACGTATGGATCGTCTTTTGACCTGATTGGCTTCGAGCCCAAGGGCACGACCGCTTACTCTTACTTCGTGGGCAATGACGATATCCAGGCCACAAAGGGAGGTCCCTATAATTTGCCCGCTGATGTGAAAGCCAGTGTAGGCAAGACCGATTTCCAGGTTGTTGCCGTGGGTAATATTGACGACGACGACACCCTGGACGTATGGGTCATGGATCAGGACCTGAACATCCGCAACGTGGTCAACGACGTCAACCGGTAATGGGGACGCAAGCAAATAAACGACCTAAGGTGCAATATAACGCTCTTCTGCCGTGGTAGCGCCATTGCCGGTTTTATTTTGCAAGTTCGGCAACCTTTGCAATTAACTCCTCCGGCTTGATGGGTTTGGCTATGAACCCTTCCGGAGGCGGAAACTGGCTCCTGTTAGAGATGAACTTTTCGAACTCTTCCGGCTTGGACCCGTAGCCGGTCACGCCGGTTACTACCAGTATGGGTATGTCTGCGCCTTCAGGGGCCTCGCGAAGCTCTTTCATGAACCTGGCCCCCGACTTCTCGGGCATGGACATGTCAAGGCATATCAGTGCCGGCGGATTCTGTCTGACCTTTTCCAGGGCCTCGTTGCCATCGCGGGCGGACTCGGTATTGTAGCCGTTGTCCTGGAGCAAGGTGGTCAGATAGGTCACAACATCCGGCTCGTCGTCCACCACCAGGATTGTCTTTCTGGTTTCGGAAGCCATTATTTTTCAAACCTCCTGTGAAATGTTATCTGCATAACCGGCCCGGTGCCGCCGTGGGGCAAAGGCCGCGGGTTCGCACGTGTTCGAGTCGCTTATTTACTAAGCACGGTTTATTTTTTCAACAGCTCAAGCGCCTGTTTCAGCTTGTCGGGGTCGGCATCCTCGATAAGCCCGCGAAGTTCCGCCCTGGTCCCGCTTTCCTCAGCGCCTTCCTCGACGGGAAGGTTGAGCGCCCTTTTTATGGCGTTTACGTAGGTTGTGGCCTTTACCGGTTTTTCCAGGTAGGACTCCGGTCCCAGCAGAGCCTTACCCGACATCACGTCCTGGAAATCCTTCTTTCCAAGGTCGTCCTTGGCGTGGGCGGTTACCAGGACAATGGGTATCCTCTGCCACTCCTTGTTCTTGCGAAGCTCGTAATGAAACTTGGCCCCGGATTTCCTGGGCATGACCAGGTCCAATGATACTGCATCGGGCTTTCGCTCTTTCACCTTTTCCAGCGCCTCGTTGCCGTCGGCCGCAGTCTCTACATTAAAACCGGCATCCTCCAGCGCGGTCTGCAGAAACAGCCGCACCTCTTCCTCGTCGTCAACCACCAGTACGGTTTTTTCCGAAGGAGTAGTCATTTGTCAACCTCCTTGTTCAGGTTCTGCCGTTTGTTTGTTGTCCGTCGCCTTTAGAGGTGAGCTCCGGGAGTCTTTCGCGGGGAAAGACAAGCCGGAACGTCGAGCCCTCGCCTTCCTCGGAGTCGACCTCCACCTTGCCGCCGTGTTCCTGGGCGATCCTCTTGGTTACCAGCAATCCCAGGCCGGTGCCTTTCGAGGTCCCCTTGGTGGAAAAAAACGTGGTGAAAACCTTTTTCTTGACCTCGTAGTCCATGCCGGTGCCGTTGTCGGAGACCTCGAAATAAATGGTCCTGTCCTTTTCATAGGTTTTGAGATTTATTTCACAATCTTCTTTATCGCTCATCTCGCAGGCGTCCACTGCGTTTGACACCAGGTTGGTCAGACAGGTATGTATGCCCTCGTCGTCCAGGTTGGCCTCGGCAATGCCGGGTTGGAGGTCGGTTGTAAACCTGATGCCGAGTTGGGCTGTCTTGTCCTTGAAAAGCTCTTCCACCTCTTTGGCCACCCGGTTGGGGTCGGTCTTTTCTACGTTCGGTTCCCTGCCGCGGGCAAACCCCAGAAAGTCCTTTACATAGTCGGTTATCCTCTCGATGTTGTTCTGGAGCATGTTCCAGCCCTTCTGGGTGAGCTCCATGTCATTCTTCTTCATCCCGGAGTTGACCACGTACATGCCGCCTTCCAGCCCGGTGAGCACGTTCTTGATGCCGTGTGCCAGGCCCGCCACCGTCTGTCCCACCGCAGCCATTCTCTCCGCTTCCAGCTTTTCCTGCTCGAGCTGCTTTCTCTGCCGGAGGTCCTGAAAAATCGCGGAGCTTCCCAGGTAGTAGCCCCCGCTTTTGAGCACGGTCCCCGAGAACCGGACCGGCACCTGCTCTCCGGAGGCGTCGGTTACATAAGTTTCCCGCAGGAGAAGGCTGTCGCCGTCTCCTGCAATGGTGTCTATAAACTGCCTGGGCACGAACTGGTCGAGGCTTTTTTTCCCCATGATCTCGGAGGCATTTCTCTTGAAGAGCCTTTCCGCCTGGGGGTTGAATATATTTATTTTTCCTTCGACGTCCACAGCCACGATAGCGTCGATTGCGGAGTTGATGAGGTTTTCCTGGAAGTCGAAAGCCTGTTTGAGCTGTTGTTCGAGGACCTTGGTTTCGGTCATGTCCAAAGCCATCTCGATAACGTGGGATGGCTCCTTTCCTCCTCGTCCCAGAGGCGCGGTGTTGACGTAATAGTAGACATTCCTCCCCGACTTGTCTTTTCCGGTTTTATAGGCTGCGTGGACCTCACCGTCGGCAAAGGTCTGCATGGCCGGGCAGTCCCGGCAAGGCTCTTTCGAGTGCTGGTAGATTTGATAACACTTTTTGCCCAGCGCCTCTCCGAAGCGCTTTCTGAAAAGCTCGTTGTTTCTGACCACGGTCATATCCCGGTTGAGCACGGATATATAACAGGGAACCCGGTCGAAGATGATGTCGTGCTCCTGCTGTATCATCCTCTGCTCGGTAACGTCATTGGACATCTCGATAACGTAAGGTATCGCCCCGCCTTCTCCCTGGACGGCTTCGACGTGGACCACGTAGTAAGAAAGCTTGCCGTTTATATCAACGCCTTCCTCCTCGTTTACCCGGGGCTTTCCGTCCCGGAAAACCTGGGCGGCAACGCAGTTCGTGCAAGGAGACGACCGCCGCTTGTAGACTTCAAAACAGCTCTTTCCCCTCCAATCGCCGTAGGCGTTCTCGAACCTCTGGTTGGCCTCCACTATCTTGAACTGCCGGTCGATGATGGCAATATTAGTGGGCACCTTTTCCATGAGCTGGGTATGGAGCCAATTCTTAAGTTCCACCTGGTCCATGTTCTTTTTCCTACTCGATGTTGGCCTTTACAGTGCTTAAGAAGTTGCCGATGTTAAGAGGCTTCTCCAGATAGGCATCCGGTTCGGGGACCTCCCGTTCCGGGACCAGCTTGCGGAAGCCACGTCCCGAAAAGTCCTTTCTCGTGCTGAAGGCGCTGATGAAGATAACGGGCACGTCTTTGTACAGGGGGTCGAGCTTGAGCTTGCGGTACAAGGCGATGCCGGACTGCTTGGGCATCATGATGTCCAGGCATAAAAGGTCCGGCTTCTCTTCCTGAAGCTTCTCCCACGCCTCTTCCGCGCTCCTCGCCTGGATCACCCGGTAGCCGTGGTCCCGGAGCAAAGTATCAAGGTAGAGGACAATATCAGTCTCGTCGTCAACTATCATGATGCTTCTCGCCTCTTCATCGGCTTTTCGTTCGTTGTTCGACATCTTAAACAAATCCTTTAACACTGAATAATTGTCTGTTCAATCCGACCTGTTTTACCCGGTACTACGTGTTATTTTCCGGTTCTGCTTTTGGACAGCAGTTTGTTTCAAAATATGCCACCAGTGCTCGTTCATAATTGTTTTTGTCACTTACAAAAAAACAGTCCTTGTGCGAGCGGCTTTAGTCGCGATTTTCGTCGGCCCTGTTCCCCTTTTTTCGAGTTACAAAGCACTAATGCATCTCCCACTCGATAAAGCCGGGTTTTACGTCGGTCATGGCGTTCACAATAAGCTCCACCAGTCCGCCGTAGAGTATGCCGGCCTTGTTCCATACGTCGTAATAGTTGAACGTGTCCCTTATCTGCCCCTTGCAGTTCGAGCAGGGCGCGCATACGTACTTTTTGATGGAAGGGTCTATCTGGTCCTGGAAGGCGTTCAGTATCTGGGAGAGCTTCTTTCTTCCGGAGATGAATGCCCTCCAGTCCGCGAAGTTGTGTCCGGACATGATTGCGAATCCCGATCCTCCTCCGCAGCAGTAGTTCTCGACGCCGTGGGGGGTCATCTCCCGGAACTGCGGACAGATATGGCGGAGGATTTTCCTTTGCGGCTCTACGATACCCATTGCCCTTACCATGTTGCAGGGGTCGTGCAGTGTCACCGGAAAATCATTCCTTTGGGGATCGAGCTTTATCTTGCCGGAGAAAACGATGTCGTGAAGGATGGCCATGGCGCTCTCGCGGGGCACTTGCAGCTCGCCGGGCAGGACGCGGTCGGCGATCACTGTAAGTGCCTTGTGGGCGTGCCCGCACTCGCCGAGCACAATCTTTCTGACTCCAAGTTTCTTGGCTGCCTGGGCGTGCTTGATGGCCACCTTGGCCAGCATGAAGTCGTCGTAGAAGAGACCGTAGTTGATGTTGTCGTACCCGAGCGCTTCCTGGGCTTCGCTGGACATGGTCCAGGAGATGCCCGCAGCGGTGAATATGGAGGCGAACGCCCCGTGGTTCTCCGGCCAGGCCATGATCTCTCCGGCGTTGTGGATAAGAAGGGCCTCTGCGCCTTGCTTGTCCCAGGGCGTCTCGATCTGCATGCCGGTCATCTCCGAGGTGTCCTCGTCTATGAACTCGATGTTGTCCTTGACTATCTCCGGGTTCATGCCGGTGGATGATCCCACCCTGAGCTGGAGTACGGAACCCTTTTCGTGAAGCTCCTTGGGGGCTATGCCCATCTCCTGGCTGAATATCTTGCGGAGCTCGTGGGCGATGAGCCCGTTGTCCACCCCGATGGGGCAGGTCTGGGCGCATCTCCGGCACAGGTTGCAACGGTAAGCCAGCTCCGCCAGCCGGGCCACCGTGGTCCAGTTAAGGTCAATGTCCCCGTACCTCCATTTGCCGAAAAAGCGGCCGCCCGGCTTCAGGTACTTGTAGTAAAGCCGCCGGAGGATGTCCGAGCGGTAGGTGGGCCGGTAAAGTTCGTTCTCTCCGCTGGCCTCGAAGACGTGACAGGCCTCGGCGCAGGTCTGGCACTTGGCGCAATGCTCCATAGACAGGACCAGCGGCTGGAGGAACGTCCAGTTGTTCTCCTTGGAGAAAAGCTTCTCCAGGCCGGAGAGAAACTTCTTGACCAGCTCCTCTTCCTGCTCCGGGGTCTCCGGCTTGGGTATGGACAAGGCGACGGTATCGTCCAGCGAGCACTCGTAAGACTCGCGGGCCTTGTCGGTAAGCTCCTTCCAGGAAGGCAGGTTCTCCGGCCGGTCATAAGGCGGAGGAAGCGGCGGCAGGTTATCGAGCTCGAGCGTGGAGAGCTGGTCCTTTTTCTTACTTATGTCCGATACTTTGAGATCATTCTTCATTTTACTCTATCTCCTCCGTGGCTATGTCCACCCAGTTCTTTTTGCCGTCTGCGTTTATATGGGAAGCCGCCCACGTAACCGGGTACGCGCAGGACTGCGACACCTGCTTTTCCACTGCTCCGCCGGCCACGTTGGGCTCGTCGTCCCAGCGGACTTTGTGGTAAGTGAACCACTTCATGAAAAAATGCGACATGTGGGTCATGGGAATATAAGCGATAAGGAGGACTGTAAGGATTATCTCTACCACAACAACGGGATTTGCCGGCGCCTTGCCGAGGTCAAACAAGATAAGGCTGCGGATGAACGACCTTGTTGCCGCAAACCCGGGGTCTGCCGCGAGCATGACCGCCCAGCCCAGCACGAAAACCGCCAGGAAGAAAAGCAAATTGAAGATATGACTCGGGCTGGTGCAGTTTTTCATTACCCTGTCGGTAAGCCTGAGCTGGAGAAGCCCGAGAGCTCCAAAAGTGGCCAGGCCCAGGCCCGCAACCGCGGCGATCGCGGTAAGGTAGTAGAGCAGCACGCCGACTCCGAACTCCCTTCCTTCAGCCAGGGGACCGACATAAACCGGGTCCGGTAGAAGCTCCAGCACGGAGCCTATGATAAGAAGGCCCAGGAATCCCGCTAAGATGTAAAGCCCGAAGTGGAAGGGAAAGGACCGGTACCACATCTTCCGGTTATGCTCGAAAAGGGCCACCAAAAGGGTCATCTCCGGAATCATGTACTTGAGCTCTCCCGCAAACGAGGTCTTGCGCGGCTTCTCCCACCAGTTGATATCTTCCAGGGTTGAACCCCCGTACTTGGCCCGGCCCGGCTCGTGCGCCACCGGATAAAGCTCCCACCGAAGATGAAGGGGCATCCGCCAGATACGAAAGCCGCGGTAAACCAGAACCGACACGAACGCGACGACCGCCGCATACACCACCAGGTGAATTATTACTCCCAGAGCCATGCAACTCCTCCTTGATATTTACTCGCCGGGAAAGCTGAAACCGCTTGGAGCAGCTCCATCCTCCCCGGAAAAATCCGCAACAACCCGTAAAAGGCTTCAGCAGGAAAGTATTTCATCCTTGCTCTCCTTCAATTCCCGGCGCATCCTCTCCTCTGAAAGGTCCTCCAATGTGTAGTCGTAAAGAACGTCGGTGATCCTGGTATTGATAAGACCCCACATCCGGCGGGACCCGCACACCTCCTTGAACCGGCAGGGGGTGTCCGGATCAAGGCAGTCAAGGAGACGGACGGGCCCTACCGAGGCCTCGACTATCTCCCCGATCTTTACCTCGCTCGCAGGTCTGGCAAGGTAGTACCCCCCATGCTTGCCGGACACGCTTTTTATGAGAGAGGCTGCTTTGAGAGGAACGGCAAGCTGCTCCAGGTAGCGCATGGAAAGATCCTGGTGTTGGGCGATCTCGTTCAAGCCGATGGGCCGGTCCTCGTCAGCATGGTCGGCAAGGTATATCATCAGCCGAATGGAGTACCTGGCCCGGGTGGATATCTTCATTATTTCTATTACTCCTGCCTGATCCGGTTTTTCTTTCAAATCCGAGTAATCCGATAGGACTATTATCTATTTATACCTCAATTTCGGAATTTGTCAAGAAAATTTTTAAAAAACCGGATAAAAAATCTGATAAACAGCGGCATAAAGAAAGGCAGGCCAAAGAAGATGCCCTCGCAAAAAGTCATTTTCCTTAAGTTATTAAAGTTTTTGCCTGACTTTCCGAGGCGAACATGTTAAAATAAATCAAATTTTTCAGTAAGTTAGAAAATGAAACCTTGAGAACCAAGCTTTTATTCCCGACAATACCCCAAGTGATAAGCTCACCGGGTAAATAAAGCCGAGCCAGCACCAAAAGGCTTGGGAATTTTTACGAGGGCATCAGAAATGAAATATATACATTTCCGATTGACTCCCGCCAGCGGTTGTGGTAGTCATAAGGACATTCATAATATATCGGAAACTTGGCAGATATGGCGGTTCGGAACACAAGAGAACAGGGATATAAACAGGAATGCATGGTTTTGCACCAAAACCCGGAGAATAAACTTAATTGTAAAGTGACCCCCTCCAGTAAAAACCAGAGAGCTGGTAATTGAACTATTTTAGATTTTGGGGGTGTTAATATCTGGTTCATCCGACTAAAGCGTACTTTTAGTGATTTTGAATAGTGCTCTGTCAAGCGATTTCCGTCGCTTAGAAGACGCCGCATTCTTGGTATAAAGAGCATTTTGAGGTGCTCTGTCAAGCGTTTTTCGTCGCTTACAAGACTGATCTTCTTCGTGCGAGCGACTTTAGTCGCGAAAAAATCCGCTCGCACAAGAACAGTTTTTTGTAAGTGACAGACACAATTGTGAACAAACACTGGTGCTCTGTCACTCGAAAAAAGGGGAACGGATCCAATGCAGATCGCGGCTAAAGC
>CAYQTK010000168.1:0-10004 GCA_964420375.1 uncultured bacterium
GAGACGAACCTGGAGAAGTTTTTATACAGCCAGTTGGTATGGGTCACGTCCTGGGCCAGTATCTGGACCTTGTCTTTTACCGGCGAGCACGAGAAGCGGAGGAGGGGCACGTCCTGTACGCTTCGCTCGGCCAGGGAGGGAAGCCGCTCCGGTCCGAGCTCGGGAAACTCCCGCTCTGCCACGTAGTTTTCGCCGCTGCTGCTTATGGCTCCGCGTATGGATTCGAGGACGTCGGCCAGGGGGTCGGGGCTCATGCTTGACAGGGTCTTTCCCAGCACCAGGTTCCGCTCGGTGGAGGATATGCCCAGCAGGGTGGCCATGCGGTCATTCAAATAGGTGATGCGGCCTTCCCTGTCAAGGATCATGATCATCTCTTCCAGGCCCTGGATGGTAAACTTCTGGTCATGGGCCGCGGTAGCGCCGCCGCCAAGGGTCATCAAAGAGTTGACGCCGCTTTTCAGCCGGTCCAGCTCCGCTTGCAAAGAAGCGATCTGGTTTTCATACTCTTCAGCCGTCGGCATGGGACACTCCTTTAAAAAGTGGTATCAAAAATGGATTGCTTTTGTATTATAACATGTCTGGGCATTACTTAAAGGCGGAGCGGAACTTGAGCCTTCGTATATGAATACACTATACACTCACAGAGAGTCTAACGGCGTTATCCCTCACGCCACGATTAACATTCCATCCCCGGTTTTGATGCGTCGCCGGGAAGCGGGTATGATATGAAAGCAGTGTTCCGGTGGCGGGCATTTGATTTTTATGAAACGCGGAGAAACTACAGTTAGTTCCAGGCGCTTGTGGTTCAGGACTCTTCTTATACTTTTTCCCTTTGCGGTCCTGGCGGCGATGGAGGCTGCGGTTCGGCTCACCGGCTGGGGACTTCCAGCGGGAAAGGTCGTACCCGGCTGGACGCCTGCGGGTCTTCCCATGTTTGAGTGCAGGGAAAAGCACGAGGGGACCTCCTTGTGCAGCACTGCCGACTACTACCTGGGATACGCCAACCCCGAAAGCTTTGCACTGCCCAAAGACCCTTCGACTGTACGTATTTTCTGCATAGGAGGATCGGCCACCGCGGGAATGCCTTTTTTCAAAGCGGGGGCCTTTTCCAGGATGCTGGACATCTCATTGAACGCTTCTCCCTCTCCGCACAGATTCGAGGTGATAAACGCGGGAGTAAAAGGCTACTCCAGCTTCGAGGTCAACCTGCTGGTGGAGGAGCTGATGCGATACCAGCCCGACTGGCTGGTGGTTTATATGGGCAACAACGAGTATTACGGGGAATTCTCGGAGCTCGGCGGCGGAAGGGGCTCGCACGTGCTGCTCGGGTTGAATCGGCTGATACACAAGAGCAGGCTTTATAAACTGTTTCAAAGAATAATATCTCCGGCGCTGAGTCCCCGCCCGCACGGAGATGACAAGGCCGAATACCTTGACCGCAAATCAGCCTGGATTAAGCAAAGGCTGGAAAATGCCTCAGTAGACGCCGCCCGTCGCCGGGAGGCGGTGCAGTGGTACAAGGACAACCTGGACGCGGTTATAGAGACGGCGCAGCAGGGTAACGTCAAGGTGGTACTATGCACCCTGGCGGTCAACAAGCGGGATTATCCTCCCATCACCGCAGGCTTTCGGCTCGAGTCTCCGGAGGGATGCCGGGCGATTGATCCCGGCGCATGCCAGGATGTTCTCGACAAGGCACGCCGTGTTTCCGACGCCGGCCTGTCTTACCGCGCCGGTTGTTGCGCTTTGCAGCAGGGCAGGCGGCAAAAAGCGAGGACTTTTTTCCAGCACGCGGTGGATACCGAGCCCATGCCCTTTCGGGCCTCATCTGCCATAAACCGGGCGGTCAGGGATGCTGCGGGAGACCCCGGTATAATCCTGGCCGACGTGGAACAAGCTTTCAACAAGGCTTCAAAACAGGGCATTCCGGGTGATGACCTCTTTGTGGACCACGTCCACCCCACCATCCGAGGAAACAGGATCATTGCCCGAACCATTATGGAAGCAGTCACCGATGAGCTGAATGGAGTCCTCTCACCGGAGCGGACGCGAGTACGGAAGAAGATTGACCGTTATTGCCATATGATGCCGGAGGAGTACATGTTCCGCTCCTACTACACCGCGGCCCGCTTCTGCCTGGCGGTAGGAAGGCCTGCAAGGGCGTTGCGGCACGTCAAGACCGCGCTCACTTATGATCCCCAAAACCGTAGAGGTCTCGAGCTCCGCGGGTACCTGGAAAAGATGATGAGAAAAAAGCGATAAAAAGAGAATGAGCATAAAACCTGTTTCATGGAGAGCCGGCATGGAGAAAAGATATTTATGGAGCTTTTGGGGCATGGTGCTGCTGGGGAGTATGATCACCGGACCGTCTTCAGATATTTTGGCAACTAAAACAGTGGCTCCGGAGGGCACTTTCCAGGTAGGAGTGAGGGTGATCAACATCGAGCACGCGGACAAACCAATGCCCGCGCTGGTGTGGTATCCGGCACGTCATTCATCTTCAGACGATCCCTACGTGTACAACACCGGCATTCAAGGCATGGCCCGAGAGAACGCTTCCCCCCACGGCTCGGCAGCGCCGTACCCGCTGGTGGTCTTCTCCCACGGCATGGGGGGATGCGCGCCCCAGCACGTGTTTGTAAACGAGAACCTGGCAAGCCACGGCTACGTGGTCTATGCCCCCGACCACGACGAGAGCGCAATGTGTCACATCCGGGGAGAGCCCGACATATCATCGGCACGGCTTACCTGGTCGGTGTTAAAGAACAACTTCAACCTCTCCGGAGTCGTCATGGACCTGTTCGGAGAAATGATGGCAAAGAGAAACTACGACTTCTCCTACCGGCCCGCAGAGGTTAATGCAGTAATAGACCGCGCGCTAAAGGACAACGCAAGCTCCGCTTCGTTCATGTACCGGATGATTGACTCTCAAAGAATCGGCATGTGCGGCCACTCGCTGGGAGGATACACCGGCCTCATGATCGCGGGAATGCCCTACTACTGCGACTCCGAGCCCTCGAAGCAAGAATGCGACTTCAATCATATCACCCTGGATAACACCCCCAATCCCTGCTGCCTGGAGTATATCCGGGAGATGGAACCACGGGCATTCAAGGACAGCCGCGTCAAAGCAACGCTTGCTATGAGCCCGGCCATCATGTTCCCCGAGCTTGACCGGGCAGCCGCAGCTCTCGACCAGCCCGTCATGCTGATCAACGGCGACGATGAAAACTTCGAGGTCCCCTGGAGTCCGCTCCAGGTCATCTACGACAACGCGCCGCCGCCCAAGTATCTCGTCCGACTTAAAAACACCGACCACATGACGGCAGTGGACTCGACCCTGGCAATCCCCCTGGCAAAAATAGCACTGCCCGGCTTCAGGTTCCGTTTCAAGGAAAAGGCAAACGCATACAAAAGACTCTCCGTGTTTTTTTTCGACCGCCATCTCAAGGGCATGGAGGGAAAAAGACTGCCCGAAAGCGATTTTGCAACGGTATGGAAGGACGAGAGTTAATCTTGTTCCATCCGGTCCGCGCACATGAGGTAAAATAGGTGACAGGCATGCAATGGACAAGACAGATAAAGAAAAAGCTGTCTTCGCGCTCCGTGATACTGGTTGCAGTGGGCCTTGTTTTTCTGGGCTACTTTGTATTCCTTTACTGCGGCGATACCTGGCGGGTATACCGCGTAGTTGACGGAGACACCTTGTGGGCCAGGAAAGGCACCAAGACCGAAAAGGTCCGCCTCAAAGGGATCGACGCACCGGAGATCGCCCATCCCGATTATGGAAAACCGCGCGGCGAGTTTTATGGAAAAGAGGCTTCAAAATGCCTGTCTGACATGGTTGCCGGAGATACCGTTCGGTTTGAGTTCGCAAAGAAGGAAACGGAGCGCGACAAGTACGGCAGGCTCCTGGCTTACGTGTTTGACGGCGATACCTTGGTAAACGCGGAGCTTGTCCGACAAGGATGCGCACGTGCATATCGGAGGTATCGCCATCCCCGCAAGGAGGAGTTCATCCGACTGGAGAGGATAGCCCGGAAAAGAAAGCTGGGCATGTGGGGAAGAACGCCATAACTATTGATTCTATTGTCATATCTTGCTGATATCAGGAACGTCTTTCCACGCGTCATCAACATTCGCTGTTTTCTTTTTTCAAAGGTGGTGAAAAAGAAGATTATGTGCTATTATCTTTTCGAGGAAAGATAAGAAAATTCTAAATTTTCTGTGAACCTTTTTACAATTTTTGCATCTAAATACATAGAGGAAGATAAGGCTAAGAAAGCCAAGGATTAAAAGGATTAGATTAAAATGTGGTCTTGGTTTGCATAGCTAACTACCCAGCTACACCATGAGCAATCCTAAGCCCCTTCCCGGGGAAGTCCCCGGTCTAAAAAAGTAAGATGATTGTGACAAGCTGAAAAACGGGATCCGCCAAGCCGAGTTATCCCTTCTCATCTCGACTTGGGAGCTGGATACCGGGGAAATCACCCGGGACCACACAAGGCCGGTCGGTCTTCTCTCCTCCTTCTACGACCGGCCTTGTTTTATGCCCGCGCCCTTGCCGGCAAGTATATACATTACGAGTTTCGCGGTTGAAATAAACAACTGTTTTGAAAAACGTCATCCCGTCTCCATGCCGTTCTCGGCGAGGTAGTCCTTCAGCTTTCCTATCTCGATGGTCTGGAAGTGGAACACAGATGCAGCAAGCAGAACCGAGGCCCCTGCGCGGGCTGCTTCCAGGAAATGCTCCATCTTGCCCGCGCCGCCGGAGGCCACCACCGCGGCGCTGGTGTTCTCCACTGTTTTCTTTATCAAGGGCAGGTCGTAGCCGGTCTTGGCTCCATCAGTGGCCTTGCTGGTGGGAAGCACGGTGGAGACCCCGAACCCGTCGACCTTTTTCACCCACTCGACAGCGTCAAAGCCGGTGGCTGTGCGGCCGCCGTCAATGTAGACCTCGTAGCCGGAGGCGAGTCCGGGGTTCTTGTCCACGTCAACAGCTACCGTGACCTTGTCCGCGCCGAACTCCTTTACCATCTCTTCGATTACCTCCGGCTTTCGGAAAGCCGCGCTGGAAGTGGACACCTTGTCAGCCCCCGCTTCCAGCACTGCGCGCGCAACCGATACATCCGCGATGCCGCCGCCCACGGTGAAAGGAACAGTGGTAACATTGGCCACCCGTTCGACAACGTCCAGCATGGTGCCCCGGTTCTCGACGGTAGCGGTGATGTCAAGCAGAGCAAGCTCGTCCGCGCCCGCGTCGCAGTAAGCACGCGCGCATTCAACCGGGTCGCCGGCGTCACGGATGTCTACAAAATGTACGCCCTTGACCACCCGGCCGTTCTGCATGTCAAGGCAAGGCATGATCTTAACCATGAAATCCTCCTCTGATTGATGTGGCGGAATTCCCCAAATAATCGACAAGCGATTTTAAAACAACATCAATGACAAAACAAACCGGAACGGAAATATCCTCATACACACCACTCGCCATGCCTTCAGCCTTTTTGATACAAAGACATAATAAGATATAATTAACTATAAGGAGATGCCATGGCAGACGGGGCAAAAAAAGCCGACTTCAACCAGATCCCCTTGAAATATAAAGACGTGGAGGCCTTTAAAAAAGCCGCCGAGATCACTTTCAACAAGGGAAGAATGACCCTGAAGTCTAAAAAAGACCTTCAGGAAGGCGAAAGGATCATCCTGCTCGTCAAGTTCAAAACCACCGACCGCACCATCCAGATCATAAGCGAGATCATCCAGAGAAAAAGCGCTCAAGAAGAAGGCAAGCCCAATACATACGGAATCCGGTGGCTAAACTTTACCGAGAAGAAACTGAAAAAGTTCCTGGAAGAAACCGGCGTTCAAACAGGTGAGACCGAAGTCAAGAAAAGTACACCCCCTCCGCCGCCGGAGCAACCGGCGCAGAAAGCAGAGCCGCCGCCACCTCCGGAGCCTCCCTCCAAGACTCCCGAAGAGCACGCAGGTGAGCCTTCCCGGGAAAGTGAAGCCGCTCCTTCACCCGGCGGCGCAAAGGAGACCGTGAAGAAAAGCGGGCCGGCGACCGACCAGCCGCCTGAAGAAAAACCGCTGCAAGACGCGGAACCCGCTCCGGAAGCGGAGCAGGAACACCCTCCTCCGGAACACGGTCCCGATTTCGAAAAGCTGCAGGAAGCCGTGCCGCAGGCAGAACCTTCATTGCAAGAGCAGTCTCCCGAAGAACCCGAATTCGCGGAGAACCGGGAAGAAGCTGCCGAAGAAGGAACTGTCCCTTGGACAGACGAGGGAGAAGAGCCGGCTCCCTCATCGGAGGGAACCCGAGAGATGGAGACGGAGACCCCTTCTTACTATCAGCAGGAGCAGGAAGAGGAGACCGGGCCCGCTGCCGAACCTGCATCGCAACCGGAGCCTTCAGAAGAACCCATCCCTTTGGGCGGAGAAGAAGCGGTTCCCTCACCCGAAGAAACGACCCCGGGGCAGGAAAGCCGGGAGACAGAGGAGACACAAGGCGAAGCTCCGGAAGAAAAAAACGCTCCACTTCCGGCCGACCAGCCGGCCCCTTCTTTTGAAGAAACTTTTTCATCTGATGGGGATGAAGAACTCGATCTCCTTTCCGCTCTGGACGAAAGCTCCGGCAAAGGCATATCCCAAAGAAAAGAGGCCCCTGCAAGACAAGAGTCCGTCCCGGAGCCGGAATCCGAAGCGGACGCAGACACTTCCAACGAAGTCCAGCCGGTGACCGGCCAAGAGCAGGAGACAGCCGGGGAAGAGTCGGAAATGGGAGAAGAAATCGCAGAGACGGCTGAACCGGAGACCGGGGAGGAGCCGACAGCAACGGAGCAAGCCGAGCCCGGCGAAGCCCCTCCCTCGGATCATGAGCCGGCTTCCCAAGTGCTTGCCGACCTGGAAGCAGGTGCGGGTGAAGATGACTTCAATCTGAGCGGGGTGCTGGAAGAAGAGCCTTCGAACACAGGAACGGAAACCGAACAAGCGACTCCCCCTGATGAAGAGGGTTCCGCAGAAGAGCCCGCTTCTTACGATGAGCAGTTTGATGAGTCTTCTTCTGAACCCGCGGAAGAGGAAATAGAAACCGGGTCCGAACCTTCCCGCGAGGAAGTCGAGCAGGAACAGGCTTCTTTTATCGAGGCGGGTGATGAGTCTTCCGAATTCGAGTCAAAAGCAACCGAGCCTGAAGATGAGGCTGCCGAACCTGAAGCAGAGTCTTCTCAACCCGAGGTTTCAACTCCTCCCCAGCGGGTTCCTCAGCGTCTAGCAGGTGTAGAGCTCTCGGCATTGTCGTCCTTTCTGGTGAAGTTCTCCCGCGCCGTTCTGGACCCTTCCAACTGCCGGGCGGAGGGAAACGAAGCTGCGCTTGAATCGTTGTACGAAGAGTTCAAGTACGTAATGAACGAGCGCAACGAGATCATCGTCCACGTCCGGAGCCGCGGTCCCACCCGGGAGTTCATGGTGGGCGGAGACGTAGCCGAACCCGTGAACCTGAAAAACATCCTCAGCGCAGAAGATTTCGAGAAGATATCCTTGAGCCTGGTCGACTTCTTTGACGCCAAGGGGTTTACCGGTCTTCAACTCCGACGCTACTTGAGCTCGGACGCCTTTGTAAGCCTGGTGCGTACCCTGGCCTCCTATTACCCGGAAAGCCAGACACCCGAGGACCTGGGGGCGGCCCTGATATCGGAAGGGGTGTTCCACGCCACGCCGGTACACGAGTCGGAGCGAGTGGTGAGCGATCCATCGCTGGACTTCCGGGTGGACATGACCTTGTCTCGCTTGCGCGGAGAGATTAACCGGCTCAAGTACCTTGCCGAGGCCATGGAAGAGGACCCGGACGCAGTATGGACCCTTCGGGTGGAGGATGCGCTCAAGGCCCTGCCCGAAGGCAGCTTGCTGGCCGAGATCCTCCTCCGGGCGGAAGACGTGGTCTCCGGACAGGAAGAGATCGACTCCGGCCTGCTGAGCCAGGAGATGCTCCTGGCCACGCCGGTTGAGAACCTTGCCGAGGCAGGCAGGCATCTTTGCCTTCTTTACGAAGACCTTTACTTAAGAGCGGGCAAGACCGACGAGAACAAGGAATATCTGGATAAAATTCAGAAGACGTTGCGGCAGGTGTCCGCGCGACTGGTGGTGGAGGACCCGGACTCGGCCGCCCAGATCATGGGAGACCTCTACCGGCGGGGAGTGTTTACCCTGGACGAACTTCCTTCCGAGCTGCGCGAGAGGATGATGGTCGAGCAGTTCGTGGACTCTTTTTTGGAGGACCCTGATAAGCGCCTGGAGGATTTCGAGGGCATTAAGAAGGTTCGCGACTACCGTGCTGCTGCGCGGCGTTATGTTCTCATGATCGCGGAACTCCTCCGCAAAAAGCGGGTGGATGAGGCCGAACGCATTTTCCGGACCCTTCTCGAACACTGGAAGACGCCTGCACAAGACTTCCCGGAAAGAGCGGACATGGCAGCGGAAGCCTTGAAACTGCTCGCCCGGCCCGACTGCATCAAGGTCCTGGTGAACTCGCTTACCGATCCCGGCAAAGCCCGGCGGGAAAAGGTGGCCTCCATACTGTACGCCGCGGGGCCGGAAGCCGCTCCCGCGCTTATCGACCAGCTTGCCGCCACAGAGGACAGGAACACCCGGCGGCTTATCTGCGAGATTCTCACCCGGCTGGGGCCTGACGTTGCCGAGCAGATAAAAGCACGGGCTCTTGAATCGCACGTTCCCTGGTATCTGCTCCGGAACCTCATCATGGTCCTGGGCGACATGAAAAGCGACGTGCTCGCGGAGGATCTGGAGCGGTTTCTCTCCCACGAACATGAACGCGTCAGGGAAGAAGTCCTGGTGTATACGGCCAAGGCGCTGGGAACGGAATCCGAGCCTTACCTGGTGAAGGCGTTGTCCGATTCCAACCCCCTGGTGCAAAGGCGGGCGGTGCGGCTGCTTTCCAGGTTTCCCCAACTCAGCGACGAAGCCATCCAGGCGCTTTCGGAACTCCTGGTCAGAAGGCCCGAGACCGACCCGCCGCCGGAGGCTGAGCAGGCGGTCGAACTTGCAGCAACCGTTCTTTCCCGGCTGGGCAACGTAAGCCTGACCGGCCAGAAGAGCCTCGAGGACCTGATCATCGAGGCTCTGGAGGCGGACGCTTCCCGCGGGCTTTTCGGCAAGCTCACCGGATCGAGGTCGAAAAGGACTCCCAAGATGCGGCTGGCGCTTGTCGAGGCGCTCTCCGAAGTAGGCACTAAGAAGTCCCGCAAGCTGCTCGGCAGCCTGGCAAAGGACAAGGACCAGGCAATAAAAGAAACAGCACGCAAAGCACTGGAGAAGATCGGGGGTTAAACAGCGCTGTTGGTCATGGAAAGAATAACCACAAAGCTTAAAGCCTGGTGGCAAGAGGAAGAGACGCGGGAGCAGGGAGAGCGGCTCGGGTTCGGAGTGGCACTGGCGCTTTCCATACTCGCGGCCATATCCATGTACAAGGGCAGGGAAGCGAGGATGGAGCACCTCGCCATTGCATCGGCAACACTCCTCTCCGCGGCCATCGTCATGCCCCGATTGCTCTCGCCCTTTGCTTGGGCGGCTGAAAAGGCCTTCCAGCTCGTTGTAAAAATCACGCTCTATATAATGCTCGTGATCGTGTTCGCCGTCCTGTTCGCGCCCGTGGGAATTACCATACGCATCTTAAAAAAAGACCCCCTGGAAACAAAACTCGACCCCCAAGCCGACTCCTACTGGTCGGAAAAACCGAAGAGCGACCCCTCCCGCGCGGAAAAGCAGTTCTGAGGGGGGGGAAGACCTTGCATGATAGATATCAAACGGATAATATCCGTATTCATTGCTGTCCAAAACATGGAACGAAAGCTGAAAGCCATATCACCCAAAGGCGCGAAGAATTCGGAATTTCTTTTTGATTTGGAATCAAACACCGATTTTCACAGCGGCCTTAGCGTCAGGTGAGGCTAAGGTTAGCTTAGATAAAAAACAATCTGTTTTCA
>CAYQTK010000169.1:0-9997 GCA_964420375.1 uncultured bacterium
TATCCCCCAAAAAGCTGTTTTCTATTTCCCAAAAAGCTTTTGACAAGGCACTAGTAGCGGATCACATTAAAATTTATAGGCTGCGTGCGAGCGACTTTAGTCGCGAAAAAATCCGCTCGTACGATTAATTTCTATTCCCCAAAAAGCTTTTGACAAGGCACTAGTGCCTGTTGCGAAACGGAGGTTTATTTACTTTTGCGGTGCTGTTTTGGAGTGCGACAGCAAGCTGTCCGCTTTTTCCGCCGGGAAGCAAGCTTTCCTGTCTGCGTGCCTGTCTGCCCTGTCTGCGTGTCCGCACAGGCAGGAGCACTCCAAAAACGGAGTTTTTGCAACGGGAACTAACTACATATAATTATAATCTCCACCGGCGGCTTTGCAACCTCTGCAATCGCTTTAATCCAAGATGGTTAAATGAGTGCTCAATCCTGCCACGGCCTGCCATTACAGAGACCGGCGGGTCTGTACCCAAAGGCGCTGAATGGGTCCTCCGAACCGAACCACGTGGGCTACCCTCCCTGAACTCCCCGCTCGATTCAAGCTTTTCACCAATGCCATCCTGCTCTTTTCAATCCCGCCTTTGCTCTTGCCCCTGTTTTCCTCCTGATGAGCTTGGATACTATTATATCGGCATCCAAAAAGAAGCCGGCCGGCGCAACAGCCACCAAATATGTCGCAGGCCCGTCGCTGGAGAAAAACCGCCGCTTTATTGACAGCACGGCCTTCTTTGGTATGTTGCTTTTGGTCCCCATGGCTGAGATATCCAAAACCGACCGACGACTTTTCGGCTGCCGGCTTTCCCGGCAGGACGCATGGATTTTCGCGGCCGTGGGGATTGTCGCTTTCGCGGTCCGCCTGCTTTATCTTTGGACCTACTCCAAGTCGCCTTACTGGGACGCGCTGGTCCTGGACCCGGGCTCGCACTGGAAGCTGGCCCGGTCAATAGCCCATGGTCAGGGCATGGGAGAGTACCCCTACTTCCGGGCGCCTCTCTACTTCTATCTTGTGGCCGGCTTCATGAAGTCCTTTGCCGAGCCGCTGTGGGGGTTACGCATTTTCCAGGCTCTTGTGGGAAGCCTTACCGCGTCCCTGACCGCGGCACTGGCCCGCCAGTACCTGGGCAGGGCTGCGTCTGCTTTCGCCGGGCTCCTGTTCGCGCTTTACTGGGTCCCGGTCTACTTTGACGGCGAGATCCTTATCGCTTCCCCGGCCACGTTCCTTGGAGTTGTGTCCCTGCTCGCGGTCATGGCCGCGGACCGGACGTGGCAGGACAATCCCCGCAAGTGGCCCTGGTTCGGAGTTGCCGGCCTTGTGCTGGGTGTCTCCGTGCTGGCGCGTCCCAATACCCTGGTCTTTGCAGCAGCGGTGCCTGCGGTTCTGGTCCTGCGCTCAGCCTGGAAGAGCCGGCAGGCCGGAGCCGGCGTGCTTTTGAACCTGCGCACTCCCCTGGCAGGGGCATTGCTTTTCTGTCTGGGTGTTGCCGCCTGCCTGGCGCCGGCAACGGTCCGGAACCGGGCGGCAGGTGGCGAGTGGCTGCTCCTGGCTTCGCAGGGAGGGATTAACTTCTGGATCGGCAACAATAAAAACGCTGACGGCCGCACCGTGGTGGTCCCCCTTCCCAGAAGTCGCATTCCCTCCTACTACCTGAAAAAACACAGCGACCATCCCTGGATCAACGAGAACGTGTGGATATCGTCCAAGTACGTGGCCGAGCAGGACACCGGCCGAAACCTGGGAGACGGCGAGGTCTCCGACTACTGGTATGGTCAGTCATTGGAGTGGATGGTGGAAAACCCCGGCGAAGCCCTTTCGTTGCTGGCTGAAAAGACGCTCTTCGTTTTCCAGGCCCGTGAGGTCGGCAACAACCGCGACATCTTGTATCACCAGAACATCATGCCGGTTTTAAGGGCGCTCTCTGCAGTAAATCTCGCCTATTTGGGTCCGCTCATCCTGGCCGGCCTTGTCCTGGCCATGGGCAGGGCAAGACAGTGGATGTGGCCGCTGCTCTTTTTCATCTGCTATGCAGCCACTGTAATCGGGTTCTTTGTCACTTCCCGATACCGCATGCCGCTGTTCCCGGTGGGAATGTGCTTTGCGGCCTTCACTCTCGAGGAGCTTTACCGGGGTATCAGGGAGTTCAAGACCTCCGGCCGGGGCCTGGCCCGGCTCGCGGCAATGGCGGCGCTTGTGGGGATATGCGCTTTCCTGGTTAACATGCCCTGGCCGAAATGGAATGACCGTCCCCTGCGCTCGGCCATGCATTACAATCAGGGCATGGCGCTTTATAAAAAACACTCCTATGACGCCGCCCGGCAGGAGCTTCAAAAGGCCCTTGCCATCAAGGCCCACTACCCGGAGGCCCACTTCTGGCTGGGCAAGGTTTATGAGCAAACAGGTCAACACAAACAAGCGGCAGAGCATTACGAGAGGAGCATCGAGCAAGCGCCTTCCTACGCACCCGCTCACTACGAGCTGGGCAGGCTATACCTGCACATGTCCGCGGAGAAGGGAGACAGGTATCACCGGCGGGCCCGCGTGCGCCTTGAAAAAGCCCACCGGCTGGCACCTCGAATATTCCCGCGCCCCGACAGCCTTGATTAGGTCAAGGACCGACACAAGGCCCGCAGGAGATAATTCCAAGGGGAGAAAAAAGGGAGTGTCCGAGTTGATGGACTGCTGGCAGAGGTTGGAAAGAAAGGGACGGACGGGCAGTCTTCAACCCGCCCGTCCCGGAAGGCTACTCTTTGCCCATGTACTTGAAGGACACCTTTACGCGTGCCCGGTAGGCTGTCACCTTACCGTCTTCGATTTTCATGTCCAGCTCCGCTATCTCGGCGACGCGAAGGTCTTGCAGGCTCTGGGAGGCTCTCTCCACCGCGTTCTTGGCTGCTTCCTCCCACGACTTCTCGCTGGTTCCCACCAATTCGATAATCTTGTACACACTGTCCGACATTGCTTTCCTCCTTTTTTTGTCTGTTTCGGTTTCGTCAGTCTCAAACCCTTGCCTCGAAACAAGCCGATATCCGCGGTCCGTCCGATACCGGCACTCCAAGCGTCAACCTATATCAGTAATGCAAGCATAATGCAACAGGAAAATGATAAAACAGACCTTACCTGGCCGCGCTTGGGGCCTGCGACATGAAGGGGGGGGCAGATGGAACGACGGCGTCCCTGGGATCGCGGGCGTCCCGCCTGCTTTTATCTGCGGCCGAGACGGCCGCGTTCCCAGCTTGAAAATCGGTATAATTCTCGAAACCCCCTTTCATGTCGCAGGCCCCCGGGCTTGTTGCGTTTATCCTTTTGAAGTGTCAAACTGGTTTCATGTACTTAGCAGGGCCCTAGTCCCAGCCGGACGGGCTTTTTCAACAACCGCTTCACATCACATATTAGGGCGTTGGTGCGCCTTCAAAGGAGCGTTAAAAATGAAGTATTTTCTGGACAGTGCCAAGCTCGACGAGATCATGTACGCTTATGAGAACTGGGGCCTGGACGGTGTCACCACCAATCCCAAGCACATCTACAACTCGGGGCTTCCTTTCAAGGAAGCGGTCGGCAAGATAGCGGACTGGGTAGCGCAGGAAAAGATCGAGGGGTGGGAAAGATTCCCCGTTTCCGTGGAGATCGACCCCTACCTGGAGGAAGCGAACGACATGGTGGAAGCGGCCGGGGAGATTGCTTCCATCTCCCCCAATTTCGTGATCAAGGTCCCCTGTACGGAACAGGGAGTGGTGGCCTCCCGGCGGCTCGAACAAGAGGGCATCCGCACCAACGTGACCCTGGTGTTCTCCCCTTCACAGGCCATTGCCGCGGGCAGAAACAACGCCCTGTTCTGCTCGCCCTTCGTGGGATGGAAAGAGGCCAGCGGGGAGGACTGCACCGACTTCATCGCCCGCATAGTCGACATATTCCAGGTAAAGGGCTACAAGACCGAGGTTCTGGTGGCTGCTCTGCGTAACGGCAAGCAGATCGCAGAGGCCGCGGCCATGGGAGCGGACATTGTTACCGCTGGCTTCCAGGTTTACAAGGACAGCTTTTATCACGCCTTTACCGATTACGGTCTGGGCGTCTTCAGGGACGCCTGGGACAAGATAAAAAAGTAAGCCGACATAAAAGGACCGGACTATAAGTAAGGAGGTCGATTTTGACAAAGGAGTACAAGCTTTACATTGACGGAGAGTTCCGGGACCCGGCAAGCGGCGGCACTATCGGGGTCATCGACCCGGCACTGGGCAGGGAGTTCGCAAGCGTGGCCTATGGCGACCGTGAAGACGCCGCTAAAGCAATAGAGGCGGCCGAGCGTGCCTTTCCGGCCTGGCGGGAGGTTAACGTTTATGAACGGGCATCCTATCTTCACAAGGTCGCCGACCACATGCGCGAGAGGGCGGACAGCATTGCCGAGGCCATGACCCGCGAGGTGGGAAAGCCCCTCCCCGAGTCACGCGCCGAGGTCATGGGCTCCGCAGCCACCCTGGACTGGTCGGGAGAAGAAGCCAAGCGCCATTACGGGGAATGTATCCCCTCGAACCTGAACCACAAGCGCATCCTCTACATGCGTGCTCCTGTCGGGGTGTGCGCGGGCATCGGGCCGTGGAACTTTCCCGTGCTCCTGCTTTGTCGCAAGCTGGGACCCGCGCTCGCAGTGGGATGCACCATGGTGGCCCGCGCAGCAAGCCAGACACCCCGCGCGGCCATGGAGATGTTCGGATGCTTCCATGACGCGGGTCTGCCGCCGGGTGTAGCCAACCTGGTTACCGGACCGGCAGGAGAGCAGGGCAAGGAGTTCATTGAAAACCCCGCGGTAAGAAAGATCAGTTTCACCGGATCGGTGGAAGTGGGCAAGTATCTCATGGAGGCTTCGGCAAAGCAGTTGAAAAAGCTGTCCCTCGAGCTCGGCGGACACGCCCCTGCAATAGTCTGTCCGGACATGGACGTCAAGGAGGCCGCGGCAATATGCGTGGACGGCAAGTTCCGCAACGCCGGCCAGACCTGCATCGCCCCCAGCCGTTTCTTTGTGCCCGAGGAAAGGGCGGCCGAGTTCACCGAGGAAGCGGCGCGGCTGAGTTCCGAACTCAAGGTGGGCAACGGCCTGGAACAAGACACCCGGGTGGGCCCGCTCATCGACGAACTCAGGCGGGCGGCCACCGAGGCCCTGGTGGACGACGTCCGCAAGAAGGGCGGCAAAGTGGTCTGCGGAGGAAAGCGGCCGCAAGGAGACGAGTTCAAGCAAGGCTACTTTTACGAGCCTACAGTGCTTACGGACCTGACACCCGACATGGCGGTCTTGAACCAGGAGCCCTTTGCTCCCCTCATCCCCGTCATTCCCTACAGGGACCTGGACGAGGCAATAAAGCGGGCCAATGACGTGCCTTTCGGCCTGGCTTCTTACGTGGTCTCCAGGGACGTAAGACATATCTATCGCGTGGGCGAAAAGCTGGAGTCGGGGGTAGTGGGGGTTAACGACTTTACACCGGTAGCGCCCCAAACTCCTTTCGGCGGATGGAAAGAGTCGGGCATGGGCAGGGAAGGCTGGCACCAGGGACTTGACGCCTATACCGAGATCAAGTTCATGTCCATCGTGATCTGATCCGCTTTCAAATGCAATATGATGTATAAGGCGAGAGGCTCTGGTCACGAGTTCCGACGCTCGCATATGAGGACGGCTTTTTCGCAGCAGGGCCGGCGTAGCGGCCCGATAATCGAGCATGAAAACCGAATACAAACTCAAGTACGGACATTCCGCAAAGTCGGTTTATATTGACGACCGTGCAAAAGTGTCGGTCTTCCGGCCTTGCTTGCGCACGGCAATCAAAGATGTTGGAGAGGCGGTAACAGAGGCTCTGGAGGAGCTTGTGTGCTCGCCACGCCTTATAAACCGGCAATCGACGGGCTCGGTTGCCATAGCTGTTCCGGACAAGAGCAGGCCGCTGCCCGCAAACAGGATACTCCCTCCGCTCCTGGAACTCATCCGAACGGCCTTTCCCAACCTGTCGCCGCATAACGTAACCGTGGTTGCGGGCGGAGGACTTCATCCTCCGTTGTCAAACACCGAGCTCGAGCAGGCCGTGTCGCCCCTGGTGAAAGCAAGCTACCCGGTGGTTGCCCATGATGCGGACAGAGCCGGGTTCACCCACCTGGGAGCAACCGCCCGGGGGACGCCCGTAAAGATAAACTCCCGTTTTGCGGAAGCGGACCTCAAGATCGTGGTCGGCCAGATCGACCCCCACCAGTTTGTGGGGTTCACCGGAGGCGCCAAGGGAGTGGTTATCGGATGCGGCAGCCGCGAGACCATCGAGAAAAACCACCGCCTCATGTTCCTGCCCGGAGCAGTTGCAGGTACAATTACCGGCAACCCGGTACGGGAGGACATAAACGAGGCCGGAAAAACGGCGGGCATAGACCTGGCCCTCAACGCGGTCATGAACGCAGACAACCGGATCGCCGTTTTCTACGCCGGCCGGCCGGAGGCCGTGCTCGAGAAAGCAGCCCCCGAGTGCACAGCCATATACGGGCATAAGCTGGAAGAACAATACGACGTTGCGGTGGCCTCCTGCGGCGGCTATCCCAAGGATATCTGCCTCTACCAGGCCCAGAAAGGGCTCCGCCTTGCTTCCAGAGCGGTGAAGCCGGGAGGGAAGATAATTCTTTTGGCCGAGTGCGAACAGGGAGTGGGAGACAACTCCTACCTCGAGTATGTGAGCCGCTTCAGGAGCGCACGGGAGGCTATAGACGACTTTAAAAGTCACGAGTTCCGGATGGGGGCCCACAAGGCGTACCTGTTCGGGCTTACCCTGACGCAGTTTGACGTGGTCATGGACACAAGGCTCGACACTGAGCTCATGAAAAGGTGCGGCATTGTAAAAGCAGACGTAAGGAAAGCAGTGGACGCTGCCGTCAATCGTGACCCCGAAAAATGCAAAGTGGCAGTGGTCCCCGCGGCCAACATCACTTATTTCCATGAAGATTGATCGCCTTCCGCCTTGCCTTGGCTCCCTTGACACCCGCCTGAATATGGGGTTATGCTGATAATCGGCTGTACTCCCATTTTGCAGTTCTTAGAGGATTCCAGTTTCGGAGGATTTCAATGGAAAAGATAAGTATTAACGTGAACGGCAGGGACTACCGGGTTGATCCCGGACAGACCGTTCTCCAGGCCTGTACCTCTTTGGGGTTTGATATCCCCAACCTGTGCTGGCATCCCCGCACCGAGGTCTATGGCGGCTGCCGGCTTTGTATCGTCGAGATCGAGGGCATGCGGGGCCTTCCCATCTCCTGCGGCACCGACGTTCGGGACGGCATGGTCATCCGGACGGACACCGAGGACATCCACAAGGTGCGCAAGATGGTGGTCGAGCTTCTCATCGCGTCCGGAGACCACAACTGCATGACCTGCGAGATGAACGGGGCCTGCACCCTCCAGCGCTTGGCATACCAGTACGGGATCGAAAAGCCCCGCTTCGAGCTCAAGGGCGAGCCCCTGCCTATTGACGATGACAACCCGTTTATCATCCGGGACTACTCGAAGTGTATCCTCTGCGGCCGCTGCCTCCGGGTGTGCAACGAGGTCATCGGCCAGGGAGCCATCAACTTCATCAACCGGGGTTTCACCGCCAAGGTGGCCTGCACGGAGGATGTTCCGTTAAATGAAAGCAACTGCCAGATGTGCGGGAGCTGCGTCCAGGCCTGTCCCACCGGCGCCCTCTCTTACAAGAAGGGCCGCTTCCAGGGCAGGGTGGCGGAGACTGAAGTGGTACAATCCACCTGCCCTTACTGCGGTTGCGGCTGCCAGCTCGAGCTCCACGTCAAGGACGGCGAGGTCATTTACGTGGACGCGGTGGAGGACGAGGGGCCCAACTACGGCACTGCTTGCGTAAAGGGCAGGTTCGGTTTCGACTTTATCTACAGCCCGGACCGCCTTACCATGCCGCTTATCCGCAAGGGGCAGAGCTTCGAGGAGACCGACTGGGAGACCGCGCTGGACACGGTTGCCGACAAGCTCCGGGAGATCAAGGACCGGCACGGTCCCGACTCGATCATGATGGCCAGCTCGGCCAAGGCGACCAATGAAGAGAACTACGCATGGATGAAGTTCACCCGGGCCGCGGTGGGGACCAACAACATTGACCACTGCGCGCGATTATGACACAGCGCCACAGTCGCCGGTCTGGTGACAAGTTTTGGAAGCGGGGCCATGACCAACTCGATAGCGGAGATCGAGGACGCGGACGTGATCATGGTATTGGGCAGCAACACCACCGAGACCCATCCCATCATCGGCTCGATAATAAGGCGGGCGGTCAACAAGGGCTCCACCTTAATTGTAGTTGACCCGCGAAGGACCGAGATTGCCCGGCTCGCCCATCACCATCTCCGGCTCCGGGTGGGGACCGACATAGCGCTTATTAACGCCTTGATGAACGAGATCATAAGCCGCGACCTGCACAACAAGGGATTTATCGAGGACCACACCGAAGGGTTCGAGGAAATGGCGGAAAACCTCGAAAAGTATACCCCGGAGTACGCTGAAGAAATCACCGGCGTGCCCGCGTCGGCCATCCGCAGTGCCGCGGAAGCCTATGCCGGGGCGGAAAACGGCACCGTCTGTTACACCATGGGCATCACCCAGCACACCTGCGGGACCAATAACGTGATGTCGCTGGCCAACCTGGTCATGCTCTGCGGACACATCGGCAGGCCCGCAACCGGCCTGAACCCCCTCAGGGGGCAGAACAACGTGCAAGGCGCCTGCGACATGGGTGCCCTGCCCAACGTCTATACATCGTATCAGAACGTGACCGTGCCCGAGGTCCACGAAAAGTTCGAGAAGGAATGGAAGGCATCCCTGTCCGACAAGCTCGGCCTGCCCCTCACCGTGGCGTTCGACAAGTTCGGCGAAGACGTCAAGGCCTTCCTGTGCTTCGGCGAGAACCCCGCGGTGAGCGAGCCTGACGTGGGACATGCCAAGGCGTCCATGTCCAAGCTCGACTACATGGTGGTCATGGACCTGTTCTTGACGGAGACCGCGCAGATGGCTGACGTGGTCCTTCCCTGCTCGACCTTTGCCGAGATGGAAGGGACCTATACCAACTCGGAGCGGAAGGTTCTGCGGGTCAGGAAAGCGGTCGAGCCGCCGGGGGAAAGCAAGCCGGGCTGGTGGATCGCCACCGAGCTCGCCAAAAGGCTTGACTATGACCTCAACTGCGGCGCGGCCCACCAGATATGGGAGGAAGAAGTCCGCAGGGTGTCCCCCTCGTTTGCCGGCATGCCGTGGGAGGTCCTGGAACACAAGGGACTGCAATGGCCCAAGCCCTCCGAGGACCATCCCGGCACCCCCTACCTGCACAAGGACGGCAACTTCAAGCGCGGCAGGGGAGCCTTCCAGGTCATCGACCACACCGAGCCCGCGGAGATGCCGGACGACGAGTATCCGCTGTGGCTCACCACCGGCCGCAGGCTCCAGCAGTTCCACACCTCCACCATGACCAGGCGGGCCAAAGGCATCAACGACCTGCTTCCGGAAGACAAGGTGGAGATATGCGAGGATGACGCTCAAAGGCTCGACATCAATGATGGAGACCCTATAGTTATCCGCAGCAGACGCGGCGAGGTCAAGACCCGTGCATGGATCACCGACCGGGTAAGCCCGGGAACGGTGTTCATGAGCTTCCATTTCTGGGAAGCAAACGCCAACGTCCTCACCAACGCGGCGCTGGACCCCAAGGCCCGGATACCGGAGTATAAAGCCTGCGCAGTAACAGTGGAGCGGGCGTAAAAGAAAGGAAGCGCCCCGAAAAGGCCGGGCGTTGTCCGGGCTTTTCTAGTGCACTGTCAAGCGTCTTTCGTCGCCTACAAGACGTATCTTCTACAAGACGGATATTCTTCGTGTGAGCGACTTTAGTCGCGATATCAGTCGCTCGCACACTATGCGTCAGTGTAAGCTTGACAAGACACTAGTACCACGTAACATTTAATATTTCGTTTCTATAATTTTTATGATATGCTG
>CAYQTK010000170.1:0-9895 GCA_964420375.1 uncultured bacterium
CCAAGCTGGTCCACCAGGGATGGCTGGGCATGATGTACCAGAACGTGGACAAGGTGAGGAAGGCCCTCGAAGACAACAAGGACCTGGTAAAATCCTGCTTTACCAGCCTGCTGGCATCATACGCCGGAAGCGCCGAGTCAGAGGCCCGGGACAACGCGGAGAGCCTCTTTAACCGGGCGGTGGACAGCGACAGCCACCCCGTACATGCTGTGGACGCGCTCGAACTCGTCCTGCCCGAGCTAATGAAGTAAGTGCAGATATAAGCCTGAACACTACAGGCCCGGAAGGCGTACTTGTCCTTCCGGGTCTTTCTATGTGATACGGAATGAACAAACGAAAAAAAGTTGTAACCAAACCAAAGTTAGGCGATCGTAACAATTAGTGCTCTGTAAAGAGAGTTTCGTCACTCACAAGAGAGAGAATTTGCGTGCAAGCGGCTCGGGTCGCGGCTAAACTCGCTCGCACACTATAGGTCAGGGTAAGCTTGACAAGACACCGGGTTTTGTCAAAAGTTTCTCCAGGAACAAGAGAGAGCCGTGCGAGCGGCTGATACCGCGATTTTCGTCGGTTCTGTTTTCCTTTTTTCGAGTGACAAAGCACTAGAAGGTTTTTAAAAGCCAGGATATTTTTTGACTATCTTCCGCAGGAGAGGGAAAATAATACAAAGAGTGAATTATAAAAGCGGCTCGAAAGCCGCGAGGGAAGTTTAAGATGACTGAAGAAGTAGAGGAAGTCGACGAGGAGAAGGAGGTTCTGGAAGGTGTAAGATACATCATGGACCGCGAGCCTTCCGGCTACCGGAACATGATATCGGTTCTCCAGGAAATCCAGGACGAGTTCGGATACCTGCCCAAACAAGGGATGCGGGAGATCGCGTCCCGGTTCAATGTGTCGCCCGTTAATGTCTACGGGGTGGCCACCTTTTACAACCAGTTCCGTTTTACTCCGCCCGGCAAGTGCCACATCAAGGTCTGCATGGGAACGGCGTGTCACATCAAGCAGGGCGGACTCATCTTAGACCAGTGGAAGAGGCGGCTGGAAATCGAAGAAGGCGAGCGGACCGCCGACGGTGAGTACAGCATCGAGAGGGTCGCCTGCGTGGGCGCGTGCGTGCTGGCCCCCGTGTGCATAGTGGACGGCGAGTTGATCGGCGAGATGTCCCCCACCAAGGTGGACGGAATCCTCTTCCAGCACAAGATGCAAAAAGAGCAGGAGCAAAGGCAAGCAGCCAAAGAAAAAGCCCAAGGGGAAGAGAAAGAGGGCGCAAAAGCGGAATCGTCAGAGCCGGCATCATCAGACGAGCCCCGGGTCAAGGAAGCTTCTTCGGCAGGCAAAGAGGGGGAGCCGGTCTCATGAGCCCGGAGCTTGACCTGGAAAAGGCGAAGAAGGCGTATGAAGAGATTTCCACTAAAGCCCGCCAAAAGTGGGATTCGATCCACAACGAGCAGTCGTCATACGTGCTGGTGGGATGCGCCACCTGCGGCCGGTCCGCGGGCGCCATGGACACCAGGCAGGCCTTTATAGACAACTTCGAAGAGCGCGGCCTCGACGTGCCCGTCATCGAGGTCGGCTGCATGGGACATTGCTACGCCGAGCCCATGGCAGTGGTAAAGCGGCCCGGCTATCCCGCCATGGTTTATCATCATTTGAGCAACATGGTGGTCCGCAACCTGGTGCAGAAGTTCTTCATGGAGGAGGACCCCTACTTCGACGTGTTCCTGGGAGCGCTGGAAGACAACGAGATGTTTCCCCGCATGGCCGACCTTCCCCGTTACGGCATGGAAGAGCGCAGGCTCATGGACCGCTGCGGAATCGTAAACCCCGATGACATTGACGACGCACTGGCGAACGGGGCCTACCAGGGGCTTATCTGCGCCATGGAAAAGAGCCGCGACGAGGCCATCGAGATGCTCAAGAACTCCGGACTGCGCGGACGCGGCGGAGCGGGCTTTCCCACCGGCAGGAAGTGGGAGATACTGATAAGCCAGGAGGAGACCGAAAGGTATCTCATCTGTAACGCTGATGAAGGAGACCCGGGCGCTTTCATGGACCGGACGATCCTCGAGTCCGACCCCCATGCGGTCATCGAGGGAATGATTATCGGCGCACTGGTCACCGGCGCCGGGCAGGGCTTCATCTACGTGCGGGCCGAGTATCCGCTGGCGGTGCAGAGGCTCGGCAAATCCATCATCCAGGCAAGGGAACACGGCCTGTTGGGAGACGACGTCCTCGGATCGGGATTCAGCTTTGACATTGATCTGGCCATAGGCGCGGGCGCATTTGTATGCGGCGAAGAGACGGCCCTCATATCATCGGTGGAGGGAAAGCGCGGCATGCCCTATCCGCGGCCTCCATTCCCCGCGCAAAAAGGGGTCTTTGGAAAACCCACCGCGGTCAATAACGTGAAGACCCTGGCGAGCGTGCCCCTGATATTTGTACACGGGCCGGAGTGGTTCGCAGGCGTGGGCACGGAGCACAGCAAGGGCACCGCTGTTTTCGCGCTTGCCGGCAAGGTGGCCAACCCGGGACTTATCGAGGTCCCCATGGGCATGACGCTCCGGGAGGTCATCTTCGACATCGGCGGGGGCATCCCCGACAAGAAGAAGTTCAAGGCCGTGCAGATCGGCGGTCCGTCGGGCGGCTGCCTTCCCGAGTCCATGCTCGACACACCCATCGACTTCCAGAGCCTTACCGACGCCGGCGTGATCATGGGCTCCGGCGGCATGGTGATCCTTGACGAGGACAACTGCATGGTGGACACCGCCAGGTTTTTCCTCGAGTTCACCCAACTCGAGTCGTGCGGCAAGTGCACCTTCTGCCGAATCGGCACCAAGCAGATGCTGGAGATTCTGGACCGGATCATAAACGGGGAAGGCAGCATGGAAGACCTCGATCTTCTGGAGAGCCTTGCCGAGGACATCAAGGCGGGATCGCTTTGCAACCTGGGCAAGACCGCTCCCGGACCGGTTCTCACCACCTTGCGCTTTTTCCGCGAGGAGTACGAAGAGCACATCAAGGAGAAGAAGTGCCGGGCCAAGGTATGCAAGCCACTGACTGCCTACTATATCGAACCTACCCGCTGCGTGCGCTCCTGCGACGCCTGCGTGGGGAGCTGTCCTTCCGAGGCCATCTACGCAAACTCGAAGCGGATCAAGGTGGTTGACCAGGAGCTGTGTATAAAGTGCGACTCCTGCATGGGAGCGTGCCCGCCCGAGTACGACGCAGTGGTGAAGATATCCCCCATAAGCGGGGTCCCGCCCTCGGAACCGCGGCCGGAATCTCAGAAGGCCTCCTCTCAAAAAGAAGGGTCGGAAAAACCGGAGTCCGATAAAGATGAGCAAAGTAAAGATTAAGATAGACGGCCGGGAGATGGAGGCCGAAGAAGGCCGGCCGGTGCTGTGGGTCGCGCTTGACAACGACATTTTCATTCCCCACCTGTGCGCCTGCCGGGAGATCGGGTATGAGCCCGGCTCCTGCCGGCTATGCATGGTCGAGGTCGAGGGAAAGCCCGGGCCGGTGCCTTCGTGCAAGCTCCCTGCCGAACAAGGCATGGAGATAACCACCCGCAGCGAGAGGATTGACAGACTGGTAAGAACCGGGTTCGAGCTTCTCATGTCCAACCACCGCCTGGACTGCAAGAACTGTCCGGCAAACAGAAACTGCGCGCTCCAGGAAATCGCTAAGAAAAGAAAAGTGCCTTTAAAGTCCAAGAAGCTCGTCAAGCTCGAACCTGACCGGGAGACAGACGACAGCAGGGAAGACTTCGGCCTGGACCCCAACCGCTGCATCCTCTGCGGAAGGTGCGTGTACGTGTGCAACCACGTCGAGAACTGCCGCGTACTGGACTTCGTAAAGCGGGGACTGGCCACCGTGGTGGGAACTTTCGACGGAGAGCCGCTCGCGGACCAGAAAAACTGCACCGGCTGCCTCCGCTGCGTCGAGGTCTGTCCGGTGGGAGCGCTGTATTTAAAAGGCGGGAAGGCAAAAGAGCAGACCTGCTCCTGAAGCGGGCTGCCGGCATAACCGCCGAGGTCGAGGCCAAGCCTCGGGCTTGGTGTAGCTCCGCTGTCGCGCCCGTGTTAATATAATTTGTCGGAGGGTTTTTTAAATTGGGAACTGTAATAGCAGTATGCGGCAAAGGGGGCACGGGCAAGACCACGCTGGCTTCACTCCTTGTAAGAGAGCTGTCCCAGGCGGGCGACGTGCCTATCCTGGCGGTTGACGCCGACCCCAACTCGAACCTGGGGCCGGCCATAGGCATCACGCCCGAGCAGACGGTGGGCCAGGTATTGGAGGAGTTCCACGGCAGGAAGCTCACCATTCCGCAGGGCATGACAAAGGCGGCCTTCCTCGAGCTGCGCTTGAACCAGGCTTTGGCGGAGAGCAAGGGGATTGACTTCCTGGCCATGGGCAGGCCGGAAGGGCCTGGTTGTTACTGCTCCGCCAACTCCATCCTCCGCGACGTGCTGGACAAGCTCACCGGGAACTACAAGTTCGTAGTCATTGACAACGAAGCAGGCATGGAGCATCTCTCCCGCCGCACCGCGGGAAGGATCGACGATCTGATCATGGTCACGGACCCTTCCATGAAAGGCGTGCGGACCATCAAGGGACTTTTCGACCTGGTGGCCGAGCTCCAGCTTCCGATAGTTAGAAAGTACGCAGTGGTAAGCCGCGCGGAAAAGCTCGACTCCCGCCTGGAGGAAGCGGTCAAAGAGCTTCCCGTGCCGCTTCTGGGCATGATTCCCGACGACGAAAAGATTGTGGACTATGACCTCGACATGAAGCCGTTTACCGACCTGCCCGACGACAGCAAGGCCGTTTCCTCGGCAAGAGGGATTCTTTCCAAATTAAAACAGGACATGGAAACGCACTCCTGATCCCGAAGCTTAATCCTGCGTGATCCGGCAAGAGCTCGCGCCTTGCGCCGGGAAAACAGGGATATTTTCATTCCGGCCTTGCTCCGTTCTTTCCTTTTTATTATTATTGTATGCTGTTGCCCTGAATGTGGAGGATTAGGATGATTCCCAGATATTCACGTAAGGAGATGTCGTCCGTTTGGGAGGACGAGACCAGATTTGACGTCTGGCTGGATATCGAAGTGCTGGCTGTGGAAGGCTGGGCAAAGACCGGCCGAATACCCAAGGAGGACGCCGAGATTATCCGGCGTAAAGCCGGCTATGACCTTGCCCGGGTCTTTGAGATCGAAGAGGTCACCCGCCACGACGTGGTGGCCTTCACCCAGGCCATGGCCGAGAAGATCGACCACCCTGCGTCCCGGTGGGTCCACTTCGGACTGACCAGCTCCGACGTACTGGACACCTGCTTTTCGGTACAGCTCGTGCGGGCTGCGGACATCCTCATCCGCGACCTCGAGGACCTCATGAAGGCGCTCAAAAAAAAGGCCAACAAGCACCGCAAAACGGTGATGATCGGCAGAAGCCACGGCATCCACGCCGAGCCCGTCACCTTCGGGCTGGTCATGGCGTTGTGGTACGACGAGACCGCCCGCCACCTGGAACGACTTCAACATGCCCGCGAGTCGGTGCGGGTGGGACAGGTATCCGGAGCAGTAGGTACATACGCCCATCTCGACCCCCGGGTGGAGAAGCACGTTATGAAAAGCCTTAAGCTCAAGACGCCCAACATAACCACCCAGGTCATCCAGCGCGACCGGCACGCCGAGTTCTTCTCCGTGCTCGCCCAGATAGCGTCCTCCATAG
This sequence comes from uncultured bacterium, assembly GCA_964420375.1. Lineage (GTDB taxonomy): Bacteria > RBG-13-61-14 > RBG-13-61-14 > RBG-13-61-14 > DATKZS01 > CAYQTK01. The sequence goes on from CAYQTK010000170.1 coordinate 5,724, forward strand.
AGAAGTTCGCGCTCCAGGTCAGGCACTGGCAGCGCACCGAGGTCCTGGAAGCAGAGGAGTTCTTCCACCAGGGACAAAAGGGGTCCTCGGCAATGCCACATAAACGCAATCCGGTGCTCTCCGAGAACGTGACCGGACTGGCAAGGATCGTCAGGTCCGCGGCCATACCCGCGCTCGAGAACGTTGCCCTGTGGCACGAGCGCGACATAAGCCACAGCTCGGTCGAGAGGGTCATCGCGCCGGACGCGACCATTGCGCTCGACTTTATGCTGGCCCGCTTCACCAGGGTGGTTGATAAGCTCATCGTCTACCCCCGGCGCATGAAGAAGAACCTGGAGATAACGCGGGGGCTCATCCACTCCGAGGCCGTGCTCTTGAAGCTGGTCGAGTCCGGCCTTACCAGGGAAGATGCCTATGCACTGGTGCAGAGAAACGCCATGAAGGTCTGGGAAGAGAGAAAAAAGGACTTTGCGGAATATCTTCTCGAAGACCATGAAATCACGGACCGGCTCACTGAAGACAAGATCAGGGAGTGTTTCAGCCTCCGCGAGCTCTTCGACAAAACCGACTATATCTTTAAAAGGATCTTTCCAACAAGGAAGAAGTAATATCCGCAAGCCGAGGCCGCGGCATTCGGCTTTGGAAACACATTTTATTAAAAAGCAAGGAGGAGAAGAGAATGGAACGCAAACAAGAGCTTTACAACGGCAAAGCCAAGCAGGTTTTCGCCACTACCGACCCTGACAAGGTCGTCATCCATTTCAAGGACGAAGCCACTGCGGGCGACGGGGACAAGCGGGGCGTAATCAAGGGCAAGGGACGGATAAACTGCGAGTTCACCTCCATCATTTACGGTCTTCTGGAGGAAAAAGGTGTTCCCACCCACATGATCGAGCAGTTAAACGAGACCGACCTTTTGTGCAAAAATGTGGACATACTGCCCATCGAGGTCATCGTCAGGAACCGGGTCGCCGGCGGCCTTGCAAAGCGCATGGGCATGGAGGAGGGCACGCCTTTAAAAAGGACCATACTCGAGCAGGACTATAAGTGCGACGAACTCCACGACCCCATGGTGAACATCTGGCACATCCTGGCTTTCGAGTACGCCACAAAGGAGCAGTACGACAAGATGAACGAGACGGCAATGAAGGTGAACGAAATACTCGTGCCCTACTTCGACGAAAAGGACATCATCCTGGTGGACTACAAGCTCGAGTTCGGTCTGTCCAAAGGCGAGATACTGCTGGCGGACGAGTTCACGCCCGACGGCGCAAGGCTGTGGGACAGCAAGACCATGCGCAAGCTGGACAAGGACCGCTTCCGCCGCGACATGGACGGCATCGAAGAAGCCTATGCCGAGGCACTGGAGAGGGTCAGGGGATAGCCTACCGGCAGACACTTTGGCGGCATATAACGCCCGCCGGGAAAAATTTGTCTCTTCCGGTTTTTTTACTGTCCGCATCCAATTCTTCCCCTGGTTGTTGAGAACATCGCCGATCTTTTCTTTTGGCGGTCGCCAAGGCGGCTGGCTGGCGGTTTAAACCGTGTTGCGGCATTATATTTAGGCCCTGTTGATTGGCTCATCCGAGTATGACAGAATATATTATTGTCGGTGTTTTAATTGCAGGACTCCCCCCAAAACTTTATTGTCGGCACCTCCAAAAACGGAGATGGGACCTTTACCGCGGGCAGGCGCTCCCATTTTATCCTCGCTGTCTTGTTCCTGATCTACATGTCGGACTATGCCGACCGGATGGTGGTCTCCGGCATCATCGACTATATCAAGAAAGACTGGCACATAAGCGACGCCCAGGCCGGCTGGCTTATGAGCATAGTGTTGATTTACATCACGGTGTTCTCCGTGCCGGCTTCCATCCTGGTGGACAGATGGAGCCGCCGCAAAATGATCGCAATCATGACCTTTATCTGGAGCCTGGCCACACTGGCGTGCAAGTTCGCCACCAACTACGGCCAGCTCCTCACTGCACGGGCGTTCATCGGCCTCGGCGAAGCAGGCTATGCCTCCGGCGGCACCGCTCTTCTCTCCGGGGCATATCCCGAGAGCAAGCGCTCCATGGTCCTGGGCGTCTTCAACGCTTCCATCCCCGTGGGCATCGGGCTGGGCATGGCTTTCGGAGGCATCATCGCGGAAAACTGGGGATGGCAGAACGCCTTCGGGCTGGTGGCCATCCCGGGCATGGCCCTGGCGGTGACAGCATGGTTTCTGCCCGATTATAAAAGCGTCCATCATGAGAGCGGCAATTACAGGGATGTCTCAGCTAAACAGGTGTTTGCTGACGTCAAAAACCTCATCCGAATACCGTCGCTGAGCTTTACCTACCTGGGATTCGCAATGAACGTCTCCTGCACTACCGCCATCGCCACCTGGCTTCCCACCTATTTCGAGCGGACCGGCCGCGTGGAGGCCGGCAAAGGTGGGGCTCTGGCCACCATGGTCATGGGCATGATCATAGTAGGCGCGCCATTAGGAGGATTTCTGGCTGACAGGTTGCAGAAAAAACGGGACAACGCCCGCATGATACTTCCTTTCTTCACCTCCCTGGCAGCGGCTTGCGTATTGACTGTCGCTTTCTGCTTTCCGGGAGAAACCCGTCAGCTTCCCCTGCTCGCGCTCTACGGCATACTGGTCACCTGCTTTATTGCGCCCGCGCTCGCCGTCACCCAGGACGTGGTCCATCCCGGCATGAGAGGACTGGCGATGGGTATGTGCGTCCTCCTTCAACACGTGCTCGGCGATATCTGGTCGCCGCCGGCAATCGGGGCGCTCTCCGACATTTTAAACCTCGAAATGGCGGTCATGTTCATCCCTATCTACGGCCTTTTGGGCGCGGCCTTTTTTTACGCCGGCTCCAAGTTCTACGTAAGGGACTTCTCCCACGTGGAAAGGGTGGTCCTGGAGGCTGAGGAGACGACCGGAAAAGAATAATGACCTCGCTGTTGAAGTCCCCTCAAATGCCATGATACAGGAAGGTGAAACCTGTCCCGGCAAATCTCGGGTGCAAATCCCCTTCATGTACTTCTCTCCTTGAAATAGAAGCAGGGTGGTGCCTTGCTGTACCCCTTGTATAAGTTTTTCACATGCTCTTGGCAATACAAATCGCAAATCAAAAAACTATTGCTTCCAGTCCGATTTTGGTGTAAATTGAAACTATCTGTAGTGTCAGACATTTGCCCGGACACAAAATATGGAGATTGAGGGGCTCATTATGAAGGTTTGCGTTTTGGGAAGCGGGAGCCGGGGAAACGCGGTTTACGTAAAAAGCGGTGAGACTTCAGTGCTTTTCGACGCGGGTTTTTCAGCTCGCGAGCTTAAAAAAAGGCTCCAGTACATAGACGCGGACCCGCAGGAGCTGAGCGCCATTGTCGTCTCCCACGAGCACCACGACCACGTGGCCGGCCTGCGTGTCATGGGCCGAAGCTTTAAGGTTTACGCCACCTCCGGCACCCTGGAGAATATCGGCAAGAGGTTCAAACTAAACGGCACGGAGACCATTCAAGCCGGAGAGGCCCGCAATATCGGCGCTCTTTCGGTCCTGCCGGTGCCGACCTCGCATGACGCGGCTGACTCGGTAGGGTTCGTGGTCCGCGACCAGGACCACCGCATTGCCGTGATGACCGATTTGGGGGTTGTCACCCGCTCGGTCCGCGATCGCCTGTCCGATCTCAGCCTGGCCGTTATAGAGGCCAACCACGACCCGGAAATGCTGGTGGACGGTCCTTATCCATGGTACGTCAAGCAGCGGGTGAAAAGTCGGCTTGGTCACTTGTCGAACCCGGATGCCGCCCTGCTGGCAGCGGACATAGCTTCTCCTTGTCTAAAGTCCATTCTGCTGGCTCACCTTTCCCGGGAAAACAACACCGGAGAGCTGGCAACCGCGGCTGTACAAAAGGCAATGGACGGCACGGGCACCTGTATCGAGGCCTGTAGCCAGGACCGACCCTCGCGCGTGTTCAACCTTTAGTCAAACTTGATGCCCTCCTAAAAAGTCAAAATAAGCCTGTTAGAGATCTGAAAGAGCGACGTTCTATAGCCCGGGGCCAGTGCCTTGTCAAAAGCTTTTGGGGGATAGAAAACAACTTTTGGGGGAATAAAAATTAATCGTGCGAGCGGCTTTAGCCGCGATCTGCATTGGATCCGTTCCCCTTTTTTC
>CAYQTK010000171.1:0-9784 GCA_964420375.1 uncultured bacterium
AAAAAAGAAGAGTCAAATCCGGAACCCCCTTCTATGTCGCAGGCCCAGGATGTACTTGAGACTGGCGCAAAAGACCGAAGCATGATATAATTATACAAAACGGGCGGGGCCTTATGCCGGACGGGCAAGGCCCGCAAGCGATATGCGGAAAGCGGAAAGCGGATAAAGCGGAACAAGCGAAATCAAGGGAGGAAGCGATCATGGAATGCCCGTACTGCGGTTTCTACCACCTGTCCCCCCAGGCACGATGTGCCCGGTGCAAAAAGCCTCTACAAGCAGAAGAAGTCCCGGAAGAATATCCGGAAGAAAAAATCGGACGTGACAATGATCACCCTTCACTTCAAGAGGATGAGGCATTGGCTGTAGAAGATGATTTTGATGAACCTTCGCCTCCAGATGGGCAGGAAGAAGAACGCCTGTCTTCCGATTACTCTGCCACTCCGGCCGAAGAGGAAATGGAGGGGCTTCTTGAATCTGAATCCACCGAACCGCCCGAGGGCGAGGTCTTCGGACACGGGAGCTCATCTGAAGACGATGGAGAGAACGAGACCGCTCCTGCGGAAGAACAGCTCACCAAGCGGGATGAGGACACCTGGGAAGAAGAAGACGAGGAATCCCAAGAGGTAGAAGAATATCCCGAACCTCCCGGCTCCGGCCGTGACTGCGTCTTTCAAGATTCATCGGAAGAAAACACCGGCGAACTCGTAAACCGGGCGCTGCAAGAGATAGATATCGACCTCGGCAGAACGGCGAAAAAAGACGATTATCACGATTCGCTGCAATCCGATTCCATGCCGGTCTCGGACGAGCCTATCCTCGCTACCCTGCTCTCCGAGTCCGATGAGCAGGAAGTGGCCGGTGAACAGGAGCCGGCGGGGTCCAACTCCGGAGAAGATCATACCGGCCCTCCGCCTGCATCAAGCCGCGAAAATGCCTTGCAAAGCGAACCAGATGAAAAAGAGCCCGCTGATACAAGCAAACCGGACCATGTTCCCCTGAGCTTTGAAGAGCCGCCGCATACCGGCTATCAAGCCGATGAGCGCAGCAGTGGGGTAAAAAAACCCGAACCCCGAAAACTGTTCGATGAAAACGGGTGGGACACTCCCGAGTCTTTTAATCCCTGGCAAGACAAAGACGACGAGGTCTCCCGCATAGAGATTACCGGCGACCACGTCCTTGGCCGGGGCTCGGATGATGTCTCCGTACTCCCGCCGGATGGGAACGTTTCGCGCAGTAGAAAAAAGGGCCTGCAAGCAGTCCGCCGCCGCAAAGAAGTCGCTGACAAAGAAGGCTCGCCGGCCGACGGTGACCTGCTTGTTCGCCGGGCGTGCTCGGGAGCTGTAGACCTTTTCATATGGCTGTGTCTGGGAGGCCTTCTTTACGCCGTCTCCCGCCTGGTTGGCGGGTCCTTACATGCATCTGCACAGCAGTGGCTCATAACTATTGTTTTTCCTGTCGCGGTCATGACCGTGATCCTGGCCATGGTGTACGGCGCCCTTTTCGCAAGCATGGCCGGACGTACGCCGGGAATGATGCTCTTCGGCTCCAGGATAGAAGACGAAAATGGAAAACGTCCCGGGCTTCCGCGCTCTTTCAGCCGGACGGGGATTTATATCGCGTGTATGCTGCCGCTGGGACTGGGACTGTTGAGCATGGTGATAGGCGGAGCGGAAAACAACCTGTTCGACAGGATAACCGGCACCAAGGTTGTAAAAGCTTTTTCAGATCACGCGTAGAAATAAGACCAGGGTTATGACGAACAGGGGACCGTCAGTAATAACGCCTACCAGATAAGCAAAGTAACGCTTCTCTGCTATGAAGAAATAGGCGTACTGCAATGTGGATGCAGCCTTGCTGAAGAGGATTATCCACACCATGTTATAAAAGCCGGAGACATCCGCGGCCACGAAGATACAGATGACCACCAGCATGAGCATCATGGAGTTGGTTAGGACTAGCCAGAACTTTTCGGTGGAAAGGGGAATCAGGGGAAAACGGTCCTTGAAAAGCAGTTCCGACGCCCGGTTCAGGTTGGTCAACAAAATGTTCTGACCGAAAAGAAAAGAAAGCCCTCCGGCTACGTACAGCGCCGCGGAGATTATCATCCATATCCTGAGATCGCTCATGGCCGGGGTTATCGTGTCCATTACATTCTCCTTGAAATAAACCGTAAGGACGACTAACGGTTTTCGCCTCCCTGCTCTCCCGCGGGCTTGACGTTTCCGATATCTATCTTGTCACGGTTGGCTATGAGCTTGAACTCCTGGTCGATGACTTCCATCTCGTTCTCCATTACCGAAATCTTGTACTCCAAAAGCCGGATGCTGCGGCTCATCATGGCCATTGCATAAAGCATGACCAGCATAGTGATTGACAGTATTACCATGTAGGCAACTTCAGCACTCGTCCAGAAAAGCTCCATGTTTCAAGCTCCTTGTAAAACTTATTTGGCTCCTCACCAGAATCTGTGGATGAATAACAGTCATGCACGCTCTCTACAATGAGTGTATTTCATCTCCTCCAATAGGAATGACAGCCTTGGTTAAAGGGACACGTCCTTGCCGGCGCCTGCAAAAATCAAACGATTCTGCTGGTGCTCTGTCAAGCGTTTCTCGTCGCTTACAAGATAGATGTTGTTCGTGCGAGCAGCGCAAGTCGCGATATCAGTCGCTCGCACATTATGCGTCAGTATGGGATCCACTTATTTTATCAGCACCGGAAAGCTTTGCATAAATTTCACCCCATAATCTATTCTTCGATCAATATTATCTTTGCTTTTCCCTTTTGAAGGTTTTGGGGGCGCTTATTCCACTTGTCCCACAGGCCGATGATATAAGTTCCCTTGTCCACATCCAGCGAGTTCTTCTCCTCTGTGCTCTGAAGCTCGGAACCGGAAGCGTCACCGAAGAAATAATTATAGGTCAAGCCCTCCGCTGCTTCGGTTACCACGACCTTTAACTTGCCCGACTGCGGGACCTCGACCTTGAAGTAGTCTTTGTCCCAGCGAGGATAAATTGCAAAAGAGAACTCCTCTCCAAGCGAGACGGGAGCCGCGTTCTTCACGCTGTTATTCGGCTCGTAGCTGTCCGTCTCCGGCACGAGCACGAACTTGAGCTTGCCTTTCTGGAAGCTCGAAGGCTTTTTGTTCCACCGGTCACTGACGCCGATTATATAAGTGCCCTTGGTCACTCTGACGGCGTTGCTCTCCTCGGTGTCCTGGAGCTCTTCCACTTCTGTGCCGGCTTTAAGTTTTCCTTGCGCCTTTTTTACGAACCGAAAATTATAAGTCAAGTCCTCGGCAGGCTCGGTCACCACAGCGTTCAGGTAGCCCGCTTCCGGGACTTCGACCTTAAAGTAGTCCTTGTCCCAGCGAGGATAGATTGCAAAGGAAATCTCCTCGTCCAACGCAACCTTGGCCGCATTCTTTACGCTGTCGTTCGGCTCGTACTTATCCATGTCCGGCACGAACACGAACTTGAGCTTGCCTTTCTGCAAGCTCGAAGGCTTTTTGTTCCACCGGTCACTGACGCCGATCATGTAAGTGCCCTTGGTCACTCTAACGGCATTGCTCTCTTCGGTGTCCTGTATCTCTTCGCCTGCGCCGCCTTTGAACATGTCGCCTTCGGTCTTTTTCACGAACCGGTAGTTATAAGTCAAGTCCTCGGCAGGCTCGGTCACCACCACGTTCAGGTAGCCCGCTTTCGGAACATCAACCTCGAAGTAGTCCTTGTCCCAGCGAGGATAGATGGCAAAAGAAATCTCCTCGCCCAACTGCACCTTCTCGGCGTTCTTCACGCTGTTGTTAGGCTCGTAGTCGTCCATCTCCGGCACGAACACGAACTTGAGCTTGCCTTCCTGCGGGCCTGACGGCTTTTTGTTCCACCTGTCCCATACCCCGATTACATATGTTCCCTTGCTCACCCTCACGGCGTTGCTCTCTTCGGTGTTTTGTATCTCTTCGCCTTCGCCTTTGAACATGTCGCCTTCGGTCTTTCTTACGAACCGGTAATTATAAGTCAGGCCTTTTGCAGGCTCGGTGACAACCGCGTTCAGGTAGCCGGCTTCCGGGACCTCGACCTCGAAGTAGTCCTTGTCCCCCTGCGGATGGATGGCAAAAGAAATCTCCTCTCCAAGGACAACCTTGGCCGCGGTTTTGACGCTGTCGTTCGGCTCGTTTTTGTCAATTACTTCGTCGGCGTCCGCCTTCCTGGACTTTTTCCCTGAAGTGTCCCTGTCGTCATCGGCTTGCTTTGCAGGGGGCTTTTCCGACTCGGCTTTTTTATCTGCTTCAGTGGTTTGCTTCTTCTGGTCTTTGTGCGAAACTTCTTTACCTGCCGGCTTGTCTTTCTCCTCGCTGCTGCATCCCGCAACCAGCAAAAATACAGCCAGCAACACCATCAGCCGGGCTGCCGTTTTTCCAGCCATCTTTACTCCTCCTTCCGTTTGCAGGGGCGGAACTACTCTCCGTCCCACTCTTCCTCGACCGGAACCTTCTTGGTCTTGCCGTCCTCTGCCTCCTCGATCATCTCCCGGGTGATCATGAGAGGGGCCATACAATAAGAGCAGTAAATCATCTCGCCCGGTCTGACCTCGTTTTCCTCTAAGGGAATCAATGCGTCGCAAACCGGACATTCCGCCTCAAATGACATGATATCTCTCCCTTTCAGGTTAACGCCGCCCGCGTTCAATCATAAGAGCTTCTTTCAAGCCGCGGCCTTCCTTAGTGCTTGTTGCGAAACTCCGTTTTCGGAGTGCGCCTGCCTGTGCCGGACACGCAGACAGGGCAGACAGGCACGCAGACAGGAAAGCTTGCTTTCGCACTCATAAGTTCCGGCTTGCCGGAACTTAAAAAAAGACGCCTCGTAAACTGCGGGCCTCTTGTGGAGCGCATCTCCGACAAGCAAGCTTCCCGGCGGAAAAAGCGGACAGTAAGCCGCCGCACTCCGAAACAGCGCCGCAAAAGTAAATTAGACCTCCGTTTCGCAACGGGCACTACTTATAAACTAATTTAATCGCCGTACAGCCAATCCGCAACCGGGGCCGCGGGCGGATGTGATTACAGTCATCAGAATTCGTCAGACCATTTCCGATTATAGTTGAAAAGGCTGCCGGTCCGGGGGTTGAGCATGTAGGAGACGTAATCGCCCTGGTAGCGGGTCTTATTTTCTCCCTTGCCGATCATGTGCTTGTAATTGATGCTGACCACCTGGACCTTGCATCCGCCGCCGCATTTGTCCCATTTTGTAAAGTCAATTGCGTCAAGGACCGCTCCCTTCTCCGGAAGCGGAACCAGGTCGGTCATCTTCTTAATCCATTTCTGCTTGTTGTCTCTGATGAGCTTCTTGCCATACTTCTTGCCCGTCTCCAGGCCGGCAAGGGCCATGTCGTTTTGATAAAAATAAACCTTCTTCTCCTTCTGACCGACCTCCAGGCTGATGGTATACTCGCCCTGCACCCGGAGCCGATACTTGTCTGCGTCGCCTTCCTTGCCGATCTTTTTATAATAGACCTTAGCCTCTTTATAAGCATCGCCGTAGCTTTCCATCTTCTTCCACAGCGAGCTCTCCATGTATAAATCATCAGAATCGTCCCACTCCGGAGATTGAATATAATCCCCTTTATCCGGCTTTAAGCTTATCAATCCCTTATTCTCGCTGTGAGCGGCTATTGCCTGGAAGTCCTCGATTACCTTGACTTCAATTGCCGAGACATCCGCGCCAAGATGCATGTTATAGCGGTTCTCCGAGCTTTTGACGTCGAATTGCCGCCTAATATCGGAAGCGGAAAGACCCGGCACGCCGCAAACATTGCTACATGCCTTCCTGCAGAACTCCAGCGCAAAAGAGCTGCGCTCGTATGACTCCGCGCTCCCGGTCAAAGCGAGAACAACAGCCACAACAAGAGAAAACACTGCGGTTTCCGGCCACAACAACCTCGGTAACTTCATCTTTACAACTCCTTTCATTACCTTTTGATTCGCCCGGTCACCTGTCTTTCGGGGCCGAAAAGATCATAGGAGCAAATGCGAGGATGACAACGATCAGGGACGCAGGCATCAAGGACGGGCCGCAGCCCAGCCCCCCTTAACAACTTAAAGAGAGAGCTTTTAATCACCGGCTTTCTCCGCCGTTTTTCGGGATGTTTCCCTGAACTCTCGCATGATCCTTTGGATGAGCTTGTCGCAGGTTGGCTCGTCATTCACCATTCCTGATATCTGACCGGACATGACCGAGCCTTGCTCTGCGTCTCCCTGGACAAAGGCGAGGTTCATTTTTCCGGAGCCGAACATGGCCATCTCCGCCTTTGATTTTCCGGTGTTCTCCATATGTATGAACTCTTCAGCCATCTTGTTTTTAAGCACGCGCACGGGAAGTCCGGTGATATTTCCGGTGACTACAGTGTCTTCTGCCGCTGCCTGCTTGATCTTTTCTTTTACGTTCTGATGGGCGGGCGACTCCGTGGTGACAATGAACCTGGTTCCCATCTGGATTCCTTCCGCCCCCATGGCGAAAGATGCTGCCATGCCCCTGCCGTCGGCAATCCCTCCGGCCGCCACCATTGGTATATTCACCTTGTCGCACGCCTGGGGCACCAGGATCATGGTGCTCATCCTTCCCACGTGTCCACCGCCTTCGCACCCGGACACGATCACTCCGTCAGCACCGTCCTGTTCCGCGCGCACCGCGGTTGCCACGGTGGGCACCACCGGGAAGCTCATGACACCGCCGGGCTTCAAGACTTCGATGATCTTGCCGGGATTGCCGGTGCCGTAAGTGGCCACCAGCACCTTCTCGTCGATCAACACCTGGAGGATCTCCTTTATCATGGGATGAAGACTGATTATATTGACGCCAAAGGGCTTGTCCGTAAGCTCGCGGACCTTGCGGATTTCGTCGCGCATCTGCTGGGGATCGAAGATGGTACCGCCGATTATACCCAGGCCGCCGGCGTTCGATACCGCGGCCACCAGGGGGGCAAAGCTCACCCATGCCATGGCCCCTTGCAGCACCGGGTACTCGATTCCCAAAATATCCGTCACTCTGGTTGAGAGCGGTTTTTCCCTCATTACTCCTCCTCTTTCAGCCGGGCCTCCAGGTCATAGTCCCAAGAGTTCACTACACGCGCCTTTATGAATCTGCCGGCAGACGCCTTTCCCGCGAGCTTTACCACTCCGTCAACGTCAACCGCTTGTCCGCGGAAGCGGGCGATCCACTCCGTGTCCTTTGAGGTCCCGGAAGTATAGCCCTCCTCGCAGATGACCGGCGACCAGGGCTCGTCCGCCAGCAAGACCAGGTCTTGTCCAATAAAGCACTCCAGCTTATGCGCGGTGATTTCCCTCTGCGCCTCGTATACCGCGGCAGCCCGCTCGTCCGCGACCTCCCGGTCCACCTGGCGGGGCATCTTTTCCGCGGCTGTCCCTTCTTCAGGCGAGAAACCGAAAGCAGCCGCCCAGAAGAACCCGCCCTCCTCGATAAACCGGATGAGCTCCTTGAAGTCGTCCTCGGTCTCGCCGGGAAAGCCGGTCATAAAGGTTGTCCGGAGCACCAGACCGGGGACTCGAGCGTAGAGCCTGTCAAGGAGCTCTTCGATTCCGCGCCTGCCAAACCCGCGGCCCATGGAGGATAGAATCCTATCAGAGATGTGTTGAAGCGGCAAATCCAGGTATCTGAGCAGCCTCTCTTCAGACGCCAGCAGTTCGATAAGCCTGTCGGTCACGTGCTCGGGATTGGCGTACAGTATCCTGATCCAGGGTATGCCGGTCTCGGCGAGAAGCTTTTCCAACAGGTCGGCAAGCTCGACCGGCTTTTCCATGTCCTTGCCGTACGCGGTGGTATCCTGGGCCACCAGGTTCAGCTCGACCACTCCAGCAGTCTCCAATGCGCGGGCCTCTTCTATAAGTTCGTCCGGCGGTCGGGAACGAAGCGGCCCCTTTATAAGCGGAATGGCGCAGAAGCGGCAGCCGCTGCTGCAGCCGTCTGCTGTCTTGAGAAAGGAGTAATGCAAAGGGGTGGTAATGACGCGGGCAAGCTCATTGCAGCGCACAAGTGGCGCACGAGGTTCTTCTTCCGGGGAGGCTTCATCATGCTCCGGTTTTCCGGCATTTTCATGCTCGAGCTCGGAAAGTCGTTCAGCCAGCCGGTCCACGTGCTCGAGACCCATCCATACGTCAACCTCGGGTAGCTCGCGGACAAGCTCATCTCGATATCGCTCCACCAGGCAGCCGACCACGGCAACCACCTCGTAGCTGCCTTGCTTCTTGGCCTCGATGGCTTCCAAAATCGTCTCGATGCTCTCTTCCTTGGCAAGGTCGATGAAACCGCAGGTGTTGATTACAAGCGCAAATGCAGGCCCGGGAGCGGCAATTGGAGCAAAGCCCCGCTCGCAAAACCTCCCCAGCATTCTCTCCGTATCAACCCGGTTCTTGTCGCACCCCAGCGAAAGATATGCCACTCTCCTCAAAACCGTCGCTCCTCTGCTTTTTGCCCGGAAGTATCGTAGAAGCTGAAAGTTGCATTAAAAACGGCTCGCATAGCCCTGTATATGATAAATAACCCGGTACTTGCCTCAAATATGCCCCTGATCCATGAGTTCGTTGGAGACCCGATTTAAGATTTTCACTCCTTGGATGAGCGGCGCGAACCTCTCATCCTTGGTGAGCCCCCTGGCGTAACGGTAATAAATCTGCTGGATGATGACCATGATCTTGAAGGTCGCGAACACGGTGTAGTAGTGGATGTTGGATATGTCGCGACCGGTGATCTCTGCGTATCGGGCTGCTATCTGCTGCCTTGTCCAGCTTCCCGGTATCATGGTGGGCCCGAACGCCAGTGCCTGGAGCTCGGGCGAGTCGTCTTCCTGCACCCAGTAGCCGAGGCTCACCCCCAGGTCGGTCAGGGGGTCTCCAATGGTTGACATCTCCCAGTCGAGCACGCCGATGATGCGGGTTATGTCCTGGGGGTCGAGCACCAGGTTGTCATACTTGTAATCGTTCTGCACCAGGGTCGGCGGCAGGGACTCGGGCAGGTTGTCCTTGAGCCACGATATGACCCGGTCCACGCCCTCGATGTCATCGGTCTGAGAACCGTAGTAGCGGTCGGACCAGCCGTGCACCTGCCGGTAGAGGTATCCGTCCGGCTTGCCAATGTCGCCGAGACCCGCGGCCTCGAAATCCACCGCGTGGATTTCGGCCATGGTCTTCACAAAGTTCTCGCACAACTTCGAGGCCGTCTCCGGCTTGATCTCCAGTCCTTCAGGCACCTTTCGGCGAAGGATGATGCCGGTGATCCTTTCCATCACGTAAAACTTGGCGCCGATCACTGACTCGTCCTCACAAAACAACAACGGCCGGGGAACCTTGGGAAACACCGGGTAGAGCCCGGACAATATCCGGTACTCGCGTCCCATGTCATGGGCGCTTCTGACCTTGGAGCCGAATGGCGGCCTGCGCAGCACCATCTCCCGGTCTCCTATCCTGATGAGATAGGTAAGATTGGAATGGCCCGACGGAAACTGCTCGATGCTGATGTCCCCCGACAGGCCGGGTATGTTTTCAATCAGGCAGCTTCTCACAGCATCAGCGGGAAGCTCCTCACCTTCCCTCACTTGCGTCGTTTTGTCAATCAACTCGTCCATGTCCGTTCACCTCCGTACAGACAGCGGGCCAAAGCCGCTAGTGCCTCGTCAAAAGATTTTTGGGGAATAGAAAAAAGCTTTTGGGGAACAGGAAATAATCGTGCGAGCGGCTTTAGCCGCGATCTTCATTGGGCCCGTTCCCCTTTTTTCG
>CAYQTK010000172.1:0-9726 GCA_964420375.1 uncultured bacterium
AGTTCCGGCTTGCCGGAACTTACAAAAAGGCGCCTCGTAAACTGTGGGCCTCTTGGGGAGCGCATCTCCGACAAGCAAGTTTCCCGGCGGAAAAAGCGGACAGCTTGCTGCCGCACTCCAAAAACAGCGCCGCAAAAGTAAATAAAACCTCCGTTTCACAACAGGCACTAAATATTAGAAGTACAGGTGAGCATTCATGTCTGATCAGGAAGTAGAGCTAAAGCATACTCTTCCGGAGGAAGAGGACAACTCAAAGGACCGCAAGGCTGGTTATTACCAGGTTATTCTCATTGTGCTGGTACTTGCTGGACTGGGCGTTTCCCTCGAGCTGACCCGGGTATGGGTAAAGGTAAGGACCGACCCCTCTTACGAGAGCATCTGCGCGGTAAACCAGGAGCTCAACTGCATGACAGTGGCCGAAAGCAGCTACTCCGCTTTCCTGGGCATACCCGTTTCCGTGTGGGGGATTGCCGGCTACTTGTCCGTGCTGGCTACGGCAGGCTTTTATTATTCCCGGCGGGAACATCGCCGGAGCCTGGCGGTATGTTTGAACGCCGGCCTGTCAATAATCGCGGTACTCACCAGCTTCCTTCTTCTTTACATCTCCGAAGCCCTGATCCAGGTGCTCTGTCCTTACTGCATCTCGATTTATGTATTAAACATGCTTATCCTTACCCTGGCCCTGTTGATCTTCTTCAAAGAAGGCGGCATGAGGTGTGTCAGGTCCCTGCTCACGCTTTTCGAGGACTTGGGCACACTTTTGAGAACTTCAGCGCCGCTGCTCGGCTCTGTAATTGTGGTCACGGTTTTGAGCATCGGCGTTTTCAAGATTGCTTTTCCCGGCCTTTGTACAGGCGCTCCCCAGCCCTGCCGGCAAGACCAGAACATACCCACTATTGATGGCGGTCTTAAAGTCGGCTTTACCGAAAAGGGACATCCCTGGATCGGCGCGGCGAAGCCCGACGCAGTCATCTCCGAGTTTACCGATTATCAATGCCCCTATTGCAACAAGTCCCATGCCGACCTGAGAAGGTTGCTTTCGGAGTACAAAGACAGAATAAGGGTCGTTCACAGACACCTGCCCCTCGATCAAAACTGCCACCCCCTGGTGAAGAAAGAGTTCCATCCCTGCGCGTGCCGCTATGCCCGCTACGCCGTGTGCGCAGGAGAGCAGGGCATAAAGAGCTTCTGGAATATGAACGACTACCTGTTTAACCTTCCCCGGAAGAGGGATTGCGCAGACTGGCCACAGGCTGTTGAAGCCACGGGTCTGGACAAAGAGAAGTTCGAAAAATGCATTAACTCGAACCTCCCCGCAGAAAAAGTCCACGATGACATCCTGGAGAGCATCGAGCTGAAAATCATGGCCACCCCGACCTACGTGTGCGACGGCAACACCTTGCCGGGGGCGATATCGAAAAAGACCCTGAAAAAAATCATCAGCAATTGCAACAAAGAAGAAAAGGACTCCGGCTCTCCAAAGACCGAGTAAGATCGAAATGATATTAAAACGGCAACGGCTTCAGCCGCGATAACAAGGATTTTCCGGTGAGTTTCGCTTGTTAATGGAGACGCGCCTTGCGCATCTGCAGGTTCTCCGGAGATGGCCACCTTTTCACTGCCGAGTTCTCCTCCATCCGACAAAAGCAAAAGAGTCCGCCTTCATATTATAATCGCCTCCTCCTCCGGTATCTGCCTAAGTCGGTTCGTCCGTGACTTGGCAGTTTTGTTGTTTTATAATCCGGTGACAAGCGATCTGCCGGATTACCGGTATGGAGGGATATCAGTTCATGTCTCGTGGCGTAGTGCTTTTTGCATTGCTTTTTGTTCTGCCGCTTGCTATGCGGGCGGCTCCCGGTGAGGAGCGTCATTTTCTTCTCGCCGTGCTTGACAGGGACTTTGCCGAGTTGGAGTCGATTCTGGAAGAGAATCCCGGCGTGCTGAGCGAGGGCAACAACGGCTGGACTCCTCTTCACTGGGCTTCTGGGCAAGGCGACCTGGAAATGGCGGAGTTCCTTTTAGAAAAAGGCGCGCCCGTAAACGCCAAGAGCGAGCAGGGGTGGACTCCCCTGCACAATGCAGCGCGTGTCGGCCACGCAAAGGTGTGCGAAGCTCTTCTCTCGAAGGGGGCGGAGCTTGACGCCTTGACGGACAACAAGGAAACGCCGCTTTACCTTGCCGCAGAAAAGGGCAGGAAAGAGACTGCAAAGCTTCTGGCTGACGAAGGCGCCCGACTTCTACTTCGGACCCGCTCGCGGGAGACCCTGCTCCACGCTGCCGCTTCCGGGGGGCTTGCCGATCTTTCCGAGACTGTCATCGACAAGGGCGCGAGTCCGGACTCTGCGAACCGGAGACGATTCTTCCCCCTTCATTTTGCCTCATTGCACGGGCACGCGGATGTAGCCCGGGTGCTTCTTAAACACGGCGCTTACGTGAACGGCAGGACAAGGTACAAGATCACCCCGCTTCACCTTGCCGCCAAGAGCGGCGACCTGGAAGCGGCCCGGGTCCTTGTAAGCAACGGCGCTTACATCCACGCCCCCGACGCCTCCAAGCAGCTTCCGCTTCACTATGCGGGCTTTTACGGCTCCGCAGAGGTCGCCGATCTGCTTATCGACAAAGGGGCTTCGGTCCATGCGCGAGACCTTTCCAGGTGGACGCCATTACACGCCGCTGCCTATTACGGCCATTACAAGACCGCCGGGCTGCTCATTTCCCATGGAGCAGAAGTGAACGCCCGGAGCCGGGACCGCTGGACCCCCCTTCACTGTGCCGCGATCGAGGGACACGTTAAACCTGCGTTGCTTTTAATCTCGCACGGCGCAGGAGTGAACGCGCGGGACGCAACCCGGCGGACGCCGTTAAGCCATGCCAAAGAGTGGAAGCATCACGATATGATCGAGACGTTAAAGGAACACGGCGGGAAAGAGTAAGGAGGTCAAGTCCTTATCCGGACGTGCAGTTTTATCCTGGTGTCTCCTGTTTTGATGGTGTCCTTGTCCCGGAGCTTGACTGCGCTTATGTAACGGTTATTGAGCCTGGTGCCGTTGGCTGACGCCAGGTCTTTAATGGTCATCTTGTCCTTGTTGTGGATCTCGATCTGGCAATGGCAATTGGACACCTTGTTGTCCTGGAGCGCGAAGTCGGCTTCCTGGCCCCGGCCGATTATGGTCGACCTGCGGGTCACCTTGAACTTCTTGCCTTTGTCCGGTCCTTCAATGACCTCGAGTCCCACGGAAAGGTTGTCGGGAAGCTCAGGGTTATAAAGTGGCTTTTCCACCACGGTTTCATCTTCTTCATCCCCCCCATACGCCTCAGCTTCTTCTTCGCCAGCGCCGCAAAAATCTGCGTAGCGGTCTTCAACCATGGAAAGCATAAACAGGGTGTCCCCCAGTTGTATCTCGTCCAGGTTATGAACCCGGACGCTTTCCACCGGCTCGCCGTTTACAGAGGTCCCGTTGGTGCTTTGGTTGTCGGTTAAAAACAGCTTGCCTGCCACATACTCGAGCATGGCGTGCTTGCCGCTCACTGTGGGGTCGGAGAGCTTTACATCCGCATGCTTGCGGCCGAGCACGGTGGATGAGCGGCTGATCTCGAACCTGGCCCCCTTGTCCGGTCCTTCCACCACCTCGAGGGTTATAAGAATGTTCGCGGGCAGCGATGAATCCGTTGTTCCTTGTTTAAGACTTCCGCTTACTGTCTCATCACGATCGTCCATCATCATACTCCTCAATCGGGATTATAACTTGCCGCGGCCGTGTTTCGCCAGGAACGCAGCAGTATTTTTACGGCCGTTCGAGCGGGCAAGCTCCAAGGGGGTATAACCACTTCGGTCTCGTGCGTGAACCTCCGCTCCTTTTTCCACGAGCAGCTTTACCGTCTCGAGCTTGCCTTTACCGGCGGCTTGGTGCAACGGAGTACGGCACTTGTTGTCCTTGGCATCGAGAGAGGCCCCGTGCTCCAGCAGCAACCGGGCCAGCCTGGTGTTGCCGGTCCGGGCCGCCACGTGGAGCGGGGTCTGCAATGAGTCATCGGTCTCCTTTGCCAGTTGGGGGTCTTTTTCCAGAAGCTTTTCCACAGCCTCGATTTTCTGGGCGGCACAGAGCTGGTGTATGCTCCTGGGAGGCTGGAGAACAAAGTGTCCCGCAGTCACTGCGACCGCCAGGACGCCTGCCAAGCTGTAGACAAAAGGATGGACACTCCTGCCGCGGCCCGCTGCGACCTGGAGCAGCGGCCAGGCTATGAAGCCCGCCACCAGCCCCTTGGAGATGCTGTAAGTGAGGGGCATGAGAACGATGACCAGGAAAGCGGGCGCAGCCTCGTAAAAGTCGTTCCAGTTGATCCTGGCTGCACTGGTCATCATCAGCGCTCCCACCATGATGAGCGCGGGCGCGGTCACCATGTGCACGGCAAGGAGCTGGACCAGGGGATGGAAAAATATGGCGACCTCGAACAGAAGCGCGGTGACCAGGCTCGCAAAGCCGGTGCGGGCGCCCGCGGTCACGCCGGCGGTGCTTTCTATGTAGCTCGTTGTAGTGGATGTGCCCAGGAAAGAGCCGGCAATGGTCCCGAAAGCGTCCGCGGTAAGCGCGCGGGTGGCGCGGGGAAGCTTTCCGTCTTTAATAAGGCCCGCCTTTTCGGACACTCCGATAAGGGTTCCCACCGTATCAAAGAGGTCGAAGAAGAGGAGCACAAAGGCAAGGGCCACCCATCTCCAGTTTTCGAACACTCCGAGGACGTCGAGCTTGAAAGCTGTGGTGCTGACGTCGGGCGGCAGGGCCACTACCGCTCCCGCGCCGATCTTTACCCATCCCGCGGCAAGTCCGGCCATAATGGAGGCAACCACGGCAATGAGGATGGCTCCCCAGACCTTCTTGATTTTCAAAGGAACGGCGATCGCGGCCACGATGCCCAGCATGGCCAGGGCCTGCCACTGCAAGGGGTAGAGGGTGGGTATGCTCATGTTGTCGGGCCTGATCTCGCCGAACAGCAGTCCCAGCGCGCCTGTTATGAGTATTCCCCACAGCACCGCGCCCTTTCTTCCCGCGGCCATGAGCGCGGCGGCTGCTGCCAGGCCGGCCAGGCTGATCAGGGTCGGCGGACTGGCGAGGTCTCCCATCCTCACCAGTGTTGCCGGGTCGTCAACCACGATGCCCGCGTGTTGCAGCCCGATAAAAGCGATAAACAGTCCTATGCCCGCGGCCACGGCGTGCTTTAAGGTGTCGGGTATGGCGTTTACGATCATCTCCCTGACTTTCAGAAAGGTCAATACCAGGAAGATGGCTCCGGAGATAAAGACCATTCCCAGTGCCACCTGCCAGGGGACCCCGCTTGCATTGACTATCTCGAAGCTGAAGAAGGCATTCAGTCCCATTCCGGGCGCGAGGGCGATGGGGTATCTTGCAACCAGCGCCATGACCAGGGTGGCGATTGCCGATGCCAGGCAGGTGGCCATGAACACTCCCTGGAAGTCCATGCCCGCTCCGATGTTCTGGTTGGAGAGGATGCTGGGGTTCACCACGATGATATAGGCCATGGTCATGAAGGTGGTGACCCCTCCCAGTATCTCGGTGCGGAAGTCGGTGCCCAGCTTTTCGAACTCGAAGAACTTCTTGTCTCTTTCAAACATTCAAGAAACTCTCCCGATTGGGGTCCTTTATTCCTCTTCGCTTTCCAGGGGAAGCAGGGAAACCATGCACTCGCGGACCTCTTGGCGGAAGGTCTCCCGGGCGTGTCCCAGGTACGAGCGCGGCTGTACGCGGTCGGGATGGGTTTGCAGGTACTGCTTGAGGCCCCTTGTGAAGGCCTGGTTGGTCCTGGTCCCGATGCTTATTTTCCACACGCCGAGATCGATAAAGCTCTTTATATCCTCTTTCCGCCAGGAGCCGGCGCCGGCTATGCTGATGGGCACCCGGGTGGAGGTGATTATGCTTTCAGTCACATTGAAAAGGTCCGGAGAAGGTTTCTCGCGCTCGGTGTCGGGCACGGTAATACATGCCGAGTCCGGCTGTAACTCCGCCAGTACCCTGCCCGCGAAATCGGTTTTCATGTCTCCGGATGTCGCTCCTATCTCGACCTCGAAGAGGGCACCGTTTTGATTGCACAGCTCCTTGATGGCGCCCAGCCGATGAAGTCTCTGCTTTTCATCTTCTTTGCCCCCGTCGACCAGGACGCCGGTGCATCCTTTTTCCAGGGCATGGGAGATAAAGTCCAGCCCGTGTACATGGCCTAGCTGCAGTGAGACGGGCACGGGGACCTGTCCGGCGAGCTCACGGCACATAGCCAGGAAAGGGGACAGGCCGGTGTAGATGGAGCCCGGCTCGGACAAGGCCACGATAACGGGCAGGCGCAGCTCGACCGCTGCTTCCATTATTCCCTGCGCCTGTTCAAGGTTCACCGCCAGAAACGACCCGATGGCCGAGCCGGGCCTGGCGAGGCCGATCATTTCATTCATGGAAACCCACATATTACCTGGCCTCCTCAGCAAGGTGAAAGCTGTCTGCGAAGTGAGCTTATCCTACCAGCAGGAGGTGTACATCCATGACGTTGGTGCCGGTAGGTCCGGTTATTACGAGGTCGTTCATGGCCTTGAAGAAGTTATACGAGTCGTTCTTTTGCAGGTACTCGAAGGGGTCCAGCTCCCGCTTTCCGGCTTTTTCCATGGTCTGGGAGTCCGCGATTGCACCTGCTGCGTCAGTGGACCCGTCCGAGCCGTCGGTGCCCGCGGCCATGAACACGGTCCCCGGAATATCCGCTATGAGCGGCGCCATGGCCAGTGCCAGCTCCTGGCACCTTCCGCCTTTGCCGCTTCCCTGCAGGGTCACAGTGGTTTCGCCTCCCGCTATCAAGCAGGCGGGCGGACTGACCGGGCGGTGATAGGTCCTTATCTCGCGGGCCAGCGCAGCATAGAACCCGGCGATCTCCCGTGACTCGCCGGAGACGCTTGAAGAGAGGATCAAAGTGGACATCCCCAGCCTCTTGGCCCGGGCCTCGGCCGCCTGAAGGGCGAGCTGGTTGCTGCTCACGACCTGGTGATGAATCCGCTTGAAGGTCCTGTTGCCCGACTTGGGGGTCTCCGAAAGCTGCCTGTCCTGGCCTGCAACCAGGATTTTGCGCGCGGCCTCTGGAATCTGCTCCCAGATGTTCCTCCGTTCGAGGATGGAAATGGCGTCCTCGAAAGTGCTGGGGTCGGGAGCCGTGGGCCCGCTGCCTATTATCTCCAGCCTGTCGCCGATAACGTCGGAGACCACCAAAGTGATGGTGGTTGCCGGAAAGATGTGGTTGGCCAGGCGCCCGCCTTTGACATTGGAGAGGTGTTTTCTCACCACGTTGA
The DNA here is from genome assembly GCA_964420375.1 of uncultured bacterium. GTDB lineage: Bacteria > RBG-13-61-14 > RBG-13-61-14 > RBG-13-61-14 > DATKZS01 > CAYQTK01. The sequence goes on from CAYQTK010000172.1 coordinate 7,334, forward strand.
TTTCCTCGATGGTCATTCCGGAGGAAAGAAACTGCTTGGTACACCTTTGCAGGTCGTTAATGGAAAGGTCCTCCATCGGTGCCACCAGCATGGCTGAGCTTCCGCCGGAGAGGCAGAAGACCACCAGGTCGCGGTCCGAAAGAGGACCGGCAAGCTCGATCATCTCCTCGGTGGCCCGGACACCGTCGGGGTCGGGATAAGGATGGCCGGCTTCACGTATAAGGATGTTGCGGAGAACGCCTTTCTGGCCCCGCCCCGTTATGATGATTCCGCCGGATATCCGGTCGCCAAGTACTCTTTCCACTCCACGGGCCATGCGAAGACAGGCCTTGCCCGCGCCAAGTACATAAATGCGCTGGAACCGGGAGAGGAAGTAGTCGATGTCACCCACCCGCAACACGTTCCCGCGAAGCTCGAAATGACGGTGAACTGCCTCCTCCGGATCCACGCTGAGAAGTGCGTCACGGAAAGTGGACTCGGCAACCCCCCTTAAGCCGGTGACTCGGTTTATCATTCGTGTAAACAGGTTAAACCGAATCGAAAAACCATGCAATAGAGTTTGATCAGAAATTGAAATCTTTTCCGGCTGACCGCGAACGAGGCATTCACAGCGCGCTGATGAAATCTCCTCCCATGAAAAGGGGAATCTCCGCGGCGCACACCGGACCTGTCTCTACCTCGCGACCCAGCGCCTTCTGCACGTCGTCCGCGATCATTTCCGCCAGCCCGGGTATGATGACCCTTTTGCCGGGAACACAAACATCTATTCCCTGCTTGTCTATCTCTTTTTTGATAACCTCAGCGGTAAGCTCGCCGTAGACCATGGCCATGTCCACTGTATGCCCCCTGGTGTCGGAAAGAAGAAGCTGTAGCGGACCCAGTGACAACGACACCACCGCCAGCATCACCGTACGGGTTAACTCCGAGTTTCCGGTGATAAGTAAGGGTGCGTCCTTTGGCGGCTCGTTCAGGTTGAGAAGCTCGCAAGGTACGGGGCGCGGCAGGTCCAGCATGGGCACGGGTGGAATCATCTCGCCGGCCCCTACTGCGAACCGGAAAGCGGCCATCTTCTCGGATGTCCAATGGGGGCAGTCTCCGTCTTTTACTGTGCCCGCTTTCAAGTTCTCCACGAACTCCTGGAAGGACCCCGTCTTGCAAGCCCGGCAGGTCTTGCCGTTACAGTAGCGGTAGAGGTCCATCTTTTCGAGGTAAATGTCCGCATCAGGAGACATGAAAGCTCCTTTCAGGTTCCTCCAGGCAAAGCAGGAAAGATGCCTGCTTGCCCCTCCGCCCGGCAATAAAAGCGGCGGAGAGCTTGTCCCCGCCGCTGTTTGTAGCCGGTCCTGTGTGTTTTACTTGTTGATTATCTTGAACTCGATGCGCCGGTTCTGGGCGCGGCCGTATTCAGAGTCGTTGGATGCTACGGGATCGGACTCGCCTTTTCCCACTGCGGTCAGCCGGCCGGGGTTTACCTCTCCCTGGTTGACGAGATAGTTCTTTATAGAATTGGCCCGTCTCTGAGAGAGTTCCTGGTTGTAGGCTGCATCGCCGGTAGAGTCGGTATGTCCTTCCACCAGGATGTTGAGGTCAGGATTGGCGTTCATGATGGAAGCAATGCTGTCCAACTTGTTGTAATACATGGATTTGATCTCGGCCTTGTCCACATCGAATTTGATATCGTCGAGTACCCAGCATCCCCTGGAGTTCACGTGGGCGCCGTAGGGAGTGTTTGCGCAACGGTCTTCAGTATCGGGCACGCCGTCGTCGTCGGAGTCCGCAGGCGCGTCAACCTTTTTGTAGAAAATACGGTTTACGAACTTTTCCATGCCCGCGTCGTTGTCCACCACGTCAAGGCTGGTCCGTTTTCCGCACTTGGCCGATTTCTGGACCTTCTTAAGATTCTTGCCGCCCCTCTCGCTCTTGCCGACCAGAACGGTGTAGGCGCAAATGTCATTGTAGGCGTGCCGGAGAGAGCGCATTTCGTCGCGGGCATAGCTGGCGTCATAGTCCCGGGTGAAGCCGCCGCTGATTATGATAACGGCAAGGTGGCCGTCAAGATCGCCCGCGTCTTCCCTGACTTTTCTGAGCGTCGAATCAAGAGCGCCCGGGCCCGTCTGTCCCTGCACCTCGTCGTCGAACTCTTTGCGGAACTTGCTGTATTTGAAGTTGGTGAAGTTCAACACCCTTCTGTACTGGTCGCTTTTGCTGGCCGCCATGATCCCGTACATGTATATGGCGCCTTTTACGTCAATGTCCGTGGGAACGTGCTTTAAAAAGCGGTAGGCCGCTTCCCGCGCCAACAACTGTTTGCTCTTGCCGCGATAGTTGACGTTCATGGTCCCCGACTGGTCAACGATCAACACAAAATTCTTTGCCTTCTGGACCATCCGGGC
>CAYQTK010000173.1:0-9464 GCA_964420375.1 uncultured bacterium
TTTCCTGTCTGCCCTGTCTGCGTGTCCGCACAGGCAGGCGCACTCCGAAAACGGAGTTTTCGCAACAAACACTAAATAGTGTGCAAACGACGTTAGCTTAAATAGCGTGGGAGCGACTGATACTGCGACTTAAGTCGCTCGCACGAAAAATATTCATATTCTATAGGTGGTCCGCCTGCTCTTTAACCGGATGGACCTTCTTTGATTTCAGGGGGGTCTACTCATGGCGCACTGCTTGGCATTCGGCAGGGGTGGTTTACAGGTATAGTGTATGGCGGTAGCGCTCTGTCAAGCGTTTTTTGTTGCCTTTAAGAAGAATGATTTTAGTCATTTTAATTTTGACAAGACAGTAGTTGTATCATGGTTCTACGTTATAGAAATCTCGGTATCAGCCGCTCGCACGATTGTTTTCTGTTCCCCTAGAAGCATTTGACAGAGCATTAGTTTAAACAAGATAATCGGGCACGCGGCATATTAGAGTTGTTCCGTTTTTTCCAGTCTTATATTAATACCGCACTTCAGAGCAGCTTGACGGTTTTTCCTTCCTGGGAGGCCCATATCCTGTCGTACTCATCCCTGCACTCTTTGACCAGTCGGTCGATCTCATTGTCGGTGTGCATGGGGTCGTGGTGAAAAATGTAGAGTTGGTCTACGTTAAGATGCTTGGCCGTTCTTATGGCTTCGTCCCAGGTGGAGTGCCCCCATCCAATCCTGGAGCCCAGTCCCGTCCTGCCGGTATACTCGTCGTCCGTATATGCCGCGTCATAAATAAGCAGGTCGGTGCCTTGGATAAGCTCGGCCATCCTGTCGGGCATCTCTTCCTGGTGCTCATTGTCCGAGCAATAGACCACCGACTTGCCCTTGTAGCTTATTCGATAGGCCAGGCTTGATTGGGGATGATTCAAAGGCGCGGTTTTTACGGTCACGTCCCCGTAATCCAGAGTGGTCCGGTCGTCAATGGTGTTATATTTGATCTGTGCCTGGAACACGTCCAGTCCCACCGGAAAGTAGGGGTACTTCATTTGCCCGGCGAGTATGGATTTGAGTCCGCGTTTTTTCCTGGCTTCGCCATAGAAGTTGATGGTGTTTCTGGGGTTGTAGAGAATCCCGCAAAAGGGGATGCCGCAGATGTGGTCCCAGTGATAGTGGGAGATGAGGATGTCGGCGTTTAGGGGAGCTTCTGCGGCAAGCTCCTTTCCCATGGGCCTTGCTCCGCTTCCCATGTCAATAATAAAAATCCGGTCTCTGCAACGGACCTCTACACAGGCGGTGTTGCCGCCGTACTTTACCGTGCCGGGTCCCGGTGTGGGAAGGCTTCCCCGTACCCCCCAGAACCGCACCCAGAACTCTTCGTTTTTGGCCATACCCGCGCCCCCTTCATGTCCGCTTCCGCATTCCTCCGCGCCGACGGCACAATCGAACTCATCCGACGTATCTGCTTACAAGCCGCTTTTTACCCCGTTTTTCAAAATCGACCACAATAATGTCGTGGCCTCCTTTGGATTGGCATTTTTCAATTACCCGACCGGTGTCCTCCCACGCCGGGTGATATATCCATTCCCCTGTGGAAAATCGCTCCCCCGCACGATAGTGACGGACGACCCGTTTCTGGAGGTCCGGCTTTTCCGGTTTGGACGCGGGTTTGGAACCAGGTTTTAGTCGGGATTGGTTTTGAATATCATCCGGGCTTGCCTCGACGGGCTTAATTTCATTGCACTCGGGACACCTTATCCATATAAGCCCGGGATGACTTTCCTCTTCCTGGATTACGGGCATGGCAAGGCTTTTTTTACAAATAGAACAGTATTCCTGGACAAATTTCATGTCTCCCCCTGTGAGAGATGAAAGATTTCCGAGACTACTCGTCCAGGATCTCCAGTATGTAGCGTCTTCCGTCTTTTCCGGATGCCGCCATCATCAAGGTCCGGATAGCCTGGGCATGAGCCCCCTTCTTGCCTATCACCTTGCCGATGTCGGGCTTGGCCACCCGAAGCTCGACCACGCATGAATAATCGCCGCTAACTTCAGTGACATTCACGGAGTCAGGATGATCAACCAACTTCTTAGCAATCAGCTCGACCAACGAAGCCATTGATTCGCACTCGCCCATAGCATTAACCCCCCAGCACCCTTGTTTGCTTCTGTTTTCGCCTTGCGCTACCTAATAGAATTGCCAATAACTAACATGCTATACCAAGTATAAAATTATTGCAAGCCGAAACTTGTAGCCTTATCCCCGGCTTGTCAAAAAAACCCGCCGATGCTATATTAAATTCTGTTCCGAGCCATCTAACCGGATACTTTTAGAGGTCTGACATGCCAGTCATCAAATGCGAGTTTTGCGGCAAGGAGTACGACGAAGACCCGGGGAAGTTCTGCGACCAGTGCGGCAGGGCGCTTTCCAGGGTCGGCTTCGAGTACGAGGGAGAAACCGGGGGGTTGGTCCGCTGTAAGAACTGCGGCCACCGGAACGCGCCGGACGCCGAGGTGTGCATAAACTGCGGTGAGAGAATCTTCGAGAAGCAGATGCTGTAGAGAAAGGGATGTATTTCCGGTTACCAGGTCGCGCCGGCTACTCGGTGGAGGACGCTTCTGAACTTGTGCTTTTTCTTATTATCGCCTGCGCTTATGCAGGCGTGCCTGCAAGCGGCGAAGCGAGCATAACCGAACTTTCCGTGATCATATTGTTCTATGTCTGCGCTCCTTTCTTCCAGGTCCGGCTTCGTCGCGTAAAGGGAGTCATATGGAGTTCCCTTATAGTAGCCGCCCTTTTCTACAGCGTGATTTCCGCTTTCTTTCCAAAGGCGGGTTTCGAATTTTACTTTCACGGCCTTCTCAAGTTTCTTCTCATAGTAACCTTTATCCAGTACTTCAACCGCAGGAGGACCCGGGACGAACTCATCCTTGTCTTGCTCTCCCTTCTTCTGGTCAGTGCTTCTACGATAATGACCGTTTCCATTTCTTTTCTGGCTTTGCTTGTCGCCTTTGTAGGGCTGGTGATCACCTTTCTGATGATCCTGTCCATGCGGGACGTAGCTTCCCGTTACGAGGAGCATGAACGAAACCTTCGGGAGAAGGAGTCGTTGGAGCATAGGTCAGCGCAACAAGGTACAGGCAAAGCTCGTGCGGGCCGCTTCTATCTGCCAGGCCGCTTTTTCCGTCTGCCCTGGGTGTCCGCCCTGGTCATTTTCCTGGTGGGGGCAGTGATATTTTTTATTGTTCCGCGGGTGGGACGCGGTTTTTTCGGATGGCGGACCAGCCTTCATTCGCGGGTTTCCGGCTACTCTGAAGAGGTCAGCCTGGGCAGCGTGGGCGACTTTATAAAGGACGACTCCCTGGTAATGCGGGTTAAACTGGAGGGCGTGTCCACCGGTTCCGGTCCTTTCTACTTCCGGGGAAACGCCCTTGACTACTACACCGGTAGAGGGTGGCGGGACAGCCGCGGTACGCTGAAGTACTATTATTTCAAGTTTCGGGACACCATATCACTGGAGGATATAGACTCGCTGGACGAGGTGGTAAAGCAGCAGATAGTCCTGGAGCCTATCAACTCGAGCATCCTGTTTGCCATTCCCGAACTGAAGTCCATCAGCCGTCCGCAGAGGTTTAGGAGCCTCCTGGCATATAAAAACGGATACCTGGGCCTTCCCCACCGGGGCGCCATCTATGACCGGATAAGCTATACAGCCTGGTCAGTGCCCTCTCCCGATTCCCGCAAAGACTGTGAAAGGGCATATGAAGGATCACAGACGGTAACGCTCAGTGAGCCCCCCGAACAATACGTGGAGATTCCCGCCGACTTGCAAAGAATAAAATCGCTTGCCTCACGCGTCACTGATGATGAAAACACGGTCTGCGGCAAGATTTACGCTCTGCGTGATTATTTCCACCGCAAGTTTGAATATGAGCTTAACACTCCGTCGGAAAGGGCTGCCGACCCGGTGTCCGACTTTCTGTTCAACTCGAAGCGAGGCTACTGCGAGTATTTTGCCACTTCCATGGCTCTTTTGCTGCGTAGTGAGGGTATCCCCTGCCGGGTGGCTGCAGGATACATGACCGAGGATTATAATCCCTTCCAGGACTATTACCGTATCCGGCAGAGTAATGCCCACACCTGGGTCGAGGTGTATCTTCCCGGCACAGATGATTGGCTCCTGGTAGACCCTACTCCTGGGGGGAGAGCTCAAACCGGCTCTTCCTCAACCTGGCAATGGCTGCGGGACATTGCGGATGCGATCAAGTATCGGTGGGACATTTACGTCGTCGGCCTTGGTCTGGGTGATCAGTATAGGATGGCCCGCCGTGCCCGCCAGAGTACCGCTGAAGCGGGAAGGTCATTGGCCCGCCTGCCTTCTTACCTGCAAGCGGCAGGCCGAAGCATTATTGAGTCGGGAGCCCTGATTTACATCGTTGTCGTGGTGGCGGCGGTCTCCGCTGCCTGGTTTTTTCTATACCGCAGGAGACCTGGAGCAAAAGCGGAGCTTGAGACGGATACTTTGAAAAAGGAGTACCAAAAGCTTCTTGTTGTTCTTTCCACAAAAGGCTTTTTACGGAGGCCGCAAGAGACCCCCCTGGAACTCGCCGACAGGGTGGAGAAAAGCGGAGAGTATTTTGCATTGCAGGTCAAAAAGGCCACTGACCTTTATCTCCCGGTCCGCTTCGGCCAAACAAAAGACCAGGGCCCTGCGCTTTCTGCGATCTCCGATGCCATAAGAAGTATCAGGCGGTCATCAGAAATTGCTTCACGGAAGGGATAAAAATTGACAGTCGGCGGGATATGTTGCTACACTGGTAATGCAGATGGCCAGGATACTTATAGTCGATGATAACCGCATGATACTTCAGGCCCTTTCCGACCACCTGGAGTCAATAGGCTATGAGACCGAGGTTGCCGCCAGTGGAGCGGACGCTCTCGAGATCATCGACGCGGAGCGACCGGATGTAATCATCATGGACATCATCATGCCCGGTATGAGCGGAATCGACGTGACGCGCAGGATAAGGGAGAACCCCGAGACCGCGTCCATACCGGTGATTGCTTTTACTTCCCAGTCAAACCAGGGCAACTGGGGGGACCTGTTTGACGACTACCTGGTCAAGCCTTTCGGATACGATGTTGTGGGGGAAATGATCGAGAAGGTGAGAACGGCGCCTCCCGGAAAGCCGCAGGCAGGGTGATGAAAAGCTTTCGAGCATCCTGTTTTTTCTCGAAAAGCTCGATGAGAGTCAAAATATTTCTTGTCTTTTTGCCGCTGGGATTGTTTTTGCTTACGGCATGTCCTTATAAACTGGTCAAGGAGAGCCGGAAGTCGCTTCCGGCAGACCTGAAGACCGTTTTCATACCGCTCGCTCGGAACGGAACTATTGAGGCAGGACTGGAAGACACCTTCACCCGGGAGCTTATTAAAACCCTTCGCGCGGATGGAAGGATATCCCTAACCGGTCCGTCCACTGCCGACGCTGAGCTTCGTTGCCGCCTGGAAAAGCTGCGGACAAGTCCATCCAGCTACTCCAAACAGGGCAGGGTAATAGTGGAGAGGGTCTCCCTCCAAGCGCAATGTCGACTGGTTGTCCCCGAGACCGACAGCACGGTCTGGAACTCCGGAGATATCATTGCATCCGAGGAGTACCCGGTAGGGCCGGATTACTTGAATAATGAAAGACAGAAATCGGCTGGCTTAAGGGAAGTCTGTCGCGACATTTCCGAGTCCGTCCGCAGCCTGCTCCTGGATTCCTTTTAAGCCAAGAACGGCTCATCCGACGGTTTTCGGGGCTGACTTTCGGTGATTTTATGATAGAATCCTATCCCAAAGACTTCTGGAGCTCGCTGGAAAAAGGCAAGATTCTCCCGGTGTATCTGTTTCACGGCGAAGATACGCGCTCGTTGGACCAAGCGGTCCGCGAGCTGGAGAAGAAGGTAGTGGACCCTGAGCTGTCCGAGTTCAACTCGGAGTACTTTTACGGCAAGGAATCCGATATCAGCGAAATCCTCGGCTCCGTGCAGACCCTTCCCATGATGACCGACCGGCGTTTTGTTATGGTCAAGCGGGTGGAAGAGATCAAGGGCTCGCAGAGAAATAGGCTTATCGAGTATATAAATTCGCCCAGCCCCTCCAGCGTGCTCCTCCTGGTTTCTACGGCTCTTTCTTTGAAAGGGCAGGGGGCCAGCCAGGAAGACTATAAGCTCGTTAAGGCCGTGTCCTCTTCAGGCATGTCCGTCAACTTTGCAAACCCCTACCTGGACAAGCTTCCCTCCCATATCGACAGGATGGCACGGGAGAAAGGCAAGAGGATGGACAAAGAGGCTGTGCAGGCTCTCATGGAACTGACGGGCGCGGACATGAAGGGAATCGAGCAGGAGCTGGAAAAGATATGTCTATTTATTGGCGAGCGGGAAGTTATTTCCGCTGACGACGTAGCCGAGTGTGTGGCTGATATAAAAGAGGGCAACATCTTCGAGTTTACCGATGCCATTGGCGACCGCCGAATTCAGGCTTCCCTCCAGATATATCGGCGGATGCGGGCGGAGAACCAGGAGCCCTTGATGATCCTTGCTATGCTGCTGCGCCACTTCCGGATCATATGGAGAACCCAGGAGTACCGGCAAGACGGCATGTCCGATTCCCAAATAGCCAAGAAGCTCAAGCTCAATCCCTTTATCTTCAACAAAACTTACAAGGCACGGGCGAATAAGTTCCCCCCCGCGGATACCGGCAGGATAACTACCATATTTTCCAACCTGGACCTTAAATTGAAAAGCACCGGAGCTGATAAGGACGTGTTGTTCGAGCGTGCAGTGATAAAGCTCTGTCTAGGCCGCCCGGCCTGATTCTTTCAAACCGCGGACCGCCCGGGAAAGGCGGGACTTATAGCGGGACGCAGTATTGCGGTGGATGATGCCCTTGGTTACGGCGCGATCAATTGCGCTGCGGGCCTCATGCAGTGAAGCCTCGGCCTCTTCGGCATTGCCGTTTTCTATCGCAGCTCTGACCTTCTTTATCCGATTACGGTAAAAGGACCGATAGTGCTTGTTACGGGCCTTCTGCTTTTCGTTTTGCCTGAACCTCTTCTTCGCGTCAGCCAGATGAGCCAATTTTATACCTCCATGCGATTTGCCTAATTAAGTTGAATAAATTATTTTAGCTACTTAATCGGATATGTCAAGTAAAGGCCCCCATGCAGCAGCAAAGCTTGTCTTGCCGAAAGCGATGCTCTTGTAAAGAAGATGTCAAAAGAAAAACAAATAACCAGGTCCGCCGGCGTGATCGGCCTGTCCACGCTTCTCAGCAGGGTATTCGGGCTGGTCCGCGACATGGTGATGAGCTTCGTGTTCGGCACCGGCATGGTGGCCGAGGCCTTTTACGTTGCCTTTATGATTCCCAACCTGCTCCGCCGCCTGGTGGGCGAGGGCTCTCTTACCATAGCCTTTATTTCCGTGTTCACCAAGGTCCGGCAGGAGCAGGGGGAGGACGAGGCTCGTTGTCTTGCAGCCACTTTCTGGCTCCTCATGACGGTGATACTGGCCGCGCTTACCGCCCTGGGTATGGTGTTCAGCCGGGAGATAGCCGCAGTGTTCACCAGCGCGGAGTACCAGGCGATCGGGCCGCAGTTCGAGCTTGCCGCAAACATGACCCGCGAGCTGTTCCCCTACCTCTTCCTGATCGGACTGGTGGCCGTATCCATGGGGATACTGAACTCCTACCGTCACTTCTTCGCGCCCGCGTTTGCGCCCGTGCTCTTAAACGTCTTATGGATAGCAGCGGTTGTCCTTTTACATGGTGTGCTAGGCGACTCCGGCCTTTCCGCCATGATCGGCGTACTTGCGGGCGGAGTGGCCCAGCTTCTTCTCCAGGTGCCGTTTCTGTGGAAGATCAGCAAGGGAAAATGGCCGGGGCTAAACCTCCGGCACCCAGCCCTGCGAAGGATAGGCGCCCTCATGGTCCCCTCCGCTTTCGCCATGGGCATCATTCAGATCAATACCCTGGTGGCAACCTACTTTGTCACCCAGTTTCCGGGAGGACGAAGTCAGCTTTATTACTCGACCCGGCTTACCGAGTTCCCCTATGCAATATTTACCCTGGCGGTGTCCACCGCGGTGCTGCCTTTCCTCTCCGAGCAGGCGGGCAGGAAGGACACGGAATCCCTGGCAGGAACCATGAGCTTCGGCCTCCGACTGGTCGGCTTTATCGTCATTCCCGCTTCTGTAGGACTGGCTGTAATCTCTCATCCCCTGATCCACTTGATCTACGAGCACGGCAGCTTTACTTCAGTTGACACCTCCCAGACCGCGATGATGCTGATCATGGCCTGCACCGGCATGTGGGCCGTGGCCGGCGTTCGGATCGCCGCCCAGTTATTTTACGCGGTGGAGGACATGGTCTCCCCCCTGATGGCCGCGTTTGCCGCGCTTGTTGTGAACGCGGCCTGCTGCTGGGGGTTCTCTATACTCCTGGGCAGAAGCGGCGTTCCCCTGGCCATTGCAGTGGCTGCCATGGCCAACTTCCTGGTGCTGGCTATAAAGCTCCGAAGCAGGGTAAGCGACATCCAGGCTAAACAACTTATAAAAACCGTGATAAAATCCATAACAGCAGCTCTGCCCATGGCCCTGTTCGTGCTGGCTTTGAACCGGCTTGCTGTATGGGACCAGGCGGGCGGTCTTTACCTCAAGGTTCCCCTGCTCGTTGCGCAGGTGATTGGAGGGGCCGGCATTTACATGGCCGCAGCATGGGTGTTGAAAGCAGAGGAGCTCTCCTCTGTTGCCGGCATTGTCAAAAAGAGGCTGGGAGGGAGAAAATGACACAGGCACGTTATACGGTGTTTGAAACCGAATGGGGCTTTTGCGGCCTGGCCTGGAACGGGAAAGGGGTGCGCGCCCTGGTGCTGCCGGACAATAAAAAAAGCCGGACCGAGAAAAGGATCAAGGAACTCTGCCCGGAGGCTCTGCCCGGCGACCCTGCCCTGGTTGCGGAGTACACGGAACTCATCCGGGCATACTTCCGGGGAGAGCCGGTCGAGTTCGAAGCCGAGCTGGACCTGTCCTGGACCACTCCCTTTCAGAACCGGGTGTTCCAGGCCATGAGACGCATACCCGCGGGCGAGACATGGAGCTACGGGTACGTGGCGGAGCAGGCGGGGACCTCCGGCGCAGCCCGTGCAGTGGGCGCGGCGAACGCCGGAAACCGGATTCCCCTGTTCATACCCTGCCACCGGGTGGTCAAGGCGGACGGCTCGCCCGGAGGCTTCTCCGCGGCAGGGGGAACAAAGCTGAAAGAAAGACTGCTCGAACTGGAACGCCAATCCCTGGCTGCCGAAACTGCTCAGAAGGACTGTAACCTCCGGAAGGATTTGGTATCATAATATCTAGTGCCTGTTACGAAACGAAGGTGTAATTTACTTTTGCGGCGCTGTATTGGAGTGCGGCAGCAAGCTGTCCGCTTTTTCCGCCGGGAAGCTTGCTTGTCGGA
>CAYQTK010000174.1:0-9445 GCA_964420375.1 uncultured bacterium
GCGAGTAAACCACTGAATGCAACGGCTCCCCACTTTACTCCTCGGCAAGCCCATGTGCCGCTTTTTTTCACGCAAAGGCGCAAAAGACGCAAAGGGATTCTCTGGATTTCCGTAGACGTGAAGTCCGTGACCATGTCCCGGCCCGTTCGCCGACCATGTCAGCATAGATTTACCGGTTTTCACATAAGGCCTTGCTTATTGCTCCGCGATTAAAGAAGTTTTCGGGACGGGTGTCTAAAAAATGGGGGAAGTTCTTAATCGGCAGTCCTTTCTTTTCAGGGTCTGCCGGTTTAACAGCAGGTGACTTGGTGCCCTGCCGGGTTTGACATTACGCCGAATTCGGAGTAGTAATTTAGAAGTGTCGCATCGCGGGTTTGTTTGTTCTGGGCGCCGCCTTCAGCAGGTAAGCTTGAAATTAGACTAACAGGGAAGCTTCCGGAAGCTATTTACACCACACAACTTTTACAGTCCTGCCGTGGTCCGCATTCTTCGTCGGGCACTTGATTTATGTAAAAGTAATGCCCTAAGCGTAAGTTCAGACAAAACGTTTTTCATCGCGGTATCAGCCGCTCGCACGTATTACTTTGCAGATTTCTGTAATTTTTAAGCCGCCTTATGCAGAGAGTGTCATGCAGGATCAGCTCGGACAAACAGTTAACCCCGCTGGTTTGTTCATAGCTCTATATCTGACTCTCATTTCATAGGACCACATCAGACCCTCTCCCTGCCGAAGAAACCGTAGAGCCCTTCGATCTCCCGCTGGGTTATGCCCCTTTCGCGGAGCGGTTTTTCAAGCTCTTTGTTCACGTCCGGCAGCCAGGTCTTCAGTATGGACGCGCCGCCCGACTCCGGCGAAATGGTGGCTGCGGGCCTTTCCGCAGGCAGGACCAGGCTCCTGCCCTTGGAGACGTAGTCGGTGTACTCTCCAGCTACTACCAGCGCCCTGCCGTAGATGCCGGTGAGGACTGCGAAGCTCTTACCAGGCACGTCCTCCCAGGCGCCCCTGAGGTCCAGCCTGACCGTGGCCGCGGTGCTGGACGCATAGAGCCAGGTCAAGGCGTTGGTCCCCTCTACAAAGCCGAGCGGCGCCACCTTTGCCCGCGGCGCAGGCACCGGCTCGGTCAAAAGCTCGCGGGCTATCCTGGTATAGGATGTACGTTTGGGGGCCTCGGTTTTTTCGGGCTCTACCAGGACCTCGTATGCAAACACGCCCGCGCCCAGGGCGTAGGGCAGGCCGGCGGGCGCGAGCAGCACCATGCCCGGCTCTGCAGGGACCTCCCGGAGTATGCCGGGGTGGGGGCTTTTTATGAGAAGTGACTTGAACTGGTCCGCGTCCAGGTTCTTTCTTCTGCCGAAGTAAAGATATGAACCCGGCCGGGCCTCGAGTACGTGAAGGGCCGCCAGCGGGCGGGGGGCCTTTCGCGGCCGCGGCCGGCCGCTTCCCGGCTCCACTATTCGAACAGGAGAGTCTCCCTTGTCACAGGCCCTCAAGCGGACCTCGAGGCCCAACCCGCCGCCGTAAAGCGCCATGCCCAATGTCCCCGCAAGACGCTCGCCGTAAGCTTTTACAAGAGCGGGCCAGGCCCGGCCTTCCAGGGGACCTTCCCAAACCGGAAGGCCCGGCCAGGGATGGGTGGAGAACTCCAGGCTTGCCGAGGCCTCGCCAATCTCCAGGCGCGGCCTTGCAAGATGCTCGAAAAGCAAAGGGCCTTCGCCAAGACCTCCCTCGTATCTTTCTTTCAAGCGTAAAAGTAATGCCAGGCCGTCCATTACAGAGCCGCACTCGAAAGGCAATCAATAAACCGAGTGTGCAACATTAAAGCCGTCGACCTTCAGCGCCGGCCTCTCTCCGGCAAGGTCCGCGAGGTAATAAGATGCAGTGACCTCGCGCTCCTCGCCGGGAAGAAGGCTTATATAATTGTCGTCCCAGAACACCGGCAAAACTTCATCTGCGCCCCGCCCGCGCGTGAGCTTAAGCCGGACAAAGAAGGCAACCGAGTCCCCCTTGTTCTTAAGGCTTACAACAGCTAGACCTTCGTCTTGCTTTTCCTCGTATTTTGTTTCCACCTCCAGGTCCGCTTCCTGTAAATCTTCAAGTAAGGTGAAGTCCGCATACTCTTTCGCAGGAGTGTAATACCACTGAGTGAGAATCCAGGCAAGCTTGTCCTTTTCTCTCGAAAGCCAGTAGAAGTTCCTGCTGATAAGCTCGCCGTCAGAAGCAATAAGCCTAAGTACAAGAAAGTATGTTTCGGATACATTGCCGAGATCGGGCAGTGAAAAAACACGGACGACGCCATCCGCGGCAAGGTCGATCGTTTCCCGGCGCGACCATTTTTCTTCGCCGGAGATGCCAATAACGCGGGCCGAGACCTCGAGGCCCTTCAAGTCGCGGCGGGTGGCGTTGACTGCGGTAACTTCGCGGCGGCCGTAATCGAAGAGCACGTGCACCGGCTCGCACGCTTTCTTTGTTCCGAAGTACCCGCCCGCAGGCCGGAGGTAGTAGTCGTAAAGGTGCCAGATAAGCGACGGCCAGGCATCGTTTAACATCCACTGGACCACCCCGGTCGAGGTGTACTTGTTGGCGCGGAACGCTTCGAACATGGCCCGCTGCCCCTCGTATGTCATGGCCTGCGACTTCATGGCATATGACTCTACCGTGTCCGCCTTGCCGTACCTTTTTACAAGGGCCTTGGTGAACACGTCCAGGTCGCCGAACATGTTCCTGCCGCAGTGATAGTCCCAGCACTCGTCAACCGGCCAGAGATGGCCGGGCAGGAAATTCTCCAGGCTCTCGATTGGCGGCACCGCGGGTCCGGGGCTGGTCTCGGTGTTAAAGCCCCATGCGCCTCCGTGCTTTTCGTCCTCATACCAGTACACCGGCGGGACCCATTCGTAAGGCCCGTTCATCTTGACGCCGGAAGCTCCGGAGAACTCCGCGGGGGCCTCGGTTGCGGACGACACCGCGGGTGTGGGCCAGTGCAGGTTTTCGAGCACCTGGAGATAGGTCTTTTCGACTTCCTCCGGCGGCGGATTGTCGCTGCCGTTCATCCAGCCTAGCATGCAGGGATGGCTGCGGAGCCGCCGCGCCTGGTCGCGCTGGGAAAGCTCGGCAACCTTGTAGTCCTCTGTGTCCCACTTTGACCACCGCTCCCAGTGATGGCAACAGCACCAGCCCGCTATGACCAGGATGCCCTCTTCATCGCAAAGATCGAAGAACCGCTCCCTCTCCATCTTGCCTTCCAGCCGGATGGTGTTTATGCCCATCTCCTTTACGTACCTTAACTGGTGCGCCAGTCTCTGCGGGCGGTAACGCAAAAACATGTCCGGCGCCCATCCCGCGCCGCGGACCAGTATCCTCTGTCCGTTCACCTTGAAAACCAGGTGTCCCTTGTCCGTGAACTCAGAGGACACCTCGCGGATGCCGAAACGCACGTTCTCTTTGTCGGAGAGCTTGTCGCCGGCGTAGATTTCAAACTCGAAGCTGTAGAGATTCTGCTCGCCGAGATCGGCGGGCCACCACAAGTCCGGGTCTTTTATATTAAGCTCCGGGAACTCCGCGGGCGAGAACTTGATCTCTTTTTCTTCGCCCGGCTTCAGCTCGAGCTGTCTTTTTAGCCTGATGCCTTCTTCCATGCGGGCGTGGAGCGTGGCCGTGACTTTTCGGTCCGTGCCGTTTACTGCGGTGACCATGGGGGTGAGCCGCGCCTTGTCTAATGTTGCTGTATTGAGCTCGGTCGCCACGTAAGGGTGTCTTAAGTCCACCGGTCCGCTGAAGGTCATATATACGGGCCTCCACAGGCCCATGTTCCGGTCCGGCGGCGCCGGGTTCCAGTCGACCCAGGTGATGGCCAGGTCGCGATGTCCGGGAGGGAAGACCTCGAGGGCAAGGGCGTTCCTGCCCGGCTTTACCTTATCTGTCACATCCAGGCAGAAGGTCCGGTAGGTCCCTAAGACACTGTCCCTGCCGGCTATTTTCTCGCCGTTAAGCCACAACTCTGCTGCATAGTTTACGCCGCGAAGGTGCAGCCACGCCCGACTGCCGGATTTGTCCTGCGGCACGTCGAACTCAGTCCTCAGCCACCACGGCTCCCGGAAAGGACTTCCCGGCGGCATGGGGATTGAAGAGATGTCCAGAGGCGGCGGCAAGGTTCCGGGGACCTCCTGGAGGTTTTTGCCAATGAAAGGATCAGGGTATACGCCGGACTCGACCAGCATTGCCATGACAGTGCCGGGACCATGCGCGCGCGTCCAGCCCGAAGCAGAAAACCCGACGCGCGAAAGCGCGGGACCTTGGGCCTCTATCTTGTCCGAGCTCTGCACCGACCATTCGCCAGAAAGCTCGAGCCGGCCGCTGTCTGCGCTCTGAGCTGCTACCCCGGCGGGCCCGACTTCTCCAACAGCCGCAGGCAGAAACGTGCAAACCGCGGCAAGTAACGTGATCGCCTTCCAAAGACTTCTTATCATCACTCCTCCTATGATGATTGTCTGTTCTTTTACATCAACGCGGGGCTTTCTAATATTGGACCCCAGAAGAGCGGTGACTTGGTTGACTGTTCTGCCGGCGTTAAGGCTGTCAATGATGGCCAGGCGGCTTAAAGGGAGTCTATGCACCCGGTATCTCCCCACTGAATCCATGGCAGGGATTATAGCGGACCTTACAAGTTGCTCAAAGCTGTTCAATGAACACGACCGTCGCTTAATAAGTCATCACTTTCAATCATATCACGCCTTGCAGGTCAACGATACGCTGTTCGCTCTTTTCCCGCGGCAAAGACACCCGACATGCCGAGTTTATCATCAGCAAAAGCCGCCCTGACATAGTGCGGACACGCACAGGCAGGCGCACGACGAAAACGGAGTTTCGAAACAGGTACTAGTGTCTTGCCAAGCTTACACTGACGCATAGTGTGCGAGCGACTGATATCGCGACTGAAAGTCGCTCGCACGAAGAAGATCAGTCTTGTAAGCGACGGAAAACGCTTGCCAGAGCACTGGTGCTTTGTCACTCGAAAAAAGGGGAACAGGGCTGACGGAAATCTTGGTATCAGCCGTTCGCACGCTTCTCTTTTATTCCCGAGAAGCATTTGACAAAACACGAACTGCCAAGCGTTTTTTGTCGTCTCCAAGAAGAATAATTTTAGTGCGAGCGACTAAAATCGCGGTATCAGTCGCTCGCACGGTATGCGTCATTTTAATCTTGACAAGACAGGAGTGAGGTGGAGGATCCCTGCCTATCCGGATTACCGGTTTCGCCCGTTGTTGTACTTTTCGCTCAGCTCGTTGGTGTATTGCCTTATTTCTTTTATGGCTCCGTCAATATTTTGGGCGCCTTCTTCGATGGAGCTGGCCACTTTCTGGATTTCGGATATTGACTGGGCCATCTGCTCGGATGCCGTGGTTTGCTGAAAGGTTGAAGAGGCTATTTCACCGGTGGATTCCGAGGTGGAGCCGGCGAGCGATGAGATGGACTGAATTGCTTGGGAAGTCTGTTCAATGGAATTTTTTCCTTCCTCCACCTTTAATGTGCCTTGCCGTGCTTTTTCCGTGCTCTCGCGGGTCGCCTGTTGTATGGACTCGAGCATCTGTTTTATCTTGTCCGCAGCTTCTGCGGATTGATTAGCCAGTCTTCGGGTGGCCTGGGCTACTACCGCGAACCTTCTTCCCGCTTCTCCTGCGCCGGCCGCCTCCAGGCTGGCGTTCAAGGAAAGCAGCTCGGTTTGCTCGGCTACGTCCCGGACAAGCTCGACCACCTTGATGGTCTCCATGAAGCGGGCTTCGAGGTCCTCCGCAGCCTCTTTTATGGCCGTCACCCGGCTGACAATCTGCTGGAACCCTTCACTGGTCTCGCTCAACTGCTGTTCCCCCTCGCGGCAGGCTTGCAGGGTCGACTCGGCTGCCTTGTTTACCAACTCCGCCCTCTCGGAGATGCTTTTGGCGGATATGGCTATCTGGTTGGCTATGGAAGACGACTCCTGCACCGCGCTGGACTGCTCTGCTGCGCCTGCTGCCAGTTCCGAGCTTATATCGAGGATTTTCCGGAAGGTCTCAGTGACCTCGCGGACGCCTTCCTGGAGCGACCGCGCCATTTCCCGGTTTTCCCGTATCTGGCCGGTGATGGTCTTTATCATCAGGTCCATGGCCTCTCCCATCCTTGCGAACTCGTCGTTGGATATGACCATGGCTGCGCTGCCGTAGTCTCCCTGCCGCGCGCGGACGGCGGTGTCCATGAGTTTTTGAACCGGCTTTTGGAACTCTCCGGAAGCTGCAAAGGAAAGGATTGCGGCAAGGATGACGCAGACTGTCCAGGTCAGGAGGAAAAACTCCCATCCGATGTTTTCTCCGGAGTGGGCATAGCCGACGGTGGCCACGTATGCAGTGGCCGCTCCCACCAGGGTGACGACCGTAAGGATGAGCTTCAGCCGGATGGATACCCGTAATCCCGCGGGCCGGGAGACGGGGTCCTCTGCGGAGACCTCGAGGGTTTTCATGATAACCGGAGTGGTAAGCCAATGGCTGAAGTAGGAGTAGACCGGCAAAGCCACCAGCCCGGCAATGACGCCGCCCAGAACACCGTAATACAGCGTACTCAAGGGCCAGCCAAGCCGGGGAAGGCTCAGCCAGGTAATGACGGCCGAACCCGCAATAAAGCAGAAGAAAGAGAGTATGGCCAGGAAGTAGGGGGTGTTCGAGATCCGCTCCCGCACGCGGGCAAGCTCTTGTTCATCCCACTTATCGCTGTCAGCGGTCTCCAGGAAGGAAAGCACCGGCCTTACATAAATGAACGCCGCTGCCAGGTAGAGAAGGGTTATAAGAAGCTCGTGTAACGCAGGCACCTTGATTATGAGAAGCGCCTCCTCAAAAGAAGGCTGTTTCACGAAGTATATAAGAAGCTGAATCGAGACCGCACCGATCAAGGTAACTATAAGGACTATGAACACAAGCTTGGCCAGAAAAAGCTTTTTTGTCATGCCGATATTCCAAATGCAAATTGATTGTAAAAGTCTCAGGGAACCTTTAACCGCGAATGCCTCTAAGGTTAATTATAGGGGGAAGTCACGCACGGGCTTGAAGACATCAATAGATGATATCATAAATTTTGATGGGCGCCTAAAATCATATTCCCTTGTTAATAAGAAAAGCGCAAGAGGTTATCAGAGAGGACTCTCACGCCGGAGGCCGGCAGCGCAGGGGCAGGCGCACGGTAAAGGTGGTTCCCGATCCTTTTCCCTGCCTGCTTTCCACGGAGATGCGGCCGTTGTGTGCTCTTACGATGTGGTCGCAGATGGCCAGTCCCAGCCCGTAGCCGTTGTGCTGCGTCCTCCTGGTAGGCGTTCCCCTGTAAAAAGGCTCGAAGATGTGAGGAAGGTCCTTCTGGGCAATACCCATTCCGTTGTCGCGGACGCGGATGCTCACGTCCTCCCGGTCGCGGGAGTATAACAGCGCGCACTCGATCCTTCCGCCGGAAAGGGTGTAGTGAATGGCGTTGTCGATGAGGTTATGGAAAAGCTGGCGCAGCCGGACCTCGTCTCCCTCGATCTGTACGTCTCCCTCGATGTAAGTCTCCAGGACCAGCCCTTTCCGGCGGGCAGCTTCAAAAAGGCCCTCCCGCACATCAGCCAACAGCGAGCCCAGGGAAACCGTGTGCACGTTCAAGCCCATCTCGCCATAGTCCGCACGCGCAAGCGTTACCAGGTCGTCCACCAGGTTGTGGATGCGCTCGACCTCTTCAAGGTTCGAGCTCAGGATATCAGCGTACTCCTCCTTGTCGCGCTTCCGCATAAGCGCAACCTCGATGTCGCCCTTGATGATCGTCAAAGGCGTCCGGATGTCGTGGGAGATCGCGCTTATGAAATGGCGCTGCCGGGCCATGGCCTCTTCCTGCTTGTCCATCAACGCGTTCAGCTCGAGCTCCAGCCGGCCAAGGTCGTCGTCAGCAGAACTAACATACAGACGTTCTCCAAAGCCGCCCGACGACAGCGACTTCACGGATTCAAGGGCATGCAGCAATGCCCTCGGACCGGGCCTTGCATAATTAACAGCGAAAAGGAGGGCCGCACCCATAAAAACCGTCGCCAGAAAAAGGCCGGGAAAATACCACCTTCCCGGCGAAAAAAGCCAGTATACAAGCGCCCCTGCCGCTGCAATAAAAATGGCGAGAGTAATCGCGATTATTCGATGATTATTAACGGTGGACATGAAGGGTTACTTGTTGGTCCGGGAATCGGGAACGCTTGCTTCTTCCGAGGATTCCTCCCGGTCAGCGCCGGAGGACTCGCCCTCCGAGCTTTGCTGCGACTGCTGCTCCGCTGACTCGTCTTTCAGCAAGTATCCTACTCCCCGCACGGTGTGGATCAGCTTCCGGTCGAATTCGCGGTCAACCTTGTTGCGAAGATAGTTTATATAAACGTCGATCACGTTGGAGAAGGTGTCAAAGGTGTAGTCCCAGACGTGCTCGGAAAGCATGGTCCTGGTGAGGACCTTGCCGGGGTTCATCATGAAATACTCGAGCAGGGCGTACTCCTTGCTGGTCAGCTTGATCTCTTTGCCCGCACGGGTAACCGTGTGGGTCACCGTGTCCATTACCAGGTCGTCAACCTGGAGCTTGACCGGCACCATGGCCTCACCCCGGCGGAGCAAAGCGCGCACCCGGGCAAGAAGCTCGGAAAAAGCAAAAGGCTTGGTAAGGTAATCGTCCGCACCAAGATCAAGACCGGTAACCTTGTCCTCCACCGAGTCGCGCGCAGACAGAATAAGCACCGGAGTCTTGATCCCCTGGTCGCGCAGCTCCTGGCAGACATCCATGCCACCCTTGCGGGGAAGAATCAAGTCAAGGATGATAAGATCGTAATCATCAATCTCGGCAAGATAAAGACCTTCCTCGCCGTCAGCAGCCACGTCCACCAGGTAGCCGGCCTCTTCAAGGCCCCGCTTGATGAAACGGGCAACCTTCTTTTCGTCCTCCACAACCAGGATGCGCATAAAAACCCCCTCTGCTGAGGATTCTAATAATAATCTCCAGCTATTGTCAATAAAGGTAGTAAAAATGGATATTAAAGTCAATACCGGATTTAATGAAAATTTTTAATGAAAAAACACCGTCAATAACGGGGCTGCTCAATAAAATCTGAGGGTTACTTGGACGCCCGGTGATTAAATTATGGCTTTATATTTCCCCCGTCCGTCGCCCCAGGGGGACGAGACCTAAAACAAAGGGGCATAAGAAAGGCTCTTGCATTCCTTCAAGTAAGTTCAGTACTATCTTTTTGCCGGGGTGTCGGACTATTGCCCCGGTGACAAAGAGGCAGCCTGCCATGGAGTGGGGGCGGCTCCAATTCCCTCCATGCCCCTTGCGACCGGGCTTCGCTTTCCCCATTGCAAGGGTACGGGAGAGTGAAGTTCCCCCAATTTTCTCCGCTCGTCCTTGTTCGCATTTGATCGGCGTGCG
>CAYQTK010000175.1:0-9436 GCA_964420375.1 uncultured bacterium
GACACGCAGACAGGGAGGCGGGCTCTGCTTCTGAGAACCCGCCAAGGGATAGCCCGGTGGGGCTCATCAGACGACGAGAAGGGCGTAGGACACCCACCCTGCGCCACCCTATTAAGTCTCATCGGATGATAGACCCCCAATGCCTTAAAAACACCACGCCCAAAGGGCGGAAACAAGAGAGCGGTCGGACATATGTCTATATTTTCAGGGCGGGGCACTTTTTTTAAATCTTTCCCCAGGGCTTGTAATGCTCTGTCACTCGAAAAAAAGAGGAACGGATCCAATGCAGACCGCGGTATCAGCGGCTCGCACGACTTTCTCTTATTCCATAAAAAACGTTTGACAAAGCACTGGCCCCGGGCTATAGAACGTCGCTCTTTCAGAACTCTAACAGGCTTATTTTGACTTTTTACGAGGACGTCAATTAAGGTCCATGCAACGAACCGCCAAATTTATTGTTTTGCTCCTTGTCGGAATCATTGTCGTGTTTTGCACGAACCATGAACAGGACAAAGAGCGGCCGAACGTACTTTTTCTGATGATTGATACATTGAGAGCGGACGCGCTGGGATGTTACGGCAACGAAGAGGGGACCTCTCCTTTCATTGACTCGCTTTCGCAACAGGGCACGTTGTTCCGGAACGTCATTTCCGCATCCACCCATACCAAGGTATCCATTGCCACTTTGTTTACGGGTTTGATTCCTCCCTCCCACGGAGTACGTGCTGTAAACAGGCGCGAAGAGAGCTGGGGCCGAAGCTATCTTTATCTTCCGAAGCAAACGAAGACCCTTGCAGAGGGATTTACTGAGCGCGGCTATCAGACCTTTGCAGTATCCACCAATCCATATATCCAGCCCCGCTTCGGCTTCGGCCAGGGCTTTTCACGGTTTGACTACATCGTAGGAGAGGACCCGGTCGAGGCCACTGCGGAAAAGGTCCACATCGCAGCTATGCAAAGGTTCTCTCAGCTCGAGGACGAGCGGCCTTATTTCGCGTATCTGCACTACATGGACGTTCACTACCCTTACCAGCCGCCATTTTCGTATTACAAGAAGTTCACCGCCGGCCTTACGAAGCACCGCCCCTATTACCCCAACTCGCCTTACAAAGGGTCTGAGCCCATGACCAGGGAAAAAGCACATTTCAGTTACATGGTCTACCTGGCCCAGGTGCGCTACCTTGACGACAGGCTCCGGGAGTTTCTGTCTTTGTTGCAGGACAAGGGGCTCTTGGAAAACACTGTCATTGTAATTGCCGGCGACCACGGTGAAGAGTTTTACGAACACGGCGGTTTCGGCCACAACTACACCGTCTACGAGGAAGTCATCCACGTGCCCCTGATCATTATCCAGCCGGGAGAAAATAATGACCGGGAGGATGAAGAGCTTGCAGGTCTGATTGACCTATATCCCACACTGGCCCGGCTTGCCGGGATCGACGTCGAAAATACGCCTTTACAGGGCAAAGGGCTCTTTAGAAAACCTGCCTTATCAGGCGAAAGGGCGGTCTACTCCGAGAGCTTCAGGATCAAGATTCCCCGCAGTGTCCGCACCGCAAAGGACAAGTTGATTTACAACCACGCTGCAAAAAGTTATGAGTATTATAAGCTGGAGGGGAAAGCAAAAGAGCAGAACAACCTCTACCAGAAAGATAACACTCGAATCAAAAGACTCACCCGAAAGCTTCGGCGACTGGAAAGCAGGAAAGCGATGTTCCCGCCTCCCGCTGAAAGACCCTCCCCGGAGGCCGACGAAAAAGATTTCCACCGGGCGCTGCAAAGCCTTGGCTACCTGGACAATCAATAACCGAACCCTATCACTCTCGCCGCATTGCGCAGAAGTGTCATTACCCTTCGTTTGTAAAAGGCCGATTAATGTAATAAACTGATATGGTTAGTTTTTTATCTCGGCAAGGGGTTAAAATATGGAGATCCAGGTTCTCGGCTGTTCCGGCGGCCGCAGCCCGGGGCTGGAGCTTACCGGCTATCTTATTGACGGAACCATTCTCATCGACGCGGGTTCTGCTTCGTGTTCGCTTGAGCTCGAAGAGCAGGAAATGATAAGCGACGTTCTCATAACCCACGCCCACATGGACCACATCATAGGACTGGGCTTCATCTATCAGAACACGGTGCGTTCGAGGGTCCGCCCGCTGGAGATATACGCCACCGAGCCGGTGCTTGCGAATTTGCGGGAGCATCTTTTCAACACCGATCTTCTGCCGGTTCCGGATGATTTCCCCCGCCTTAACTTTCATCCCATCTCGGTGGAGATTCCTTTCCGGCTCGGCCATTATGAGATCGAGGCCATTGCAGTGGACCATTGCGCGGGCTCGGTCGGCTACCGGGTGAGCGATTTTCAAAAAAGCTTTTTGTTCTCCGGCGACACCGGCACGGGTGGAGAGCTCTGGAACTGGCTTGGAAAGCACGGCCCGCCCGACTCGCTGGTCGCCGAGATCAGCTTTCCGGACCACATGGAAGAGCTCGCCCGCCAAAGCTCGCATCTGACGCCGAAGACACTCTGCGAATGCCTTGACAAGGCGGGAATTGATTCTTCTTTCAAGGTCAACATCAACCACTTGAAGCCCGCCTTTTTGGAGGACCTTTTCGAGGAGATCGAACATTGCAATGATCACAACCTGGTTATCCTCAGGAAGGACGACCGGATCGTCCTGGAAGACAAGCAGTCCTCGGAGTCCCTTCTGCGTCAGGCGGAAGAGCGGGTAGCGGACAAGGTCCCCGAGTTCGATGCTTCCTCCGACCTTTACCACCAGCGGGACAGCCTGGAACGGGAGTTCGGCGTTCATGTAAAGCAAGGCGAGCGCATCTTCGGCCAGGGCGACAGAAGCCGGGTGATGTACATCATCCGGGAGGGCAAGGTAAGGATACACCGCCGGGCGGGCGGGGTTGATAAGACCCTGTCCGAGCTCGGACCCGGCGACTTTTTCGGCGAAATGGCCATGCTCAATAACCGGCCCCGCTCGGCGTCGGCAACCGCAATGAACGACGCCCGGCTTCTGGCGTTTGACAAGCCCGCCTTTGAAAACCTGGTGCTCAACAACTTCGGGGTGGCACTGCGGATCATCCGGACACTGACGCAGCGGCTCCAGGAAGCTGATACGCTTATCGAGAACCTGCTTTATATAGACCCGGAGTCAAAGGTCATCAACACCCTGGTCCAGACCGCGTACGACGAAGGCATAGAAACCGAGAGCGGCTTTTTGGTCCGCACCAACCCGGACAAGATTTCCAGCCGGAGCGGGGTCATTCCTTCCACTTTGCGGGATATCTTCGCAGACCTTGTCGAGCGGGGACTGATAGACCTCAAAAGGGAGGTCATCATTATTCCCGACGTTCAAAAGCTCAGGCGTCTTCTCAAGTTCATCGAGTTGAAAGACGAGTTCGGCTACTGATCTTTGTCATGGTGATGATGAAGGTGATGGTGGCCGTGGGTCTTGCCTTCCCTGTTGAAGCTTGAACCCGCGGTCGAGCCGGTAAGCGTCCCGTGCAACACCCCCCGAAGGGCGATGAGCCGGTCGGCGAGCTCCTTTATCTGGCGGGCTTTGCCCTGGGAAACGATGACCTCCATGCAGTTGTCGTGGTCTAAGTGCACGTGCATGGATGCGATGACCTGGCCGGGGAAGTCGTGCTGGAGCTGGGTCAGCCTGCTGCTCAGCTCGGGCACGTGATGGTTGTAAACAATGGTGATGGCCCCCACCGTCTCCGCGTCGTGCGCCCACTCCTCCTCTACCATGGACTTTCTCACCATGTCGCGGATGGCCTCCGAACGGTTGGTGTAGGCGTGGTCCCGAATATAGTTATCAAACTTCTCCAGTAGCCAGGACTCCATGGAAACCCCGAAACGTTTCAGTTCATCGTCCATGGCATCTCCTTACTTGTTTCCCCGGGCCTTTTGCAGCCTGGCCCATTCGTCTTTAAGAGACACAGTGCGGTTAAACAGTGGCTGTCCCGTCTCGCTGTCCGGATCGACCACGAAGTAACCCTTTCTCTCGAACTGGAAGTGTTGGAAGGGACGGGCATCTGCAAGGCCGGGTTCCAAAAGGCAGTTTTCCAACACCTCGATTGAATCATTATTTATATTGTCCAGCCAGGTCCGGCCTTCCTCGTCCACCTCGTCGGGGTTCTCCCGGTTAAAGAGGTTGTCGTAGATCCTCACCGTGCCGGGCACGGCATGGGAGGCCGACACCCAGTGCAGGGTCGCCTTGACCTTGCGGCCGTCAGGGGAGCCGCCTCCCCGGGTGGCCGGATCATAGGTACAGCGGATTTCCTTGACCTCTCCGCTGTCGTCCTTTACCAGGCTCTCGCATTTTATGAAGTAGGCATAGCGAAGCCGGACCTCCCTGCCCGGCGCGAGCCGGAAGAACTTCTTGGGCGGGTCCTCCATGAAGTCGTCCCGCTCGATGTAAATCTCCCGGCTGAAGGGAACCTGGCGGGTCCCCATGGAGTCGTCCTCCGGGTTGTTGATGGCCTCCAGAAGCTCGGTCTCGCCCTCGGGGTAGTTCTCGATCACCACCTTGACGGGATCGAGGACCGCCATGA
Source organism: uncultured bacterium (assembly GCA_964420375.1). Taxonomy (GTDB): domain Bacteria; phylum RBG-13-61-14; class RBG-13-61-14; order RBG-13-61-14; family DATKZS01; genus CAYQTK01. The sequence goes on from CAYQTK010000175.1 coordinate 4,561, forward strand.
CCCGTGGCGCCCGCTTATTAAGGTCTTCGCGCAGGCAGTGTTCGAGAAGGGCCATGTCCGCGGTGGAGTAGGCCTTGGCCACCCCGATTCGGTTGCAGAAGTCGCGGATGGACTCGGGGGTGTATCCCCTCCTGCGCAGCCCGGAGATGGTGGGCATACGGGGGTCGTCCCATCCTTCCACGTATCCTTCCTTGACCAGGTTGATGAGCTTTCTTTTGCTGAGCACGGTGTAGGTCAGGTTTAACCTGGCAAACTCGATCTGCTGGGGATGGTGCTCGCCGAGCTGCTCTAAAAACCAGTCGTATAGAGGACGGTGGTCCTCGAACTCGAGGGTGCAGATGGAATGGGTGATCCCTTCTATGGAGTCCGACTGGCCGTGGGCCCAGTCGTAAGTAGGATAGATACACCACTTGTCGCCGGTGCGGTGATGCGAAGCTTTCAGGATGCGGTACATCACCGGGTCGCGGAGGTTCAGATTTGAGGCGGCCATGTCTATCCTGGCCCGCAAAACCCGCTCGCCTTCCGCGAACTCGCCTTTGCGCATCCTTTCGAAAAGGTCGAGGTTCTCCTCCACCGTCCGGTCACGGTAGCGGCTCTCTTGGCCGGGCTCCGTCAGCGTGCCCCGCGTCTGCCGGACCTCTTCCATGCTCAGGTCGCAAACATAAGCCTTGCCCGCCTTGATAAGCCGGATCGCCCATTCGTAAAGACGGTCAAAGTAATCCGATGCATAGTACTCGTGTTCGCCCCAATCGAAACCCAGCCAGCGTACGTCTTCCCTGATCGAATCGAAGTACTCCTCCTCCTCCTTCAAAGGGTTGGTGTCGTCAAAACGAAGGTGGCACCTGCCGTTGTATTCCTGCGCAATGCTGAAGTTAAGGTTGATGCTCTTAGCGTGGCCGATGTGAAGGTAACCGTTGGGCTCCGGCGGAAACCGGGTTATGACCCGCCCCTCGTTCTTGCCGGCTTTCAAGTCCTCTTCGATCCGGGTGCGGATGAAATCCTTGCCCGACGTCGAGCTGTCCTTGGGCATTACAAAACTCCTTCATACATTATCTAGCCAGTCTCCATGATAGGGCCTTTTGGGGTAAAGTTAAAGAAAGAATGAAGAAGTTCAGTAGACGAAGTTTTTCAAAATCCACCGCGTCATCGGACCGTAGAGGAACATGTCGGGGTTATAGTCGCGGCATTCCCGCGGCACTTCCGCGCCGGTCCGTTCCCGGAACCTTGCAAGCCGCTCCAAGAGCTCTTCGGTTTTCTCCGGGTATCGGGAGGCCAGGTTTTCGGTTTCACCAACGTCGTTTTTCAGGTCGTAAAGTTCGCTCTCGCCAGTGTCAAAGAACTGTATCAGCTTCCACCTGTCCTGCCGCACTGCTCCGGATGACCGTCCGCCCAGGAAGTGGGGCCTGGAAAGCGGGTAATGCCAGACCAGGGCTCGGCTCTCCCTGTCCTGGCCGGGCTTTTTAAGGTATGGACCGAGGTCGACTCCGTCAAGCCCGGGCCTTACCTGCCCGCGGCTCGCCCCGGCGCACAACTGGTAGAGGTCCATGTTGATGACCGGTTCGGGGCAGACTTTGCCGGATGTTTCGATCCCCGGATGCCGGATGATGAGCGGCACGCGTATGCCTCCCTCGTAGAGCGTGGACTTCCCTCCCCGGAGGGGCGCGTTGGATGTCACCAGGCTTTCGCCGCCGTTGTCGCTGGTAAAGACCACTATGGTGTTGCGATCGAGTTCCAGCTCTTCCAGGGTATCCATGATCATTCCCGCACCGCGGTCAATGCATTCGAGCTGCGCAGCCAGGTGGGGGTTGTTCTTGCCCGCATTGCTCCCCTGTCCTGCGGCGGGCTTGTTTTGATATTTGTCGACGATCTCTTTTTTGCCGCGCAGCACGGTATGGACCGCATAGTGACTGAGAAGCAGGAAGAAGGGGCTGTTGCGGTGGCGTCTTATAAACCTTACCGCTTCGTCGTTGCACCTGTCCACCAGGTACTCGCGGCCGGGGAGGCGTTTTTCGATGTCCGGGTTGAAGCTGTAGGGAAAGAAATAGTCGCCGTTGCCGATTCCCCTTTTCTCCGAGACCATGACCTCGTCGAAGCCGTGGTGGCGGGGGAACCCCTGCGGGTTTTGATAACCGGTAAGATGCCATTTCCCGACGAGACCGGTTATGTAACCGCGCTGTTTGAGCATCTCGGGCAGGGTAACGATCCGTGGAGGTATCTGCTTTTGGGAGAATGGCCGGATATAATCGTTTATGCCGAGCCTTGCCGGATACAGTCCGGTCATGAGCGCCGCCCGGTAGGGGGAGCAGACCGGGGCCGCGGCATAGGCGTCGGTGAACCTGACTCCGTTCCCGGCAAGCCGGTCGATGCGGGGGGTCTGGTTAAAGGTATTGCCGTAACAGCCGAGCTCGCTGTAGCCCAGGTCGTCGGCGAGGATGAAGACGATGTTGGGAGGGCGACTTCCGCTGAATCCAGTTAAGGCACACCCGCCCGCAGCCAGGGCTGAGGAAAGTAAAAAGTTTCTTCTGTTCCAGTAGGAGTTCAACGCGATCCCCCTTTGTTCAGCATAAGTGCATCGTAAAGATCCGACGATTTTCTCTCGGGACGGCTGTTAATACCGGGTATATTCAACTAAAAATCCCCGGGGTCTTCCCGGCCCCGGGGATTTTAACGAACTTGGCTTATTTACTGCCAGACCTGGACCTGGAGAAGGATGATATCATTGTCCAGCTTCTGATACTTTCCTCCCACGTTGCCGTCACCCACGTCTATGTCCGAGCCCTGCTCGTCCCTGAAGACGTAGTTCAAGGAGACCTCACCGCACTCGCTCAAGCGGTAGTTGATACCCGCGGTGATCCAGGTGAGCTGGTCGTTCTCGGTCACGGCACCCGCGACCGCGTCCTTGTCGTTTATGGTGTTGGGATCAATCCATTCATAGCGGGCCACTGCTTCCAGCTCTTCCGTGAACCAGTATCCCACTGTCAACTGGTATCCCATCCAGGTAAGCTCGTCGGGCTGGTTGTTTTCGTTCTGCTGGTAATCTTCCGCGGTCATCATGACGAAGTCGAAGTTTCCTTCGAACTTGTCCTGCTCGTAGGCTCCGGAGGCCACCCATCCGGAAGCCTGCTGCTGCTGGGTCTTGCCGGGTGAAAATCCCGCGGTGTTTTCCTGCCATCCTTCGGAGATGTAGGCCACGCTGAACATGCCATTCTTGGGCAGGAACTTGACGTTGAACAGGTAGGATTTTTCGAGGTCCACGTCGGCGTTGGGGTTTCCGCCGGCATAGCCGTTGAAGTAGGACAGGTCTATCTCGAGCCACTCGATGGGGGTCACGGCCGCGTTCACGCCGGTAGCCTGCCAGCCCAGTCCCATGGGGGCGTACATGTCGCCCAGAGCTCCGGGATAGTTTCCGAGCACCTTGGGCGCCATGTTGATTAGCGGCAGGGAGATAAGGTCCCAGTCGTTGGTTGCCCGGGGCTGGTAGATGCTGACCGGGAGGTTGAAGGTCCCCAGAGTCAATCGGGTCATGGGGATAACGTCGTGGAGGATGATCTTGGCCTGGCGCACTCCCACGTTGCCCATTTCGGTTGGCCCGCTCTGGATGCCGGTGAGCCCGCCCTGGGCGTTGTCGGGAGACATGCCGTAAGCCGATGCCTGGAACTCGACGATATACTCGAGCTTCTCTCCCACCATGCCGTTTACGTCGAGCTCCACGTTGGTGGTCGCAAACTGCTCGATGGGCTCGCCGTCAAATCCCCACAGGGTATTCGCTCCCGCTCCCTTGGCGCTGTCGTCTTCCGACTTGTAAGCAAAAAGCCACTTGACCTTGGCGCCCAACTGAATGGTCCCCAGCGATGTCTCCACTTGCGCGAACACGGAGCCGGGAACGACCAATGCCGCAATAACCAGTGCCGCCACCAAACTCTTTTTCATCTTCAAGCCCTCCTGTCTTCCGTTTTCCCGGTTAAAATCTCCTCAATAGCAAATCCATAAAAACTCACTTTATTATATCAGGAATGGAACGCCATATCAAAACTTTTTTCTTGACCCGCCGCTGGATTTGAAAAGATCAAATCTTCTCCGGGTCAGGATAGTTTTCCGCGAAGTCCTTAAACCGCAGCTCGAGTTGGTGGGTGATGCGCAACAACACGTTTTCCGGCTCGTCAGCGCCGTCAATCACCAGTATCTCCTGGTCCGGGTAAAGCTCGCCCGCGGCCTTTAAGTAGCGCCTGCGGAGTTTCTCCAGGCTGTCCCTGGTCTCGTAGATTTCGGTTTTAGAAAACAGGCTCCGGCGGGCGATCCTCTCCATGCCCAACTCCACGGGCACGTCGATAAGAAAGGTCACGTGAGGGGCGACTGCTTCCGAGTTTATTTTCCACACCCACTCGCGGTCACAGTGCAGGGACTGGTAGACCAGGCTGGAGAGCACGTAGCGGTCGGAGACCACGCAGGTGCCTTCCGCCAGGCGCGGCTCGATCTCGCGGGCCAGGTGGTCCAGCCTGTCCGCGGCGAACAAAAGCGCCAGGGTGTGGTAATGCCGGTCCATGTCGGAGACCCCGTCCGCACCTGAAAGGTAGTCCCTGATGATCCGGCCAATGCGGCCGTCGGAGGGCTCCCAGGTGCGGTGTACGGGTATGTTTCTCTCCCGGAGCCAGCCGGTCACCAGGTCGCTCTGGGTGGACGTCCCGGCCCCGTCAATACCTTCCAACGCTATAAACATTCCTCTTTCCATAAGAACAGGACTATACCAGATTCAACTTTTTTAGCAACATCAAAATTGATGCCCTCGTAAAAAGTCATTTCGGCCAGGATCGCTGCACGTACAATCAACTGGTGCCCTGTCAAGCGTTTTTTGTCGTCTCCAAGAAAATTAATTTTA
>CAYQTK010000176.1:0-9432 GCA_964420375.1 uncultured bacterium
GCGGCTATAGTGATTGGTTGAAATTAATCAACCCGACATTAGCTGGCGGTCAAGGTACTAGTACAGGGGAGCTTTTCAGGAGCTACTTCCGGGCTATGCCCAGCATCCGGTGATTCATGAAACCAGCGTCTTCATCCTGGTGAAATGAGAAGTCGGTGTGGATATTTACTGTGGTGAGCCCTGCGTCAGAGAGCAGCCGGCCGAGTGTATCGGCAGTATAGATACGGATCGAGTAGGTCCGGTCGCGTACAACTCCCCCTGATTTTCTAAGCACCATCTCCCGGGCGGTCACGCAATCATCACCGAGCTCGCGTTCCCGGCAGACTACGATATCACCGCCGATCTCGTGCCAGGAGTTCGGCTTGAACCTCTCCCGCACTGCTCTGCCGTCAGCCACGTCAACTAAAAGCTCTCCTCCCGGCTTCAACACCCGTCTGGCTTCCGCCAGGATGTCAGCGTCCGCTTCCGGCTCCGCCTGGTAACCCAGGGAGTTGCCCATGACAATGACATGGTCGAAAGACGAGCCGGGAAGACCGGTACTTCGGGCGTCTGCCTTAAGGAAATGCAAGGAGTGACTCAAGCCGTCGGCAAGGCTCCGGCCGTGATTTATGAGGTACTCGGAAAAGTCCACGACCGTGCAGAAGAGGCCGTGGCGGACAAGCTCGAGGCTGTGCCGGCCGTGTCCGCCGCAAAGGTCTAGAAGCTTTCCCCCCTCCTTGAAAGGGACCAGCTTGCGGATCAGCTCGACCTCTTTGCGGGTGAGTTCGTCGTTGCAGACCGACCGGGCGTCGGTCAAAAGGTATACGTCGTCAAAAAGGGTCTTCCACCAGTCCGGGTCAACTGCAAGGCTCATGGCGTCTCCGGATGTGCCCCGAAGCTGAACAGGCCGTCAGAAGCGATGATGGCGCTGGTCCCCTTCCAGGGCTGGCTTTTGGCTATCTCCAGCTCTTGTTGGTCTATCTTTATCATGTGTTCCAGCTTGCCTTCCATCCACATCTTCTCCAGGGTAAGACAGTCCGCCCACAGCTTCCGGCAATAGGAGTCGAGCTTTTCAAGCTGTCCCTTGGAAACGATCCGGGGCCGAAGGGCTATCTTGATGGGTCCCAGAAGATAGGTGAACTTCTCCTCCACCGCCCGCCGGTCGCGGTACTCGACCACCTCCATGACCTTATCGTAGTCCATCTCCAGTATGGTCCGGTTAATCCGGTCCACGGCCTCTCTGACGTCACCTCCTCCAGGAAGCACGCCCAACGGCTGTACGCCGCCGCCGCTGCCCACATTGGTGGGAACCCCGCCGAACCGGCACAAAAAACCGAACACCCGGTCCGGACCGAACAGGCACCGAAAGTCGGTCTGGAACCGGGCCATCCGCATCCGGCCATTTTCCGCGTCCACGTCTGCGTTGTCCTCCGCCCAGGTGTGAAGCGGAACGCGCTCCTGAACAATGTAGTCGCCCGCGGAAAGCGCCAAGGAGATGCAATCGTCAGCGTCGCAGTTTATCTCTCCCACCTTCACACCCTTGCCGGAGTAGCCCCGCTCCGGCTTCAAGACCAGTCTCTCCCAGTTTGCACGCGTCCACTCCACCAGGTCCTTGATAAGCTCTCCTTGCGGGCCTTCCGTGCTTCGGTGATAAAACTGACGGGTCCACGGCGTGCGGGACACTATCTCGGGATGGAATCGTTCCCGGTAAGGACCGGTCAAGACCTCGAACATGCTCTTTACGTTGATCGGTTCAGTGCCGCGGGGATTTATCACCCTTCCTTCCCGCACCGCCTGGAGCAGCGGCTCCAGGTTGTGCTTGCGATGGAGGTCCAGCAGCACGTCGGTGTTAAAGTCCATGAATATAACGGATACGGGCTCGCCGTTATAACAGACCCTTCTGTTGTTAAGCTCCAGCCAGTGGGGGGCCAGGAGCGCGGAGCTCAATCCCTCGACCCTGTCCAGCCGGTCCACCAGGTTCTGGTTCTCGGTCACTTCCCGCAGGGTCTCCTCTTCAGCCACCAGGCAGATGAGGCCTGGATTGGACCCCTCCCGCGCGCGATGGGACTCGATCAGCATGTCTGCAAACCCGGTCACCGGGTAAAGCAGCGGATGATCGAAATCAAGCTCGACCCCGGTGTCGGATATCCGGTTCAGCCGAGCCCATACCTCTTTGCCGATCTCCTGGGTGGTCCGCTGATAATCCCAGCCGCCGGGACTGCCCAGGTTCCACTCCGAATGATACCCCTGAAAGTCGTCCACTTCCCTCTCCTGTAAAATAAAATCAAGTTTGCAGGACATTAGCCAGCCCGCGTAAAAAACAGGCAAGGTTCACTTCATTATATCTGCCAGCGCAGTAAAGCCGATCTCGCCCTGATCGAGAACGGTTTTTGCAAATCCCGCAATGTTTTCCCGCCCCCGCTTTTGAAAGAGCTCCAGGAATCGTCTGAAGCCCAAAGTGTAGCATAGCTGGTATCCGGGGTTCAAAGCAAACCGCGGCGCGGTTGCCAGCGCCCTTTTCTTGCTCATGCCCGTGCGGGTCAAGAGCTCTGCTGCCGATGCAATATCCAGGCTCCCGGTTTGAAGGCCCAGGTCAACCTTTCCCCTGATGGCGCGCCAGTAGCGGCGCTTGTCCAGGAGCAGGCGGTCCTCCAGGCGGTCCAAATAGCCGGTGCGCGCCGCCAGGTCTTCGGCAAAGCAGGCCCACCCCTCGTAGAACAGGGGGTGCTCGACGGGCCGCCGCAAAGGCCGGGGGTTCTGCCACCGCTTCATGTCGAGAAGATGGTGGCCGGGCCAGGTCTCGTGTGCGGCCAGCATGCGGCACTCGGCCGGGTTTTCGGTAATGGCCGCTTGGGGGTCTTTGGCGTTGATAACATAAAATGAACCTCCCTTTGGGGGGTGTCCCGGTTTCATGCTGTAAGCGGAGGCCGTGCGGACAGGGGACAGGTAGGAGGGCACCTGCTCGACTTGCACCGGACAGTCCTGGAAAAGCTGGGGGCTAACCAGGCCGGACTCCAGGCAGTGCTCGCCAAGCTCGTCCACGACCTCCCGGAAAAGACCGAGCGCGCCCCCCTCCGGGAGTCGGGGCCCGGCCAGGCCGGCGACAGCTTCCTGCCATGATCCATATTGGCCCAGGAGCTTGGCCTTGGTGATAAGTCGCTCTTCCATCTTCCGAATCTCGTCGTCAAGCTCGGCCTCGACTTCGGACAGGTCAGCGCAGCAGTCCATGTGAGTACGCGCGATCCGCGAGAAAAGCTCCGGCGAAAGCCGGAACTCGTCCTTTGTCTTTGTTTGAACAAGCTTGTCATGGAATCTGTCCAGTGCGGTGATGGCGTCCTCCAGGCCGGGACGCATCCGGCCCAGGTGTTCGAGGTACGCCCTTGTTGAGGGGACCATCTCAAGCCCGAGCCTGCAGAAAAGCTCGGGCGGCTGGTGCAGGTTCTGCATTGCCGTGTCCAGAAAGCGCGGGACACCTGCTGCTCGCTTTAAAAAAGCATGGGGGTCACTGTCCTCGAAGGCCAGGGCCAGTCCTACGCTGAGCACGGTAAGATAGAAGGTGGGCTGCCGTTCGAAGAAGCGGACCTCCACAAGCTGCTCGCGCAAGCTCGAAAATACCCGCTTTAAAAGAGAAGCGTCTATCCTTGTGTCCCTGTCCGTGTTTTCGGGCAGTTCGTCGAGCTCGGTTTCAAAGCGCGAAAGGCGGGACGCCACCTCTTCTGTCTTGTCAGGCAGAAAGCAGTCCCACTCCCCAAAAGGCTTGTCAGTCATCGCTTGCGGAAAGTAATAGAACTCGTCGGAGAAGCAGCAGACCGGGAATGCACAAGCCAGCTCCCGGTATGCCCGGGCCGCTGTTTTAGAGACGCTGTCGCTTTCCTTGCCGGGATGGGCGGACATGGAAGACGGTTCTATTTCGCTGGAGCAGCCCGGCTGCCGCAGGTGCGGACCATGCCGGCGAGCAGTTCGGAGCGGGCATCCTCCGGGACCATGATCTCTGCCGGTCCGTCGAGCTCGTCCATGGCCACTACCCGGGCCATGGGCAGTATAAGGGGGTTCTCCCGGTTCTTTTCCCACAGTACGTCGGAGAAGACCTCGAGCGCGAAGCTCTGCCAAAGGTTTACGTTGTCCGGGTCAAGTCGGATCGCTCCTTCTTCATATCCGGTCATGCACTGCTTTTCAAAGCAGGAGTCCCGGGTAACGCCCTGGGGGGACAGCTCGACCGCGCCCGGATCTTTGTGGACCCGGAACTCGGTGAGCACGCCGTAATGGTCGGAGTAGGGGATGGTCTCCATGGTCTCGGGATGAGTAAACCCGTCGGTCATTACTATTTGCGATTTTACGGGCTCGACCCAGAAACCTTCGACGCCCCTGTAGTTCTTGTAGAAGATGTGGTCGATGCGGGAGTACTCGCCGGTGGCGTACTTGTTGTCCTTGGAGTATGTCGAGGGGTTCTCGCCGGGGTTTACCTTGTCAAAGCTGTTCTCGAACCCGGTAAGGGAGACGAGGAAATCGTACTCGAGCATTTGGGGGGATATGTTGAAGTCGCCCGCGGCGATCATGGACCTTGCGAAGGTGGACTTTTTCGAGCGCACGAACCTGTCCGCCTGATAAAGCTGCACCAGCCGGTCGTTCTTTTTGGGGTCCAGGTCCACGTAATCTCCGGACTCGTTACGCATGGGGGTCATCCTGGCGATAACGTGGGTCAGGAAGAAATCGAGTGGTCCCCACGGCGTGCGCAGCCGGGCGTGCGCGATGCCCTTGCCTCCCAGCCTCTCGATGTCCTTCCAGGGAGCGTTGACCCGGTAGGGCTCGAACAGGACCTCCTCTACCGGAAACTTGCTTATAAGCAGCACCCCGGAGCCGTAACGGTATCTGAAGTATCGCCAGTCCCCGATATCATAGCCCTTGTCTTCCAGCGCCCGGAGAAGAATCTCGCGGTGCTTTTTCTCGAATGCCTCCTGAACGGCGATGACGTCGGGATCGAGCTCCGCTATCTTGCGGCCGATGGCATAGGTACGGATTTGCCGCTCTTTGGCTCCGATGATCCCCCAGATGTTGTAGCTCATGACCTTGAGGGACGGCTGCTCCTCAGCTTGCGAGGAAAAAGCGGACATCAGGAATATTGCGGCCATGATCAACCCGATCTTTGCCGGCGTCCGGCTTATGGACATGTAAACACCTCCGAAGACTTTTGGGGATTATACTACCCTCTGTAACAAGGTTTCAACAGCGGAGTACTCCGCCCTTCTCAAGAGCACGTTTTGCGGGATCAGTCGGGAAGACTTAAAATCTCGACCCTGACCTTGACCACCCCTTTGTCGATCATGTCTATTTTCCGGGCAGCGCCGTAAGACAGGTCGATTATCCTTCCCTTGGTCCAGGGGCCCCGGTCGTTTATCCTGACCTTAACCGACTTTTTGTTGGAGAGGTTGGTGACCTTGACCCGGGCATCAAAAGGCAGCGTCTTGTGCGCAGCAGTCAAGGCGTACATGTTGAACCTCTCTCCTGAAGCCGTCTTTTTGCCGTGGAACTTCTTGCCGTACCAGCTTGCCATGCCGACCTCTGCCTTGCGGCCGGACGGAGCTTTGTTTTTCTTGCCCCCGCAGGCAAGGGGAACCAGGAACAAAGCAATGCACATGACAAGCGCAACCGCAAAGGCACGACCTTGTATCGGTCTCCAGAACCGTCCGCCTCTTTCAGCATTCTCCCTCATCAAAGTCCTCCAGTGTTTCATGCCTAGTGCTCTGTAACTCGAAAAAAGGGGAACGGGTCCAATGAAGATCGCGGCTAAAGCCGCTCGCACGATTATTTTCTATTCCCCAAAAAGCTTTTGACAAGGCACTAGAACCTTACAAGCTCGAGCAGCTCTTCGAGCCTGTTGATAGTCTTGACCTCCGGCTGGGAGTCCGGCGTCACCAGCGGATTTGCAAGCCATACCGCGTTTATGCCCACGTTGCGGGCCCCCAGCACGTCGCATCCCCACAGGTCGCCCACGTGCAGCACTTCAGGGGGCCGGAACCCCGCACTGGTGAGTATCTTCTGGAAGATGCGGGGATCGGGTTTGTTTACGCCTTCCACTGTGGAGTCGAGTATAAGAAAGAAGTAGTCCTCGATGCCCACCGCCCGGCACTTATCGCGGGTGTAGCCGTCATTGTTGGAGATCACCGCCAAAGGGAATCCTTCATTATTAAGCCTGGCCAGGAGGGCCTCTGCTCCCGGCATCATCACCCGTTTCGGCCGAAGCTCGATAAGCCTGTCGGCAAGCTGAGGAGCGAGCTCAGCAGCTTCCTGTAAGAGCTCCAGTTCCTCGAAAAAGCACTCGCTGAAGGTCTGCTCGAACTCCGCGGTCGAGAAAGGGGCATTGGGAATAAGACGGCCGGCCGCCTTGATGTCGGCGCGAAAATAAGCGGCCTTGACCTGTTCGAAGCCTTTGGGATGCCCGAGCTCGAAAAGGCCCTGCGCCACTCGCTCCAGGTAGGAAGGCTCCGCGGTCACCAGGGTGTCGCCGAAATCGAAACTGATAAGGCGCGGCTCGAACAACTCGTCGTTTCTGTGTTTGTCCATTTAATAAATTTTAGCAAACCAGGCCCGGCTTGCCAATCTGTGTGTAATTCGGAATGCTCCCGGTATTGAGCCCGGCGCGCGCTTTACAAGGAGCTTGTCCCCGCGGTTCCTGATTATTGACTTGTTGCGGAGGCTGCATTCTACATCACTTTCGGGGAAACAGGGAAAGATTTTTCTCGCGAACAGCCGGGATAATGCTAGAATGAAGCTGGAGTCTATCATGTCGGGCTTTCCTAATATTCTTAATATCGAGGGCGTGCTTGCCGTCGTGATTGGAGGCGGAGAGGTCGCCTTTCGCAAGGCCGGCAACTTCCTGGATGGCGGCGCCAGGGTAAAGGTCATCAGTCCGGAGGTCTGTGCCGGTTTGCGCGAGCTTGCGGGAAAGGGTGCTGTCGAGCTTGTCGAGCGGGCGTATCAAGAGGGAGACCTCAAAGACGCCTTTGTATGCGCGGCATGTACTGACGATGCCGTGGTGAACAGGAATGTGCGCGACCATGCGCGCGAGCTCGGCGTACTTGCCAATATCTCGGACGACCCTTTTGGCTCGGACTTTCAGGTGCCCAGCTATTTCCGGCAGGGTCCGCTCCTGATGGCGCTGTCGACCTCGGGAGCCAGCCCGGCAGTGGCTCGGACCCTGCGAAGGATGCTTCAGTCTTACCTGGGAGAACACATGGGAGAGGCCATCGAGCGGATCAATACGTTCCGGGAAAAAGTGGTAAAGAAAGAGATCGAAAATCCCGCCGACCGGACCAGGTTCTGGGAAGAGGCGTTGACCGCCGACCTCATGGAACTTGCCCGCATCGGAGAGCACGACAGGATACGGGAGCTGCTCCACGAATCACTACAAAAGTTCAAACGCGACAAAAACCGACGTTATTGACCGGAGCTTTCAAACAAACCGGCAACAGCATAAGCCATCACGGCAACTATCATACCCGCGACCCACGGGTTGTTCCAGATGCCTCAAGCTGACTTGCAGCCCAAAAAGTAGCTCAACAGCCAGCCCAGCCCGAAACCGAAAACCGGCGCCGTGTACTTTATAATCGTGATCCACATCTTAAGTCCTCCTCTCGCATCACCGTGCAAGCGGCTCCCACGCATCACCGTGCAAGCGGCTCCCACGCATCATCGTGCAAGCGGCTCCCACGCATCACCGTGCGAGCGGCTTCAGCCGCGACTTCCGCCGCTTGCACCTACATTTGACAGTAGTGCCTCAAACCCCGGTTTTCAACATTAACCGTCCTCAGCCGGACGCCTTGATGGCGGAGAGCTCCGCAGTGGTTTTTCGCAGCCGGTCGCAGAAGGTCTCCGCGAACACGCGATAGACCTTTATCGCGATCTTATCGTCGGACTGGATCAGCTCTTCAAAGTTGTCGCTGGATATCTCGAACGCCTCAGCCCCCTGTTCTCCGGCGACCACCCGGGCGGAGGTCGACGCACGGTCTACTAAAGACATCTCGCCCACGTGGGCGCCGGGGCCCAGCTCGACCAGATCGGAGACCTTGCCGGCTTCCGCGCGCTGTACTTTGACGTTCCCTTTCTTGATCACGTAAAGCCCCTTGCCGGGCCGGTCCTGTTCGATGATGATCTCATTCGGCTCGTATGTCCGGTTTTGGCAGATGTTCCAGAGCCGCTTCATCTCGGCCAGTGCCAGCCGATCGAAGAGGCTGGTGTTCTTCAAGAACTCGAATCCCTCCATCACGCTAACAATGCGGGCGGGTTTGGGCATGACCTGCTGCTCGGGGCCCGCGGGAACCAGGACCTCTTCCTCGAGCGGCTCGAGGTCTTCGATCACTTCCAACTCCTCCTCGCCAGTGGCATCGGTGACCTCGACCTGGTCCGTCATCTTCTTTTCAAGCGCCTTGATACGGTCGGAAACGTCACGGTAGACCGGGTCCACGGACGAGACCTGCTTGTAGACCTTCATGGACTCGAACACGTCTCCTTTCCTTTCCAGAAGCTGGGCCAGGTTGTAATAGACGCTCAACGAGCCCGCGGACACCGGCACCGTCTTGGTCACCACCTTGTACTTGGCTGTCGCCATGTCAAGGTAGCCGTGCATGGCCAGAATATTGCCGATAAGTACGGTGGCGTCAAGAAAATGCTCCTCCTCCTCGCCCACCTTCTGGAGAAGCTCCATTGACTTCTGGAACTTCTTGATCTGGAAATAGTACTTGCCGGCAAGGTAGTGGTTGACCAGCTTCTCGAAGCAATAGGCGGCCCGCTCGAAGTTCTGCACCCGGGTGTAGAAATCCGCGGCCTGCTCCCACCTGCCCGCTTTTTCAAAGCAATGGGCGGAGCGCGGCAAGTCTTCGATCTTGGCCCACATCTCCGCGGCCTGCTCATACTGGTCTGTCCGCTCGTAAAGCTCGGCTGCCCTCTTGTAATCGCCGACCTCTTCGAGCACCTGCGCCGCCTTTTCGTAATCCTTGGCGTAGTAGAACATCTTGGCCAGGCTGGTACGCAAAGCCTTGTCCGACGGAGACTTTAATATGAGTACGTACCCCACGTCCTCCTGGCAATGGCTGTAAAGCCGGGTGGCTTCGTCCATTTTGCCCTGCTTCAAGTAATCCAGCACGCCACGGATGACCTGGTTTGTGGTGACGTACTGCTTCTCGGTTTCGGTAACATTAAGCTCGGCCATAATTCTCTCCCTGTCAGGATTATAAGCCTGCCCGCGCAAGGGCGGGCCTGTACCTCGAACATAAATAATATCCACCCGCTTTTTCGGAGTCAAACAAAAAAACCCGGAGCCGGGAACATTGCCGGGAAGATATTTGATAGAGATATCAATGCAAATGATGATGAATCGGGATCACACCGAATAGCGTGTTGTGATCCCACCTTATTCATAGCACCGCCGCAGAGGCGGGATTTTGTGCAGCCGACCGT
>CAYQTK010000177.1:0-9422 GCA_964420375.1 uncultured bacterium
ACCTCGAGGAAAAAATCTGGCGGCCGCTGGGAATGGAATCCCACGCGAACTGGAACGTTGACAGCGAGGGCGTCGAGCTTTCATTTTGCTGCTTGAACGCAACGCTACGTGACTATGCCAGGTTCGGACGCCTCTACCAGAACAAAGGCAGTTGGAACGGAGTGCAGATCGTTTTAGAAGAATGGGTGCTGGAATCCGTTGTCCCGGACCAGCCTCACTTACAGCCAGGCATGACGGAAGATGGGTGGGGATACCAATACCAGTGGTGGATTCCGGAGGAACCGGATGGCGAGTTCCTCGCTTGCGGCGTCTTCGGGCAGTACATATATGTAAACACCAAAGAAAACCTTGTCATAGTGAAAACCAGCGCCGACCCGAGAATGGCCGACGATGAGTCAGTAGCGGCTTTCCGGGCAATCGCCGATCATCTGTAAGCACTCCTTACCGGCGCGGAAATCACATATTATATCCCGGTTCACTCTTGTCCAAAATAGAATTTTATTTCACGCAAAGGCGCGAAGACGCAAAGTAAAAACTCGACAAGATTAAGCCGTTCTGATCTTTTAGAGGAATAACCCTCCGGCAGAACTTTTTGGTGCATGCTGATAACATGCTCTCAACATGATTTGCATGTTTTATAGTGTCATAGTTTTGTAAGGGATATGTGGGGAAAGTGTTTCCGGGCTTCTGCTCCGGGCCGCTCTGTTGTGCGGTTTTGCGGGGGTCTTGTTCTGAAAGTGTGGGGGTTTTGTTACTTGAGAAATGGTGCGAGGAGAGGGACTTGAACCCTCACAGGCTAATGCCCACAAGGTCCTCAACCTTGCGCGTCTACCTCTTCCGCCATCCTCGCATTAGTTTGACTAAATTAATATAATTCAAAAATCCGGGGTTTTCAATCCCCCGGTTTTATTATTCCCCTGAGTTCCGCTCTGCAGGTGGCGGGATTGAGTTTTCGGGTCCCCTACCCGGCTTTCCGGCTTCGTCGGGATTCAATGCGTTTTCGGGGGGCGCATTTTCTGCGGGTGATGATTCTTCCGGTTGGTGAATCTTTGGCTTGTTGACATCTGGCACCTGGATATCGGATGCGGGCGCCGGGGCCGGGGTTTTTTCTCCTGGAGTTGTTTTTCCAGGAGATTTTTCCCCTCCTGTGGAAGGCGCCGGGATAGGCAGGTCTGATACTGTGGATTTTTCCTTGGTCTTGTATCCCTCCATGAGGTTATCTCCTTCGTCTCCCAGAAAAGAGAGCCCCAGGCTTGTCATTCCGAAGATGATGGCCGCGGCAATGGTGACCTTGGTAAGAAATGTCGCTCCCCCGGTGGAACCGAACACAGTCTGACTGGAGCCCCCAAAGGCCGCCCCCATGCCCGCGCCTTTGCCCGCCTGGAGAAGGATGATTATAATAAGCGCCATGCATACGATGACATGAAGAAGTGTAAGAATAAAACCCATCTTTCACCCGCCTTTGGAACCGGACCGGAAAACAAGCCCGGCCTTTCATTATTTTCTTCGGCAAAGAGAGAACCTCCGCTGCTCATTCAGAGCATGTGCACAGTGTCTTCCCTTTGCGACGACAATAGATTATAGCACCGTCAAGCTTCTTTGTAAACCGGGGCAAACCCTGTTTCAGGCAACTTTGATCACCTTTATTCCCCCTCTTCTGAGTACCTCTCCTGTAACACTGTCCTTGTCTCGGGAGGGGCTGCGGCTTTTGAAAAGCCTGTTTAAAATACTCCATATTACAGCCGAGAAACTTCAGGTTGCTCCTTTGAGGTGGGCTGGTGGGCCATGTCAGTGTTCGTGCGCCGGCTTTTTTCAGGAAAGCGGAGCTTTGTTTTTGACGCAAGTCGCTCGGGTGGAGAGCGGCCCTCAGAAGACCGCTGTTTTTTTACTTTGGGGAGGATATTTACACCTGAGCCTCTTGCAAAAGTCTGCTTATCGAGGAGGAGGTAAGGAAGGCTTTAGATGGTGGAGGGAGCGAGCTCCCTGTCTGCCGTGTCCGGCACAGAGAGGCAGCACGGGATCATCGAGACCCGCCTTCCTGTGCTTGTCCGCCTGCGTGAGCCGGAGACGGCAGACAGGCACGCAGACACAGGGGGGGGGGGCTTTCCCGCCTTCTTTTTACTCTTTTTGCAAGAGGCTCTCCTCTTTTTTCTTTTTCTTTTTTTGTCTGATTTCTTTTTTGGTTGCCTGTCTTTTGCCGACGAGCTCGATTACGGCCATGGGAGCGGCGTCCCCGGTTCGGTTTCCCAGCTTTACGACACGGGTGTATCCTCCCTGGCGGTCTTCGTAGTCGGGCGCTATTTCGTCGAAGAGTTTTTTAACGACTTCTTTTTCAGTGATTACTGATAGCGCTTGTCGGCGGGCATGCAGGTCTCCCCTTTTGCCGAGGGTTATCATTTTGTCCCCCCAGGTGCGGAGTTCTTTTGCCTTGGGCAGGGTTGTCTCGACCCTTCCGTGCTTTATGAGAGAGGTCACCAGGTTCCGGAACATCATATTCCGGTGGCTGGTGGTTTTCCCGAACCTTCTTGTTTTAACTGCGTGTTTCATGACTGTGTTCCTTTAGAGAACTTTTTTTCCATCCTTGGGTCGGGAAAATCTTCGAGCTTCATGCCCAGGCTTAGCCCCATCATTCCGAGCACTTCTTTTATTTCGTTCAATGATTTTCTTCCGAAGTTCTTGGTTTTGAGCATCTCCTGCTCGGACTTTTGCACGAGTTCTCCGATGAGCCTTATATTGGCGTTTTTGAGGCAGTTGGCCGCTCTTACCGACAGCTCGAGTTCTTCGACGGGCCGATAGAGATTGGGGTCTACATCGGGGATTTCCTCTTCTTCTTCTTCCTTTACCTCTTCGAGTTCTCCCTTTTCATCGAAGTTTATGAAGATGGACAGTTGGTCTTTGAGAATTTTTGCAGTGTATGCCACTGCGTCGAGCGGCGATACAGCTCCGTTGGTCCATACTTCCAGTATGAGCTTGTCATAGTCGGTTATCTGTCCCACCCTTGCGTTGGTGACCCTGTAGTTGACCTTTCTTACGGGTGAGAAGACGGCGTCAATGGGGATGACTCCGACCGGATAGTCGTCATCCTTGTTTTGCTCGGATGGCACGTATCCTTTTCCCATTTTGACCCACATCTCCATTTTGAGTGTGGTGTCTTCGTCGAGAGTTGCTATAACCTGCTCGGGGTTTTGTATCCGGATTTTATCGTCGGTGTTTATGTCCGCTGCGCGCACCACACCCGGTCCGTTTGCTTCGAGGGTCAGGGATTTTTTATAGTCTCCGGTGTACTTTACGAGCACATCTTTCAAGTTGAGCACGATTTCGGTGACGTCCTCGGTGACTCCGGGTATGCTGCTGAACTCGTGTCCTACGCCGTCAATTTTCACGGCGACGATTGCCGCCCCCTGCAGTGAGGAGAGGAGGATTCTTCGAAGAGCGTTTCCCATGGTGATTCCGAACCCTCTCTCGAGCGGCTCTGCGGTGAACTTGGAGTAGGTGGATGTCGCGGTTTCTTCTTCTATCTCCAACTGTTTCGGTTTTATGAGGTTTCTCCAGTTTCTATGCATCAAGGTCTCCTTTTCATAGCTGAAAGACGAATTTGCCCGGAGCCTACTTGGAGTAGAGCTCGACGATCAAGTGCTCCTCGATGGGCATGGTGATTTCTTCCCTGGCAGGGAGTTCCTTGACCTGTCCCCGGTAACTTGCGGCGTCCGTTTCCAACCATCTGGGCGGTCCTCCCTTTGCGTTCATGGCCTCGAGAGACTGGTTTATCTGTTGGACCTTTCTGCTTTTCTCTTTTACCTCGATCACGTCCCCCGGCGACACCTGGAGAGAAGGCACGTCCACCTTTTTTCCGTTCAATGTAAAATGTCCGTGTCTTACCAACTGTCGCGCCTGGTTGCGTGACGCAGCAAACCCCATTCGATAGACAATGTTGTCCAGCCTTCTTTCCAGCAGCAGGATGAGGTTGAAACCGGTAACTCCCTTCATGCGATCTGCCTTATGAAAGTAGTTTCTAAACTGGTTTTCCAACAACCCGTACAACCTTTTTACTTTCTGTTTTTCCCGAAGCTGCATGCCGTAATCGGATTGTTTTATTCTCCTGTCTCCGTGCTGTCCGGGCGGTTTGGCCCTTCTATCCACCGAGCACTTGTCGGTATAGCACCTGTCTCCTTTAAGGTAGAGCTTCAGCCCTTCCCTTCTACAGAAGCGGCAGACAGCCTCACGATAGCGTGCCACTCATGCACCTCCTTTTATACGCGCCTTCTTTTGGGGGCGCGGCAGCCGTTATGCGGAATTGGTGTAACATCTTTAATCAGGTTGACGCGGATTCCCGCTCCCTGGAGGGATCGCAGAGCGGACTCTCTTCCCCCTCCGGGACCTTTTACCAGTACGTCTACAGTTCTGACTCCGTGCTCCTGGGCCCTCCTGGCGGCCTCGGTTGCCGCCTGCTGGGCAGCGAACGGCGTGCTTTTCCGGGATCCCTTGAACCCGATGACGCCGGCGCTCACGCTGGAGACGGTGTTTCCCTCCATGTCCGTTATGGTGATGATGGTGTTGTTAAAGGAACTCTGAATATGGACAACACCTTTTTCCACGTTTTTTTTAACTTTCTTTTTTCCGCGATCTCTTTTTCTTGCCATTTTTCTGCCTTTTTACGGTTCGGTATTAGGTCCTTTTACTTTAGAGCTTTTCTATACTTACTTTGGTTTAGGCGCTTTTTTCTTGCCTGCAATGGCTTTGCGAGGCCCTTTTCTTGTTCTTGCATTAGTGCAGGTTCTCTGTCCCCTTACGGGCAGTCCTTTGCGGTGGCGGAGCCCCCGGTAGCACCCCATGTCCATGAGCCTTTTAATGTTCATGCTCACTTCCCTTCTGAGCTCTCCTTCGACCCGGTAGTTGTTGTCGATTATCCTTCGGATTGCGGCCACCTGTCCCTCGTCGAGGTTATTGCTTCTTATTGAAGGGTCAATATCCGCTTCAGTAAGTATGTGCTTAGCGGTTGTATGTCCTATGCCGTAGATATAGGTCAGGGCCACGCCTATGGGCTTATTGGGTATATCCACGCCTGCAATTCTGGCCATTATAAATCCTCCTATCCCTGTCGCTGCTTATGACGGGGGTTCTTGCATATAATCCGCACGACGCCCCTTCTTCTGATGACCTTGCAGTCTTTGCATCTTCTTTTAACCGAGGCTTGTACTTTCATGACGATTTTCCTTTATCTACTTTCTGAAGATTATCCGTCCCCGGTTGGGGTCATAGGGAGATATCTCCACTGTTACCCTGTCGCCGGGCACGATTTTTATGTAATGCATCCTCATTTTTCCGGAGATATGTGCCAGGATTTTATGTCCATTATCGAGTTCCACTCGGAACATGGCGTTCGGCAACGGCTCTTTTACCGTGCCCTCGACCTGGATCATATCACTTTTCGCCATTTAGCCCTTCTCCAGGATTTCTTCTGTTGTTTGTCACCATGCTTTTCCTTTTTTACTTTCAAGTCACCACTCACTCAGTATGTCCGGTCCGCGGTCGGTCACCGCCACAGACCTTTCAAAATGTGCGGAGGGCTTCCTGTCCGCGGTAACCGCGGTCCACCCGTCGTCGAGTACGACGACCTCGGGCACTCCCGCGTTTACCATGGGCTCGATTGCGAGTACGACCCCTTCCGTCAATCTTACGTCCGGCCTGGGGTTCCCGCAGTTGGGCACCTGGGGGTCCTCGTGCATCTTCCTTCCGATTCCGTGCCCTACAAACTGGTACACCACGGAGAATCCGTTCGACTCGGCGTGCGACTGCACTGCCCGGGCTATATCGGAGATGTGGTTTCCGGGAACCATTTGGTCAATACCTCTCTGCAAAGATTCCCGGGTCACCCTCATCAGCTTTTCTTTTTCCTCGCTTGTCTTTCCGATTGGAAAGGTCAACGCAGCATCGCCGCAATATCCATCCAGTATAACTCCGAAATCTATGCTTACTATGTCTCCTTCGGTCAAGACCTTGCCGGAGCTTGGTATACCGTGCACTATTTCTTCGTTCACGGAAGCGCACAACGTGGCCGGGAACCCGCGATACCCCAGGAATGCGCTTTGGGCCTTTCTTTTATCAAGTATCTTCCGGGCCCTTTTTTCCATGTCCATAGTGGACATTCCTGCGACGGTATTTTCCCTGAGATCGTTTAATACTTCGACTACTATCTTATTGGCCTTTCTCAAGGCCTCGACTTCTTTTTTGGTTTTGAGGATAACTCCCAACTTCTCAACTTTCCAGTGCATTGAGAACCGCTTGTTTGATTTGTGCTATGTCTCCCACTCCTTCGATTTCCTTAACCAGTCCCTTTTTAGAGTAATAGTCCTTCAACGGCGAGGTCTGATCATGGTATACCTGGAGACGGTTTTTGATGGTTTTTTCGTTGTCGTCGTCCCTCTGGTAGAGCTTTCCTCCGCACTTGTCGCATACCCCCTCCTGCTTGGGGGGATTGAACTTCACGTGATACATGGTCCCGCAGTTTTCACACGTTCTCCTTCCGGAGAGCCTTTCCACGACCTCGCTGTCGGGGACCTCGATGGAGAGCACGTTATCGATTTTCTTTCCCACTTCGGAAAGTGTTTGGTCAAGGGCCTCGGCCTGGGGCACGGTGCGGGGGAACCCGTCCAATATAAACCCGTTTTGGCAGTCATCCTTCTGGAGCCTTTCTTTTACCATGCCCACGACCACTTCATCGGGGACCAGCTTGCCGGCGTCCATGTACTCCTTTGCCTTTTTTCCGAGCTCGGTTTCGTTTTTAACCGCTTCGCGCAAGAGGTCTCCGGTTGAAATCTGGGGAATGCTGTGCTTTTCGATTATCTCTTTGGCCTGGGTCCCTTTTCCGGAGCCGGGGGGGCCTAATAAAATAATGTTCACTTTAAAAACCTCCTTTTTCTCTTACCTGGATCTTCTTCCTTTTATTTTCGGTCCTTTTGCACCCAGGAACCCGTCGTAATGCCTTGCTATCAAATGGGACTCCATCTGAGATGCGGTGTCCATGGCCACTCCTACCACGATAAGCAGTCCGGTGCCCCCGAAATAGAACGGTATGCCCAGCAGGGTCATCAGTATTGAGGGAAGCACGCATACCGCGACCAGGTACATTGCTCCTCCGCTTGTGAGCCTGGTAAGGATCCGGTCGATATAATCGGAGGTGTTTTGTCCGGGTCTTACTCCGGGAATGTATCCGCCTTGCCTTTTCAGGTTGTCGGACACGTCCATGGGGTTGAATTTCACCGCTGTATAGAAGAAAGTAAAGAAGATGATCAGCAAGCCGTAGATGGCGTTATACTGCCACGACATGGGGTTGAAGGCCGATGCCAACATTTGTACCCATCCTAGTCCTCCGCCTTCGCCTTGCTGAAACACCCCGGAGATTGTGGTGGGGAAGGACAGCAGACTGGAGGCGAAGATTGGAGGGATAACCCCTGCCTGGTTTACTTTCAAGGGGAGATGGGTTTTGACCCCCTTGTACATTTTCCTTCCCACCGTGCGTGCGGGGTATTGTACGGGCAGCTTTCTTTGTGCCCTTTCCACGAACACGATGGCCGCTATGACCAGCACCATGACGACTCCGACCAGCAGGAGCACGAAGATATGCATTGTTCCGCTTGCCACCTGCTGAATGGTCTCGTAGATACCAGCGGGCGTCCGTGCCACGATGCCGGCGAAGATAATGAGAGATATCCCGTTGCCGATTCCTCTTTCGGTGATCTGCTCGCCGAGCCACATTATGAGGGCTGTTCCCGCGGTAATGGTTATTACCGTCATTATTCGGAACTCCCACCACGACTGTCCGGGCGATATGTTTATGAGCCCCCGTCCTCCGAAGTCGTTGTGCCATCCCTGGAGCATGAATGCTATTCCCAGCCCCTGTGCCACGGAGAGGCACACGGTGAGATAGCGGGTGTACTGGGTGATCTTTTTTCTTCCTACTTCCCCTTCTTTTTTCAGCTTGTCCAGGTAGGGGAACACCACGGTGAGAAGTTCGAGAATAATGGAGGCGGTGATATAGGGCATGATTCCCAGGGCGAACACGGACATGTTTTGGAAGCCGCCGCCGGTGAAGGTGTTGATGAGGCTGAACAGCCCTCCTGACTCCTGCTGCTTGAAGAAGTCCTCGAGTGCGCCGGGGTTGATCCCGGGTATCCAGATATGCACTCCCAGCCTGTAGAAGGCGAGGATCATCAACGTGAACAGGAGCCTCTTCTGGAGCTCGGGAATCTTGCCTATGTTCGTCCAGCCAGCCATTAACTACACCACCTCGGCTTTTCCTCCCGCGGCCTCGATCTTGGCCCGGGCCGTGGTACTGAAAGCGTGGGCCTTGACTGTGAGCGGCCGGTCCAGCTCGCCTTCGCCCAGGATTTTAACTTTGCCTTTCCTCTTTACCAGCCCGGCCTGTTTCAGGTTCTCTACTCCAACTTCGCTGTCCGGAGGAAACCGTTTCAACGCTGCCACGTTCACGTGGAGTACGGTATGGCGGAATATGTTATTAAACCCCCTCTTGGGAACGCGGCGGGCATAGGGCATCTGTCCGCCTTCAAACGCGGGATGTGTTTTGCCGCGTCCGGAACGGGAGTTCTGTCCCTTGTGTCCCCTGCCCGCGGTTTTCCCCAGTCCTGAAGATTCTCCTCTTCCCGGCCTCCGGGGCTTTTTCTTTTTTGCTCCCGGACTCAAGTTACTCATGTTCAGTTCCATTTTATTCCTCCACCTCGACCAGGTGGATCACTTTCTTGACCATGCCCCTTGTCTCGCGGGTGTTGGGTCTTTCCACCGTCTGGTTCATTTTTCTAAGCCCCAGTCCCCTGGCTGCTTCCTTCACCTTGGGGGGCCGGTTAATAAGGCTTCTTTTCAGTGTTATTTTTATGGTTTGGCTGGCCATGACCTTTCTCCTTTGTCCGTTTCCGGATAAAAGTCAAAAAAGCTTTCTCAGATTTCTTCCTGGCTTTTACCGCGGCGGCCGGACACCTGTTCTTTTCCTTCCAGCTTGAGAAGCGCGTCATAGGCGGCCTTGACCACGTTCTGCGGATTGTTTGTTCCCAGGGACTTGGTCAGGATATTGGATATTCCGGCGACCTCTACCACCGGCCTTACCGCTCCTCCGGCGATGACGCCGGTACCGGGGGAAGCCGGTCTCATAAAGACCTTGGCAGCCCCGCATTCGCCCAGTTGTTCGTGGGGAATGGTCCCTCCCTCTGCCAGGGCCACCTTTACCATGCTGTTCTTGGCCTTTTCGACCGCCTTTCTGATGGCCTCGGGCACCTCATTGGCCTTTCCATGGCCTATACCCACTTTACCCTGTCCGTCGCCTACCACTACCAGGGCGGCGAAGCTGAACCTCTTGCCGCCCTTGACGACCTTGGCCACCCGGTTGATGTGGACCACCCGGTCTTTAAACT